>JAJQBR010000045.1 GCA_021203185.1 Clostridiales bacterium
GTCATCTCGTGGCGCTTCGGCCCGGTGGAAACCATGGTGATGGGCGCGTTGATTTGGCTCTCCAGGAAGTCTACGTATTTTTTGGCGTTCTCCGGCAGGGCGTTGTAGTCGGTGATGCCCCGGATGTCGCACTTCCAGCCGGGGAGAGTGGTGAACACCGGCTTGGCCCGCTCCAGCACACCGGGGACGGGGAAGGTGGTGGTCACCTGGCCGTCGATTTCATAGCCGGTGACGACGGGGATTTCGTCCAGGTAGCTGAGTACGTCCAGGCAGGTCAGGGCCACCTGGGTCGCGCCCTGCACCATGCAGCCGTACTTGGTGGCCACGGCGTCGAACCAGCCCACCCGGCGGGGCCGACCAGTGGTGGCGCCAAACTCGCCCTTGTCGCCGCCCCGGCGGCGCAGCTCGTCGCCCGCGTCCCCCAGCAGCTCGGAGACAAACGGCTCTGTCTTGGCCCCCACGCAGGAGGAATAGGCTTTGGTGACGGCAATGACGTCCTCAATGGAGGTGGGCGGCACACAGGCCCCCACGCAGCCGAAGCCCGCCAGCGTGTGGGAGGAGGTGGTCATGGGGAAGATACCCAGGTCTGGGTCCTTCATGGAACCCAGCTGGCCCTCCAGCAGGATGGACTTGCCCTCCCGCAGCGCCTGATGGACGAAGGTGACTGCGTCCCCCACGTAGGGGCGTACCAACTCCCGGTACTCCATCAGCTGGTCAAACAGCTCGTCGGCGTTCAGGGTGGGCTTGTGGTAGAGGTACTGGAACATGACGTTCTTCCGCTCCACGGCGGCGCAGAGCCGCTGGCGCAGCCGTTCCTCATCGAACAGGTCGCAGACCTGGATGCCGGTCTTGGCGTATTTGTCGGAATAGAAGGGGGCGATACCGGACTTGGTGGAGCCAAAGGCTTTGCCGCCCAGCCGCTCCTCCTCATAGGCATCCTGCAAAATATGGTAGGGCATCAGCAGCTGCGCCCGCTCGGAGACAATCAGGTTGGGAGCGGGGACGCCCTGGGCGGTGATGTCCTTCAGCTCGTTCACCAGCCGCTGGATGTCCAGCGCTACGCCGTTGCCGATGATATTCGTCACATGGGGATAGAAGGAGCCGGAGGGGAGGATGTGCAGCGCAAACCGACCATACTCATTGATGATGGTGTGGCCCGCGTTGGCGCCGCCCTGAAACCGGATGACAACATCGGACTCCTCCGCCAGCATATCGGTAATTTTGCCTTTGCCCTCGTCGCCCCAGTTTGCGCCTACGATTGCTTTTACCATAGTAGAAATTCTCCTTTTGCGCCCCGGTGAAGCCGAAGCGCCAGTGATCCGCACAGGAGCGGCGCACAGAGAAAGTCCTCTGCCGCAGACCGCCCGGCGGTAGCTTGTCCCGGCCTGCCGCACTCACAGCAGGCGTCAGAACAAAGCACAACCCTATTATACGGAAAAAGCCCCCTGATTGCAAGGGCGTGTGGGCAATTTGTCCGGGCGACAGCGGCAAAAACACAAAAATCGTTCTGCCTGCCGCCTCAAACCAGTGTGCTTTCCGCGTCAGAGGAACGACTGCTGACCTGCCGCCCATTGAGGGGTCTCCCGGAGCCACCGGGTCAGCTCCGCCTGGGCTTGTTGCAGCCAGGCTCGCCGGGGTGCGTCCTCCGGCTTGGCGGAGCGTTCCAGCCCCCGGAGCAGCCGCTCATTCTTCGCCGCCAGTGCGCGCAGGGCCTCCAGGCGTTCCGGCTCCCGCACCCAATGGGCGGGCCGTCCCGCCAGCTCCTCCGCCGGGGAGAGAGGCGGTTCCTGGCCGCCCTCGGCCAGCAAAAGTGCATACCAGCGCGACCCTTCCCGCACCACCCGCTCCCGACGGACGGCGTAGCCGTTGGCCGCCAGCCAGCGGCGCAGCTCCGGTTGGGAGCGTTGGGGCTGCAAAATCAGCCGCACCCCCTGCTTCGTCCAGGGGGCGACCTCCAAAATGTGCAAAATCATCTCGCCGCCCATGCCGCAGATGGTCACAGTGTCGGCCTCGCCGGGGGCAATGCCCTCCAAGCCGGGGCAGAGCCGCAGTTCTACCTGTTCCTCCAGCCCGAACCGACGAATCGTATTTTCCGCCCGGCTCAGGGGGCCGGAGCGGATGTCAGAGGCGATAGCCCGGCTGATTTTCCCCTCCAGCAGCAAGGCGGCGGGGAGGTGGGCGTGGTCCGTCCCCACGTCGCAGAGGCGCGCCCCTTCCGGCACCCAGTCGGCGGCGGCCCGGAGCCGGGGCGTCAGTTGTATCATCTGTTTCATGTTTCCCTTATCTATAAATGAAATGGAAAAGCCCCGGAAGCGCAGCCGCGTTCCGGGACCTGACCGGGTTGGAAAACTTACTCTTTCAGGGCCATATGGCTGTAGATCTCGTCCAACAGCGTGTCGCAGTCGATTCCGTGGACATAGCAGGCTTCCTCGATGGTCTCGCCCTGAGAGGCGGGGCAGTACAGGCAGTGCATCCCGGCGGCCATGAAGATGGGCGCAGTGTCCGGCGCAATGGCGAGAACTTCACCAATGATGGTGTCTTTTGTAATTTCAGGCATGGTAACACCTCCAAATCGTGCTATAACTTTAACTGGTTATCCCTTTTACTCAGCCGTATGAGCATTTTAGCTATTAGCTCTTAGCTTTGTGGTTCTTGGTATTACGTGCTGCACTTATCGTTTGCATGACTTTACAAACGGGTGATTTCGCTCTCAGCTTCCTTTTTAGCTGTTTGCCTTAGACTGGTAATACCTGACTAACAGCTAACAGCTAACGGCTAATAGCTTATCACAACGCGGTTGATTCAAGGAGATAACGACACAACGTTATTATACCCGGCCACGCGGGACTTTTCAATATCCAAATTGTGAAATTATCGCGCCGCCGCAAAAATTCCTGTTCCGGGCCGCTCCCTCCCCTTGCCTTTTGGGGTCGGGAACGGTATAATGCTCATTGAGAGAAAAACGGCGAAACGCCGAAGAAGGCGGAACAACCATGAAAATCATTATTGTAGGCTGCGGCAAGGTGGGGTACACCCTGGCTGATACCCTCAGCGGCGAAAACCACGATGTCACGGTCATCGACAACAACCAGGAGAAGCTGGACCGGTTGGCCAACGAGCTGGATGTGGCGGCGGTGGCGGGCAATGGGGCCAGCTACCGCGTCCTCCAGGAGGCCGGGGTGGAGGACTGCGAGGTACTCATCGCCGCCACCAGCCAGGACGAGGCCAATATGCTCTGCTGCCTGATTGCCCGGAAAGCGGGCCGATGCAAGACCATCGCCCGGGTGCGGGACCCCAACTATTATTCCGAAATCGGCTTCATTCAGGAGGAACTGGGCCTCTCTCTGGCCATCAACCCGGAGCTGAACGCGGCCATGGCCTGCTATCAGCTGGTGCGGGCGCCCTTTGCTATGGAGATGGACACCTTTGCCCGCGGCAAGGTGGAGATGATCACCTTCGACCTGCCCGACGACTCCCCGTGGATTGGCAAAAGCCTGATGGAGATTACCCAGTCCAGCCGAAATCCCCTGCTGATTGCCATTGTCACCCGGCAGCACAAGGCCATCATCCCCAACGGCAGCACCGTCATGGAGCGGGGCGACCGCCTCTCCCTGATGCTGGACACCCAGTATCTCCGGGGGACGCTGGAGAACATCGGCCTGCGGGTGCGACCCATCCGCTCGGTGGTTATCGCCGGTGGCGGCAACGTGGGCTATTATCTGGCCAGACGCCTGTGTGAGACGACCCGGATGAAAGTCACCATCATCGAACCCAACCGAGCCAGGTGCGACGTACTCAACGACCTGCTGCCCAAGGTCAATGTCATTTACGGCGACCCGTGCAGCGAAAGCCTGCTGATGGAGGAGGGCATCGACGAGGCCGACGCCTTCTGCTCTTTGCTGGGTACCGATTCGGAGAACATCATGTTGAGCCTGTTCGTCAGCAAGGTTTCCAACGCCAAGGTTATCACCCGCATCAACAAGATGTCCATGAGCGGCGTTATCAATGAGCTGCCCCTGGGGGCCATTGTCTCCCCCAAGGCGCTGACGGCGGAGCATATCCTCCGTTACGTGCGGGCCATGGGCAACGCCGCCGGGTCCAGCAGCATGGAGGCAGTCTATCGTCTGGCCAGCGACCAGGTGGAGGCCATCTCCTTCACGGTGGAGAACCCCTCGGTGGCCACCGGGAGGCGGCTGATGGATTTGAACACCCGCAGCGGAGTGCTGGTCTGCGCCGTTATCCGGGAGGGGAAGGTCACCATCCCCTCCGGCCAGGATATGATTTTGCCGGGGGATCAGGTGGTCATTGTCACCACCCGGCGGGGCATCTGCGACCTGACCGACATCCTGGGCAGGGGCGCAGGCGGCGGAAGCACCGCTCGTCGGCAGAGTAAATGATTGGGAGAGGCACGACCTGGATTTTTTATGAACTATCGAAGTATTATCAACATATTGGGGTGGATCGCCGGCATTGAGGGCGTTTTTATGCTGCTGCCTCTGCTGTGCGCCCTGGTGTACGGCGAGTGGACGGGCGTTTACTTTGCCCTGTGCGCGGCGGGGTGCCTCCTGGCCTGTCTGGGGCTGACCCGCATCAAGCGGCGTAAGGACCGCTTTTATGCCAGAGAGGGCTATGTCACCGTGGCCCTGGCGTGGATTTTGATGTCTCTCATCGGCGCGCTGCCCTTCACCCTCAGCGGGGAGATTCCCAGCTACCTGGACGCGGTGTTCGAGACGGTGTCCGGTTTCACCACCACCGGCGCCAGCATTTTGGACGACGTGGAGGCCCTGAGCCACTGTATGCTGTTCTGGCGGAGCTTCACCCACTGGGTGGGCGGCATGGGGGTACTGGTCTTTGTGCTGGCCATCCTGCCTCTGGCGGGCGGCGGCTCCAGTTTCGCCCTGATGCAGGCGGAAAGCCCCGGCCCCTCGGTCTCCAAGCTGGTACCCCACCTGAAAGCCACCGCCCGGAACCTCTACACCATCTACACCGGCCTGACGGTGACGCAAATCATTTTGATGTGCCTGGGGGGAATGCCCCTGTTCGACTCCCTGTGCATCGCCTTCGGCACGGCGGGTACCGGCGGCTTCGGCGTGCTGGCCGACTCCTGCGCCGCTTACAGCACCTATCTCCAGGTGGTCGTTACCATCTTTATGGTGCTGTTTGGCATCAACTTTGAGTTCTTTTTCCTCTGCACCGTCCGCCGGTTCCGGGAGGCCGGAAAAATGGAGGAGGTGCGGTGGTATCTGCTCATCTTCGTGGGCGCGACCCTGTTGGTGGGGCTGGACGTGTCCTTCAAGCAGGGGGGCGGTCTGCTCTACAACTTGCAGCAGGGGGCCTTTCAGGTGGCCAGCATTATGACTACCACCGGCTTCTCCACCTGCGACTTTGACCAGTGGCCCATGTTTGCCAGGATGATTCTGGTGACCATCATGTTCTCCGGAGCCTGCGCCGGCAGCACCGGCGGCGGCTTGAAGGTCAGCCGCATCCTGCTCTATGCGAAAGCCGGTATCCGGGAGGCCCGCGCCCTCATCCAGCCCCGGCGGGTCAGCGCCGTGCGGCTCAACGGCGGCAGCGTGGAGCGCTCGGTCCTCCAGGGGGCCATGATGTTCCTGGCCTGCTACCTGGGCATCTATGTGGTCTCCATGCTGCTCCTGGCGCTGGACTGCGAGGACTTCACCACCTGCTTCACCGCAGTGGCCGCCACCATCAACAACATCGGCCCCGGTTTGTCCCTGGTGGGGCCGGCGTGTAACTATGAGTTCCTGTCCCCCCTGTCCAAGCTGACGCTGATTTTCGATATGCTGGCGGGGCGGCTGGAGGTGTTCCCCATACTGATTTTGTTGTTCCCGTCCACATGGAAGAGGAAGTAATCAATTAGCAATTAGCAATTAGCAATGTGCAATGACGCGAAAACAGCCGTTTACACGTTAAATTGTGCGTGGAGAAACGCGGAGCGGTGATTCCTTCGCATAAGTGAGCAAAAATACCTGCCCCCGGCGCTGCCGGGGGCTTTCTTTTGCCCGTTCGAGAAAAATGGTACTCCGTCCAAATTTTTTGTGACAATTCGGCCCGTTGCTGCGTCTTATATACGAGATCTCAAAAAAGCGAAAGGAGGCGTCCGCCATGCCAGACCCAATGGCGCTGTTCCAGCAGTACCACAACGACGTGTTCCGGCTGGCCCTCAGCTACACCCGTTCGGTGCAGGACGCGGAGGACGTTTGCCAGACCGTGTTTTTGAAGCTGCTGGAGCAGCCCAACCTGACGCCGGGGCATGAAAAAGCCTGGCTGACCCAGGTGACGGTCAACCAGTGCCGGAGCCTGCTTCGCTCCTGGTGGCGGAGGAACACCGCCCCTTTGGACGATACCCTCTCCTGCGACTTTGAGACGGAGGACCAGTCCAGCCTGTTCCACGCCGTGATGCAGCTCAAACCCAAATACCGGGTGGCCGTCTACCTTTACTACTACGAGGGATATTCCACCCGGGAGATTGCCCAGCTGCTGCACATCAGCCGCACCGCTGTCACCACCCGTCTCCAGCGGGCGCGGCAGGTTTTAGGGGAACAGTTGAAGGAGGTATGACCCATGCGAAACCTATTTAAGAAAACCTTTGGGCAGGTGACAATGCCTGACGACTGCGCCCGGCGTATTCAGGCCGACATCCTGTCCAAAACCCAACAACAGGAGGTACTTGTGATGAAACCCAGAAAGAGATTTGCTTGCACGCTGGCCGCCGTGGTGGCCGTGGTGCTGTCCCTGTCCCTGACCGCCTTCGCCGCCAACGAAGCCACCGATGGCGCGCTGCTGCGCCAGTTCACCATGCTGGTAAACGATCAGGCGTACACCGTCTCCCTGACCGAGGACGGCGACTATACCCTGGAGACCGACGACTACACCATCACCGGCAACTACGACGACGGCAGCATCGACATCGCCGCATCGGGCGGCGACCTGGACGATGAGGAAACCGTCATCGTGCAATATTATGTTCCCATCGAGGAGGACGGCGACGCTTCCAGCGAGGGCGACACCTCCGGCGAAGTTGAGGCCGTGGAGGAGGGCGACAGCTCGGTGGGCTGACCACATTCCACAGGCTGAGGAAACCACAATGACAAAAGGGGCGGCAGATGCGTTCTGCCGCCCCTTTTTAGTGGTTGGCGCGTGCTTGCGGGTGCGTCCCGCTTTACAAAAAGGAATAGATGTGGTATAATAACATTACAATAAAACAGGTTACCTGAGGTGGTGGAGTTCGTAGCAACCACGCGCCCCCACGGGCCAAAAGAGACGCAGGAGAAGGCTACGCCTGCCAGGTAACCAACCGTTTTGGGGGCTGTCTTTGGACGGTGCCCTTTTTGGTTCATAAGAGAAGCACCTGAACCGCAGTCGTTCAGGTGCTTTTTCAATGGTAGTGGTAATTGTTGTCTCAAAACTCCGTGTGCAGGTACAGATACAGCACCCCGCCCCACAGTCCGATGAGAATGGCGGGATACCCGGCGGCGCAGACCAGCCAGCCCCACTGGATGGGCTGCCCCAGCACCGCCCAGACTGCCAGACAGACCCCGCCGCCGATGACGGCCCACAGCAGGGTGTTCAGCGCAAGGAAGAGCTTGCAGCCCAGCAGAGTGAGGCCCTCCGTGGCGGGGTTTGTGCTTTCCTGTTTGTCCGTCCGCAGCAGCCAATTTAATAGCTGTCGGGCGATTCCAACTTGCATTGTCATCGTTCTTTCACCTCGTTCTCTTTTTTCAACGGTGTTTACAGGGAGTTGGCGCTGATTTGAAACGGCCTTATCTCTGGCTGGGCTGCGCTCCAAAGTTCTCCCCGTCCATCTGTTCGGGGTGAACGCCCAGGATGGAGAACTCCACCCACTCCGCAATGTTGGTGGCGTGGTCGCCGATGCGCTCCAGGTACTTGGCGATCATCAGGAAGTCCAGCGCCTGCTCCCCGCAGCTGGGGTCCTTGGCAATCAGGCCAATCAGCTCATGCTGGATGGTGATAAACAGGCTGTCCACCTGGTCGTCGGCCTCGATGACCTCCTGGGCCAGCTTCAAATCCTGCTCCACATAGGCGTTGATGCACTTCTGCACCATCTCGATGGTGGCGCTGGCCATAGCCGCGATGTGGTCCACCTTTTTGATATAGTCCTGATTGGCCAGGGACAGGACGATTTCCGCGATGTCCCCCGCCTGGTCACCGATGCGCTCCATGTCGGAGATCATTTTCAGCGCGGAGGAGATTTGCCGCAGGTCACGGGCCACCGGCTGCTGTTTCAGCAGCAGCTTCAGGCACAGGGACTCGATGTCCCGCTCCATGTGGTCGATTTCTGCGTCCATCTCGATGACTTTCCGGGCCAGCTCCGGGTCCTTTTCCATCAGGGCCTTGGCGGCGGCGTCAATGGCCTGCTCGCAGCTGGCTCCCATCTGAATCAGGCTGCGGTTGAGCTGGCTCAGCTGTTCCTCAAAGGTTTTTCTGGGTTTCATAGTATTCCTTCCTTTCCCGCCGTTATCCAAACCGGCCGGTGATGTAATCCTCGGTGCGCTGATCTTTCGGCATGGAGAAAATCTGGTCGGTCTTGCCGAACTCCACCAGTTCTCCCAGCAGGAAAAAGGCGGTATTGTCGCTGATGCGGACGGCCTGCTGCATATTGTGGGTGACGATAACCACGGTGTAATTCTTTTTCAGCTCGCTCATCAGCTCTTCGATTTTCATGGTGGAGCCGGGATCCAGGGCGGAGGTGGGTTCGTCCATCAGCAGCACCTCCGGCTTTACCGCCAGAGCGCGGGCGATGCACAGCCGCTGCTGCTGACCGCCGGAGAGACCCAGGGCGCTTTTTTTCAGCCGGTCCTTGACCTCGTCCCACAGGGCGGCCCCCCGCAGAGACTCCTCCACCAGCTCATCCAGCTTGGCGCGGTTTTTGATGCCGTGGATTTTGGGGCCATAAGTGATGTTGTCGTAGATGGACATGGGGAAGGGGTTGGCCTTCTGAAAGACCATGCCCACCTTGCGGCGCAGCTCGTTGACATCCTGCTCTTTGGCGAAGATGTCCTTGCCGTGGAGCTTGACCTCGCCGGTGATTTTTACGCCCTCCACCAGGTCGTTCATCCGGTTCAGCGTTTTCAAAAAGGTGGACTTGCCGCAGCCGGAAGGCCCGATGAAAGCGGTGATCTCCCGCTCGTTGATGTCCATGTCGATGCCCTTCAAGGCCTGGAAGGCGCCGTAATACAGCTCCAGGTTCCGGGCCGTCATAACCGGCGCGGTCTGGGTGATTTCCTGTGTGTTCATATAGCTCTTATCCCTTCTTTAACTTCTGTTTGGCAAACTTTGCCATAAAGTTGATAATCAGCACGATAATCATCAGAATGGCGGCGATGGCGAAGGCCAAATCCACCTCTCCGTACTCCTGATAGTAGACATACAGCATGACGCTCAGGGAGCCGCTGCTGGTGTGCAGCGCCTGGAGGTAGTTGGTGACCAGCTTGTAGCCGGTGCCGGCGGTGTACAGCAGCGCCGCGCTCTCGCCCACGA
>JAJQBR010000071.1 GCA_021203185.1 Clostridiales bacterium
CTTGATTGACAACCTGCCGAGGGCCGCCGCCTCTAGGCGGTGGCGGAGGGGTTTCCAGAATTGCACATTGCTAATTGCTCATTGCACCCACCCCACCGCGAACGGGAGCGAACCACCATGAAAAAACTGACAGTCGGCATCCTGGCCCACGTGGATTCAGGAAAAACAACCCTCTCCGAGGCCATGCTCTACCTGAGCGGCAGCATCAAAAAGCTGGGCCGGGTGGACCACGGCAACGCCTTTTTGGATACCTTCGCCCTGGAGCGGGAGCGGGGCATCACCATTTTCTCCAAGCGGGCCATGCTCCCTCTGCCGCAGGTGGAGGTGACGCTGTTGGATACGCCGGGGCACGTGGACTTCTCCGCCGAGATGGAGCGCACCCTCCAGGTGCTGGACTACGCCGTGTTGGTCATCAGCGGCACCGACGGGGCGCAAAGCCACACGGAGACCCTGTGGCGGCTGCTGCAACGGTACGAGGTCCCCACCTTCCTGTTCGTCAACAAAATGGATCTGGCGGGGACCGACAGGAAAGCGCTGACCGCCGACCTGAAACGCCGCCTGGACGAGAACTGTGTCCCCTTTGACGGCGGGGACAGAGAAGAACGCTGGGAGGAGCTGGCGCTCTGCGACGAGGCGCTGATGGAACAGTATCTGGAAACCGGCGCGATGGAGGACGAGGCGGTGGCTCGTGCCATCAACAAACGGCACCTGTACCCCTGCTACTTCGGCGCGGCGCTGAAGCTGGAGGGGGTGGAACCCCTGCTGGACGGGCTGGAGCGGTACACCGTCGCCCCGGTTTATCCGGCGGAATTTGGCGCGCAGGTCTTTAAAATTTCCAGGGACAGTCAGGGCAGTCGGCTGACCTACCTGAAAGTCACCGGCGGCAGTCTGCCGGTGAAAACCGCCCTCTCCGGCGGGACGGAGGAAGAACCGTGGACGGAGAAGGTGGATCAGATCCGCATTTACTCCGGGGCCAAATACACTGCCGTTTCTGTGGCCGAGGCAGGGACGGTCTGTGCCGTCACCGGCCTGACCCACACCCGGCCCGGTCAGGGCCTGGGCGGGGAAGGGGATGCCGCCCTGCCGCTGCTGGAGCCGGTGTTGACCTATCAAATCCTTCTGCCCCCGGACTGCGACCCCAACGCCGCCTATTTAAAGCTGAAAGAATTGGAGGAGGAGGATCCCCAGCTGCACATCCTCTGGGACCCCCGGCAGCGGAGCCTCCACATCCAGCTGATGGGGCAGGTGCAGCTGGAGGTGCTGAAAAGCATGGTGGCCAGCCGCTTTGGGCTGGGGGTGCGCTTCGGCCCCGGCGCCATCGTCTACAAGGAGACCATCAAGGCCCCGGTGGTGGGGGCAGGCCACTTTGAGCCGCTGCGCCACTACGCGGAGGTCCACCTGCTGCTGGAGCCGGGAGAGCCAGGGTCCGGGCTGGTGTTCGACAGCCTTTGCAGCGAGGACGTGTTGGATCGGAACTGGCAGCGGCTGATTTTGACCCATTTGGAGGAGAAAACCCACCTGGGGGTGCTGACCGGCGCCCCTATCACTGACATGAAAATTACCCTGCTGACCGGCAAGGCCCACGAAAAGCACACCGAAGGCGGCGACTTCCGCCAGGCCACCTACCGGGCGGTGCGCCAGGGGCTGATGCAGGCCAAATCGACGCTGCTGGAACCCTGGTATGCCTTCCGATTGGAGCTGCCCCAGGAGAATCTGGGCCGGGCCATGGCGGACATCCAGCTGATGGCGGGCAGCTTCGACCCGCCGGAGCTGGAGGACGACCGGGCCGTTCTGACCGGCAGCGCGCCGGTGGCCACCATGAGGGACTACCAGACCCAGGTGGCCTCCTACACCAAAGGCCGGGGACGGCTCTCCTGCGCCCTCCAGGGCTACCGCCCCTGCCACAACCAGAACGAGGTGGTGGCGCAGATTGGCTACGACCCAGAGGCAGACGTGGAGAACACCCCTGACTCGGTGTTCTGTTCCCACGGGGTAGGAACGATTGTCAAGTGGAACCAAGTGAAAGACCACCTGCACCTGGACAGCGGCGTTTCCCTGGAAAATGAAGCGGATGAAGAACCGGAAGTGACACCGTCCGCCCCCCGGCAGAGCGGCGGCAATCTGGCGGGGGACAAGGAGCTGCAGGCCATCTTTGAGCGCACCTATGGCCCGGTGAAGCGGCGGGACTTCCGCCCCCAGAGGGAGGTAAACCGTCCCACGAGCGGCGGGGAGAAAAAACACGCCCCTCAATGGGAAAACGAGCCTATGAAAGAGTTCCTGCTGGTGGACGGCTACAACATCATCTTTGCCTGGGACGAGCTGAAAGCCCTGGCGAAGGAGGATTTATCTGCTGCCCGGCAGTCCCTCATCGAGACGCTGCGCAACTACCAGGGCTGCCGGGGCTGCGGCCTGATTCTGGTGTTCGACGCCTACCGAGTGCCTCACAACCCCGGCTCGGTGGAAAAGCTGGATAATATCTACGTGGTCTACACGAAGCACGCCGAGACCGCCGATATGTACATCGAAAAGGTGACCTATGAAATTGGGCGGCGGTATCGGGTGCGGGTGGCCACCTCCGACGCCCTGGAGCAGGTCATCATCCTGGGCCACGGGGCCACGCGGATCTCCGCCCGGATGTTCCGGGAGGAGGTGCGGCAGGCCGAGGCCGATTTGCGGCGGCGAATTGAGGAACACAATCAGGGTTAAAATAAAGGAGACGCTTATGGACCGAATTTCTGTTTTCCACAACGGCATCCATCTGGAATTTTGCATTACACAGGGGGGACAGCTGAAATTTCTCCACTTTTCCCCCAATCCCCTGAACGAATCCGACCTCATTACCCAAAAGGAACCGGATCCCTGGGGGCCGGACTACCTGACCCAGGGCTGGCCGCTGGTGCAGGTGCAGGTCTCCGGCTACAACCGCCCCTATGAGCGGCAGGGGAACAAGCACCTGGTCACCGCCCCCGGCTACGCCCTGCGGTACGTCTCCCACCAGGACGAGGAAAACGAATTGGGCCGCCTGCTGACCTTCGTGCAGGAGGACGGGGAGACCGGCCTGTATGTTACTACCTGGATGCAGTTTTACGGCGACCTGCCGGTGGTGTGCTGCTCCAGCCGGGTGGAGAACCGGGGGAGGGAGACGCAGACGCTGGAATACATCTCCTCCTTCTTTTACCAGGGGGTGGAGAAGGAATCTGACCGCCCCACCGACGAGAAAATGTCCCTCCTGATTCCTCACAACAGCTGGATGAAGGAGATGAACTGGAAGCGTTACACCTTCCCCGACCTGGGGCTGCAATGCAGCCAGCCCACCATGCCCACCCCCCGCACCTCCAAGTCCTTCTGCATCCAAAACACCGGCCACTGGTCCACCAAGGAGTTTTTGCCCATGGGGTATCTGGCCAACAGCGGGGCCAATTCCGCCCTGTTCTGGCAAATAGAACACAACGGCTCCTGGCTGGCGGAGCTGAGCGACTACAACGGCCACTTCTGCCTGGGGCTGAGCGGCCCCACGGAGCTGCAATCCCACTGGAGCGTGGATTTGCAGCCGGGGGACAGCTTCACCACCGTCCCTGTGGCGGTGGGAACGACCGAGAACTCCTTCGATGCGGCCATGACCACCCTGACCCGCTACCGGCGGCTGATTCGCCGCCCCAACGCCGACGATGAGAACCTGCCCGTCATTTTCAACGACTACATGAACTGCCTCTTTGGGGACCCCACCACCGAGAAGGAACTGCCCCTCATCGATGCGGCGGCGGAGGCCGGGTGCGAATACTACGTCATCGACGCGGGATGGTACTCCCCCGGCTTCTGGTGGGACAGCGTAGGGGAGTGGAAGGAGAGCCGGGAGCGGTTCCCTAATGGGCTGCGCCAGCTCACCGACTACATCCGCAGCAAGGGGATGGTTCCCGGCGTGTGGCTGGAACTGGAGAGCATGGGCATCCGCTGCCCCCTGGCGGAGCAGGCGCCGGAGGACTGGTTCTTCCTGCGCCACGGCAAAAAAGTCTATGACCGCAGCCGCTACCAGTTGGATTTCCGCAATCCCCAGGTTCTCGACCACGTCAACGAGGTGGTGCGCCGGGTGGTGGAGGACTACGGCGTGGGCTACATTAAAATGGACTACAACATCGAGCCGGGCATCGGCACCGAGGTCCACGCCGACAGCGTGGGAGATGGACTGTTGCAGCATGAGCGGGCCTACCTCCGTTGGCTGGAAGGAGTGTTTGCACGTTATCCCGGCCTTGTGATTGAAAATTGCAGTTCCGGCGGCCTGCGCATGGACTACGCCATGCTCTCCCGGTACTCCATCCAGTCCACCAGCGACACGGAGGACTACCGGATGTACGCCACCATCGCCGCCAACGCACCCGCTGCCGTTACCCCGGAGCAGGCGGCGGTGTGGTCCTACCCCATGCGGGACGGGGACGTGGAGGAGACCGTCTTTAATATGGTGAATGCCCTGCTGCTGCGGGTCCACCAGAGCGGCCACCTGGCGGAGCTGTCCCCGGAGCGGCTGGCCTATGTCCACCAGGGCATCGCCTGGTACAAGTCCATCCGCGCCCACCTGAAAAACGCCGTTCCCTTCTGGCCTCTGGGCCTGTCCGATTACCGGGACGTTTGGTCCGCCCTGGCCCTGGAGGACGGCGGCGTTGGATATCTCGCCCTGTGGCGGCGGGGTGGAGACGAGAGCCGCCTGACCGTTCCTCTTCCCCGCTGGGCGGGGAGGGGTGCGCGGGTCTCCTGCGCTTATCCCGCTGGGGCCTGTGCCTTCCGGTGGGACGAGGAGGCCGGGGCGCTGGCGGTGGAGTTCCCGGCAACCGTGATGGCCCGTATCTTTGCGTTTGCCATGGAACCGCCGGTGTAAATCGTTGGTTTCGTCTTGGCCGCTGATTCTAAAAAACTTTGCAATGGGCGAAAAAAGTGCTTGACTTTTTCCGTTTGGCTGGTATAATAATTCTTGCCGTCAGGAAAAGCGGCAATCGAGCAATCGCCAGGTGCAGAAGTGGCTGAGTGGTCGAAGGCGCACGATTGGAAATCGTGTAGGCGTTGATAGCGTCTCAAGGGTTCAAATCCCTTCTTCTGCGCCAAGAAAAAGGGCTGAAACTGTAACGAGTTTCAGTCCTTTTTTGCGTTTTGCACCGGTTTTTCCAGGAAAATAGTACGAAGCGCAGGAGCGGAAAGCGCCCACTACCCCCAATTTTACCCCCAAAAGCGCGTGCAGATGGCCTGAGAGTCGGCGCCGGAAGAAAAAAACAGCTTCTCCGGCTCCTTCTCCATTTTTTTCAGCTTTTTCGCAAATTTTCTCCTACTTTCCCATTGCAGTCTGCCCTTTCACCTGTTATAATGTTTTTTTGGTTGTCCCTTGACAATGTCTGTACACAAAACTCTTTCCCTGTGCGTGGGCGTGTGTTTTCCCGATGCACAGTTCCCTATAACAAATTTGACTGATTTTTATGAGAAAAATTCGTTTTCGCGTTTTGTTGGTTTTGACCCTTTTCTGCTGCGGCCTGTTTGCGGTTCCGGCCCAGGCAGCGTCCTATACCCCGGTCACTTCGTCCGAACTGGTCAGCGACATGGAAGTCAACTGCGGCTCCTGTCTGCTGGTGGAGATGAACACCGACGCCGTCCTCTACGGCCAGGACAACAGTGAACAGATCTACCCGGCCAGCGTCACTAAGATCCTCACCGCCCTGGTGGTGCTCCAGCACGTCAAGGCGGGGGATTTGGAGATGGACACCGTCGTTACCGCCAGCAGCACCTTCAAGCAGGGGCTGACCTCTCAGGCGGCGCTGGGCAACATCCAGACCGGAGAGAAGCTGACCATCGAGAATCTGCTGTATATGCTCCTGCTCCCATCCCACTGCGACGCGGCCAACGTGCTGGCCGAGGCGGTCAGCGGCTCCATCGAGGATTTCGCTGCGGAGATGAACGAGACCGCCGCAGACTTGGGCTGCACCGGTTCCAACTTCGTCAACCCCAGCGGCCTGCACAACAAAAACCACTACACTACCTGCGACGACCTGTACCGCATCGCCAAGGCCGCCTACCAATATAAGACGTTCCGAAAAATCATCGGCACTGCCGAGTACACCGTCCCCGCCACCAACGTCTCCGCTGCAAGGAAGCTCCACAACACCAATGCCCTGATTTGTGACGAGTCCTATTCCAACTACCTTTACGACTACTGCGTGGGCGGAAAGACCGGCTCTACCTATCTGGCGGGGTACTGCCTGCTCTCCTATGCGGAGAAGGACGGAGAAACCCTGTGCTGTGTGATGATGGGCTGCAACTGGCTCATCAACCTGGACGGCAGCCGGGATCGGTTGCAATTCTCCGAGAGCGTCCGGCTCTACGAGTGGGGGTTTGAGAACTTTAGCCAGGTGACGCTGGTGGAGGAAGGCTCCGTCCAGGCCGCAGTCCCGGTGGAGGACGGCAATGACGCGGACTCCGTGGAACTGCTGGCGGCGGACAGCCTGACCACCTACCTGCCCAACGATGTGGACGCCGCCGACCTGACCTACGAGACGGAGCTGCCTGACTCCATCCAGGCCCCCGTCACCGCCGGGGAGACGGTGGGGACGCTGACCGTTTCGCTGGACGGCGTTACCTACGGTACTATTGATTTGTTGGCCGCTGAGGATGTGGAGCGGCTGCCCCCCATCCTGACCCACCTCCGGTCTCTCAGCGAGACCGCCGAGCCGTTCCCCACAGCCGCTGTTGTGGCAGGGAGCCTGGTGGGACTGGTGCTGCTATTCTTCCTGGTGCAGGCCCTCCGGCGGCGGTATCACCGCCGGCAAAAGCGGCGCCGCACCCCTAAATGACATAAAAAATCATCCATTGCTCTGCGAGAGGATTTTCCCAATGAAAAAACGTTCCCTTTTCTCCCTGTTTTTGACTCTGGTTCTGGTGGTCTCCGTGCTGACCCCCACGGCCTCCGCCTCCTCGTCTTCGATTTTGGACAACATGGAGGTGGACGCCCAGGCCGCGCTGCTGGTGGATATGGACACCGATGTGGTGCTTTACTCCGACAACGCGGACGAGGCCATCTGCCCCGCCAGCCTGACGAAAGTGATGACCGCCCTGCTGGTCTTTGAACACATCGAGGCCGGGGATTTGTCCCTGGACGATGAAATTACCGCCTACAGTGACTGCTGGTTTGACCTGGACTCCACCTCCAGCAACCAGAACATCCAGCCCGGCGAGGTGATGACGGTGGAGGATCTGCTCTACTGTATGCTGGTGGCCTCCGCAAACGAGGCGGCCAACATCCTGGCCGAGGCGGTCAGCGGCTCCACCGACAGCTTTGTGGAGGAGATGAACGCCCGCGCCAAAGAGCTGGGCTGCACCAACACCAACTTTGTCAACACCCACGGAATGCCCGATGATGCGCACTACAGCTCATGCAGCGACCTCTACCTGATTGCCAAGGCCGCCATGGGCTACAGCCAGTTCCGGGAAATCGTCTCCACCACGGAATACTACGTGGACGCCACCAACCTCTCGGAAAAGCGGCACTTTTTCAACACCAACGGTTTGCTCTCCAACCTGCGCTACAGCGGCTATGTGTACAGCTCCTGCATTGGCATCAAAACCGGCACCACCGACGAGGGGGGCTACAATCTCTTGGCTGCGGCGGAGCAGAACGACAAGACGCTGATTTCCGTGGTTATCGGCTGCGAGACCACCACCGCATCGGACGGCACGGTCAACTACACCCATTTTACAGAAAGTTCTACCTTGCTCCAGTGGGGGTTTGATAACTTCTCCACCATCACCATCGTGGACAAAAAGGACACCTATGGCTCGGTTCCCGTCACCCTGTCCACCGACGCGGACTCGGTCAGCGTGGCCCCGGAGGAGAGTATCGAGGCTGAGCTGCCCAACGACATCACCGCCGACAGCTTCACCGTCGTCCCCACGCTGCGCAGTTCAGTGGAGGCCCCGGTGCAAAAAGGCGATGTGCTGGGGACCCTGGTGCTGTATCTGGACGGGGAGGAGTACGCGGCGGTGAACCTGGTGGCCGTCAACGATGTGGAAGCCTCCGTGTTCCTCAAGCGGAGAGCCATGGTGCTGGATCTGCTTTCCCGCTGGTATATCAAAGCGCTGTTGGTGCTGGTGGCGGTGGCGATTCTGGCGCTGATTCTGCGGCTGACGCTGTTCCGCAAGGCCCGGCGCAACCGCTACGGCAGCTACTCCGGCGGACGGCGCAGCGGCGGCGGCTACCGGGGCAGTCGGCGGCGGAGAAGGTAATAAGCTGTTAGCTATTAGCTTTTAGCTGTTAGTGGAGTGCTGCAAACTGTAAAGCTGTTGCCTAATAAGATCTATACCCATGACAAAGCGCTCGCAGATTGCCTGCGGGCGCTTTTTTGCGGAAAAAGCCCCGTCCGCCGAAGCGGACGGGGCCGTTATTACAGGGTTTACCGCACTATACCGTCACGTCGCCGCCCACAGGGACAGCCTCCACCGGGGCGGAATCCTCCTCTACGAAGAGATTCTCCTCGGCTGCGTCGGCGGTTTCCTCCTGAGAGACGACGTTGCCGTCGTCGGAGATCTGGTCGTCGCAGCGGAACTGGTCCATGCCGGTGCCGGCGGGAATCAGCTTGCCGATGATGACGTTTTCCTTCAAGCCGGTCAGGGGATCCACCTTGCCGCAGATGGCGGCCTCGGTGAGGACCTTGGTAGTCTCCTGGAAGGAGGCGGCGGACAGGAAGGAGTCGGTGGCAAGGGCCGCCTTGGTGATGCCCAGCAGCAGGCGGGTGCAGGTGGGCAGAATCAGCGGAGTGCCGTCCTCGTGAACCTCGCCTGCGTCGATACGGGCCTGCACCGCGTCTCTGGCGTCCTCGAAGGAGGCCAGGCTGATGTTGGAGCCGGAGAGCAGGTCGGAATCGCCTGCGTCGTCCACCTGGACCCGGCGCATCATCTGGCGGCAGATGACCTCGATGTGCTTGTCGTTGATATCCACGCCCTGGCTGCGGTAAGGCTTCAGAACTTCCTTGACCAGGTACTCGTGGAGGGCGTGGATGCCCTGGATGCGCAGCACGTCCTGGGGATAGAGGGCGCCGGGAATGAGCTGGGTACCCTTCTCCACAAAGTCGCCGTTCTTCACCAGCAGCTGAGCCTGGGGCAGCATATAGGTGCGGGTGTCGCCGTCGTCGGCGGTGAGGGTCACGCTGACGAGCGTACCCTTGTGCTGTTCGCCGATGGTACACTTGCCGGAGATTTCCGCCAGCTGGGCCATCTTCTTGGGACGGCGGGCCTCAAATAGTTCCTCCACACGGGGAAGACCCT
This sequence comes from Clostridiales bacterium, assembly GCA_021203185.1. GTDB lineage: Bacteria > Bacillota > Clostridia > Oscillospirales > Oscillospiraceae > Onthomonas. Next base: position 9,295 of record JAJQBR010000071.1, read on the forward strand.
GGGTGATGTCGCCGCCGGCGACGCCGCCGGTGTGGAAGGTACGCATGGTCAGCTGAGTACCCGGCTCACCGATGG
>JAJQBR010000081.1 GCA_021203185.1 Clostridiales bacterium
GAGGTATTTTTCCAAGAAAATAGTGTTGCACTTGATTGACAACCTGCCCTGTTCCGGTTTCGGGGGGAGGCGACTGCGCAGAGTGCGCCGCCGCCCGCCATCCGAAGCGTCGGCCTGCCCACCGCCTTCACCGGGGCAGTGAAAAGCGCGGTGCAGTCCACCCTGAACGTGTGCGGCTATGTGGTGCTGTTCCGGGTGCTGCTGCGGTTTTTGTCCTTGACCGGGGCGCTGGGGTGGTGCGGCTCCCTCCCCAACGGGCAGGCCCTGGCCTGGGGGCTGCTGGAGCTGACCAGCGGCGTCAACGCCCTGGAACCGGGGCGGGACTTCACCGGAGCGATGGTGTGCGGGGCGTTCCTGATGGCCTTCGGCGGGCTGTCCGTCCAGTGCCAGACCCTGGCGCTGCTGGAGGGCAGCGGCCTGGACCTCCGCTCCGCCCTGCTGGGCAAACTGGCCCACGGGGGCTTCGCCGCCCTGTGGACCTGGGCGCTGCTGGGGCTGTTCCCCGTCAGCGTGGAGACAATGGCCGGAAGCCTCCCCATTCAAACCTGGAACTGGCTCCCCCTGGCCGTCACCGGCGGGGCCTGGGCGGTGTTTTTGCTGTCGCTGGGATGGTTTGTGGCAAAACACAGTGGAAAAACCGCCGGGAAGCGTGTATAATGGGGACAGGAACCATCGAACACGAAAAGAGGAACCTCCTATGCTGTTTCGCAAAGATATAGAACCCCGCTGCACCTACTGTCAGCACGGAAAAGCGCTGAACGAGGAGCAGATCGCCTGTCCCAAAAAAGGCGTAGTCAGCCCCGGCTACCACTGCCGCCGCTTCACCTACGACCCGCTGCGGCGGGTGCCGCCCGCCCCTGCGATGGTGGACTTTTCCAAATTCAAGGACGAGGATTTTGAGTTGTAAGCGGTGCGGTTCCACTCCTTAAAGTCAAAAACGCCCCGAATCGCTGCGGACGATTCGGGGCGTTTTCCTCTCAACTGTACCGTTTCACAGGCTGTTGTGGATGGTCTCCAGCACTGCGTCCAACTCCTTCACGCCGATTTGACCGGGGGCTGAGGCTTTGGCGGCGGCGCCAAAGGTCATGGCGGAACCCAGGCTCTCCCCCACCAGGCGGCTAATGACGCCGGTCCCCGCCATGGACATGGTGAGGATGGGCCGATCCGCGAAGTTGGTGGCCATTTCCTCAGTGGCGGCCAGCAGGGTGATCACATCCTTCTTGCAGGTGGGCATGACGGCGATTTTGGGGATGTCCGCCCCCATGTCCTGCATTTTGCGCAGACGATAGACGATGTCGGACTGAGAGGGGGTTTTGAGGAAGTCGTGGTTGGAGGCCACCACCTTGACCCCGGCGGCGTGGGCGGCGGCGATGATATCGCTGACGAGTTCGTCGCCGGTAAAAATCTCCACATCGATCAGATCCACAGTGCCGGAGGCGGCCACGTCCTTCAGCAGTTGGGCGTAAACCTCCGGCTCGATGGCCTTTTCGCCGCCCTCTCTGGCAGTGCGGAAGGTGCAGAGCAGGGGGAGGTCGCCCAGCACCTGTTGGAGCTTCCCGGCGGTCTCGATGACTTTGGCGGTGTCAAACACGTCCTCATACCAGTCGATGCGCCACTCCACCACGTCCACGGGGAGGGCGTCGAAGGTGGCGGCTTCGGCCAGAATGGCCTCCTGGGTCACGTCCACAATGGGGACGATGATTTTTGCCCTGCCCTCACCAATGCGGCAGTTTTTCACGACAACGGGATTCATAATGAGCGGTCCTTTCCTGTTTGGCTGTCAGCTTCCAGTTTATCACAGCGCAGGGCAGAAAACAAGTCAAATACCCAGCTGTTCCTTCATGTAGTCCACGGGGACGGCTTTGCCGGTGAACAGCTCGATGGCGATGAGCGCCTGGAAGAGCATCATCCCCATGCCGTTGTAGACCCTGGCGCAGCCGACTTCCCTGGCCTGCTTCATCATCACGGTCTCTCTGGGAATGTAGACCGTGTCGGTGACAATCATCTCCGGGTGGAAGTAAGAGGGGTCAGGGATGTTGGTCTGGTCCTCCAGGGGAACCATCCCCATGCCGGTGGCGTCGCAGAGCAGGTCGGCCCGGCCCATCAGCTCCCTGAGCAGCGCCCTGTCGCCCAGGTCGTGCATATCGGCCTTGCAGTCGGTGTTCCGGTTGATGATGTCCACAATCTCCTGGCCGCGGGCGTAAAACTTATCCCTGATGTTGAAAAGGTGCAGCCGGGCAACGCCGTCCAGCGCGCCCCGGACGGCAATGGCGGTGGCCGCGCCGCCGGTGCCGATGAGGACCATCCTCATGCCCTTGCAGTCGATGCCTTCTTCCTTCATGGCCTGCCAGTAACCCATGCCATCGGTGTTGTAACCCTTCAGGAAGCCGGTGACGCTGCCGTTGGCGTCCCGGGTGTTGACCACCGTGTTGACGGCCCCGCACAGGCGGGCGGCCTCGTCCACTTCGTCCAGGTACTGGTGAATCACGGTCTTGTTGGGCATGGAGATGTTGGCCCCCAGCATTTTCAGCGCCCGGATGCTCTGCACCGCGTCTTTCAGGGAATCGTTGTCCACCTCGAAGGCCAGCTGAACGGCGTCCACGCCGATTTTGTCGTAGGCCAGATTGTGGGTGGCGGGGGACTGACTGTGGCGGATGGGATACGCCATCAGGCCAACCAGTTCGGTGTGGCCGGTGATGTTCGGCATAAGATGTTCCTCTTTCCTTTGGTTGATACATATGTCTGACTATCCCTTTGAATCAGCCGCGTTGTGATAAGCTATTAGCCGTTAGCTGTTAGTCAGGTGCTGCCAGTTTAAAGCAACCAGCTAAAAAGGAAGCTGAGCGCGAAACCACCCGTTTGTAAAGTCATGCAAACGGTAAGCGTAGCACGTAATGCTGAAACCGCAAAGCTAATAGCTAATAGCTAAACTGCTCATAAAGCTGAGTAAAAGGGATAACCAGTAAAAATTTTGCCCTGCGGCCCTGTGAGCGCCCCGGAGAGGGCGGAGGGCCGCTCCCATAGCGCACCCTTTAATAATAAACGAAATTGCCCGGAAAGCCAACTCTCTTTTGCGAAAAATTTGATGATTTCTGCCGTTGAGGAAGGGGAAAAAATTCTACTCATACGCACGGGTGATGTTTTTCAGCCAGCCGTACTTCTTATAATGCCGGTAGACGAAGGGAATCTTATAAAACTCGTCCAGGCAGACGATGAGGTACACCGCCTTCACCGGCAGCTTCAGCACAAAAGCGCAGAAGAAGCTAATCGGCACCGCCACCAGCCACATATCTATCGTGTCGCAGAGCAGACCGAATCGGGCGTCGCCCCCGGCCCGGAAGATACCGGAGATGACCAGGGTGTTCATCTCCTGGCCGATGACGTAGTAGCTGTTAACCAGCAGCATAAAGTTCAGATAGTCCTGTCCGGTGGCGCTGAGGGTGTAAAACCGGAATATCAGGGGTCGGGACAGCAAAATCAGCAGCCCGGTCAGCGCCCCCACCCCCAGAGTCAGGTGGCAGAGGGTACTGCCAATGGAGCGGGCCTCCTCCATGCGGTTGTCGCCGATGGCCTTGCCCAGCAGCACGATCCCCGCGCTGGACATACCGTAGCAGACGGTGGTGCAGAGGTTGCGAACGGTTCCGGCCACGGCGTTGGCGGCCACCACATCGGACCCCAGGTGTCCGAAGATGATGGAGTAGGTGGAGAAAGCCAGGGTCCAGACCATGTCGTTGAGCAGCGCCGGCACTGCGTAGTGGATAAAGTCCCGCAGCAGCTTGGGGTGAGACCCCATCAGCACCGACCAGGAATAGTTCAGCGTCTTGGAGTGGACGGCGTCCAGCAGGCACAGGGTCAATTCCACCGTTCGGGCGATGGCGGTGGCGATGGCAACGCCCACCACCCCCAGCCTGGGTGCGCCGAACAGCCCGAAGATAAACACCGCGTTCAGGCAGATGTTCAGCGCCAGGGCGGTGGAGCTGATAAACGTGCTGAGCCTGGCCCGCTCCATGCTGCGCATGGTACACTCGTAGACCTGGGACCCGGCCATCATCAGGTAGGACGCGCCGACGATGCGCAGGTAGCTGGAGCCGATGCGAATGAGCTCCGCGTCGTTGGTGAAGATGCGCAGGAACAGACCGGGGAGGCACACTCCCACCGCTGCCGCCAACGCCGTCACCACCAGGGAGAGCTTGAACGCGATGCCCATGACGGCCTGGATGGAGCGGCAGTCCCCCTTACCCCAATACTGGCTGACCATCATGGAGATGGCCGAGTTGATGCCGAAGAAGAAGCCGCCGACGAGGACATAGAGCTGGTTGGCCAGGGACACTGCGGAGAGCGCATCCTCCCCCACATAGCCCAGCATGAACACGTCGGCGGAGTTCACCGCCGCGCTGATGATGTTTTGCAGCACAATGGGCAGGGCCAGCCGCCAAAGCTGCCGGTAGAAGCTGCTTTTCTGGTCGTTCAAAATGGGGTTCATAGAAAGCGCCTCCTTTTGTGTAAGTATTTTTCAGTTGGCAGTTATGCAGTTATTATAGCGAGAGAAGGGTGCGGCGCAAGAGGAAAATGTTTGGACAACCCGGAAAATTGTGAGGCCAAAAAACCGCCTGCCAGACCGAAACGGAATGGCGGGCGGAACCGTAGGGAACGGGGAAACCCTGTGTTTGATTAGCTGTTAGCTATTAGCCGTTAGCTGTTAGCTCGGTTGGTGCTTGCTGTTTGGACAGCGCTTTTGCTTTGCAGAGTACAAATATGGCTGCAAACCCGGTCATTGCACATTGCTAATTTATCTGTTGTCTACTTTTTCCGGGTACAAATCGTGATTGGACAGCCGATTCCAGGCCACCTCTTCCCAGCGGGTGCCGGGTTTGCCGTAGTTGCAGTAGGGGTCGATGGAGATGCCGCCCCGGGGGGTGAACTTGCCCCAAACCTCGATGTATTTGGGATCCATCAGCTTGATGAGATCCTTCATAATGATGTTCACACAATCCTCGTGGAAGTCCCCGTGGTTGCGGAAGGAGAACAGGTAGAGCTTCAAGCTCTTGCTCTCCACCATCCGCTCCCCCGGCACGTAGGAGATGGTGATGGTGGCGAAGTCCGGCTGCCCGGTGATGGGACACAGGCTGGTAAACTCCGGGCAGTTGAACTTGACGAAATAGTCGTTGTCCGGGTGCTTGTTGGCGAAGGTCTCCAGCACCTCCGGGGCGTAGTCGGAGCGGTAGGCGGTGTGCTGATTGCCCAGCAGGGTCAGCGGTTCGTTTTCTCTCATTCCGTTCACCTCATCGCAGCGCCGGATCCGGCACACCGTTTTCCGCAAAGGCTTTGGCCCGGTCCAGACAGGTGCCGCACTGTCCGCAGGGCTTTTCGCCCCCCTGGTAGCAGGACCAGGTCAGCTCATAGGGGACTCCCAACTCCAGCCCCTTTTTCACCACCTGGGCCTTGGTCCAGCGGACGAAGGGGGCCTCGATGCGGAGCTGGTGGCCGCTGCCCTCGTAGACGGCGGCATCCATGGCCTGGTGGAAGGCGGGGGAGCAGTCGGGGTAGGCGAAGCCCGCCGCGTCGTCGGCGTGTGCGCCGTAAATCAGCGCCCCGCAGCCTTTGGAGAGCGCGATGCTGGCCGCGCAGGACAAAAACAGCCCGTTGCGGAAGGGAACATAGGTGGACACCGGCGTTTCGCCGCCGGTCTCCTCGATTTGCTCGGCGTAGCTCTCCAGAGGGATATCCTCGTTGGACTGCCGGAGCAGGGAGCAGTCGCTGTACCGGAAGATGTCCGTCAGATCCAAAAACAGCTGCTCCACCCCGTAGTGCCGCGCCACAGCTTTTGCGGAAGAAATTTCCTTTTCGTGCTTCTGGCCGTAGGAGATGGAGAGGGCGACGACGTTCTCCCGGCCGTACTGTTCCACCGCCAGGGCCAGGGCGGTGGTGGAATCCACGCCGCCGCTGGATAACACAAGTGCTTTCATGGTGTTTTCTCCTTTGTTGTGGATTTGATGCGCTTTTTATTCAGGCTTATCAATTTTGAACGGAAACCCCTCCGCCACCGCCTAAAGGCGGCGGCCCTCCTCCCCTTTCAGGGCAGGGAGCGAAGCGGAAGTGCCGCTTGACGGCGGAGGCAAGAGGGCTGGTCAGTTGCGAAATGCTGGTTCTTCGAGGAAAACTTGTACTATATTGGGTAAAAAGCTGGGCAAATGTCAAGCACTTTCCTGGCTAACAGCTAATAGCTAAGAGCTAACAGCTCACTTTAAGTACATCTGCAAACTGGCGTCCTCCTTGAACCTTCCCCGCAGCTCCACGGAGAGGGTTTTTGCGCCGGGCTTTTTGATGCCCCGGGCGGTCATGCAGCTGTGACACCCCTCGATGAGGACAGCCACGTCCTCGCTGCCGGTGACTTCGGTGAGGATGTCCGCAATGTCCCGGCCAATGCGCTCCTGGAGCTGGAGCCGCCGCCCCACCATGTCGCAGATGCGGGCGATTTTCGACAGGCCGATGACCTTCCCTTTGGGGAGATAGGCCACAGTCGCCTTCATGTCGTACATCAGCGCCATGTGGTGTTCGCAGTAGGAGAAAAAGTCGATGTCCTTCATCACCACCATCTCCCGGCTGTCCGTCTCCTCAAAGCCCTCCTCGAAGGTCTTGCCGAACATCCGGGCGATGTCGTGGTTGGAGTAGTTCATCCCGGCAAAGACTTCCTCGTACATCTTCGCCACCCGCTGGGGGGTCTCCCGCAGGCCCTCCCGCTCCGGGTCGTCGCCCAGGGCCTCCAAAATGCCCCGGACATGGGTTTCGATCGCTTTTGTGTCGATCATCTGTCATACACCTCGCTTGTCGGGGTTCCAGATGAACTTGTGCATCTGGATCTGCAACCGCACCCCGTTCATTTGATTGGCTATCATGTCGTCCACCATCTCCGCCGGGTCGATGGCCCCAAACACGGGGCTGAGGTAGACGTGGCAGCGGCGGGTCAGGTCGTATTCTTCTATGACCGCTTTGGCCCGCTCCAAATCCGCCCGGCTGCCGCAGACAAATTTCACCGTGTCCTGCCCTTCCAGCAGGGGGAAGTTTTCCGGCTTCATGGCCTGTTCCCAGCCGCTGGAGGGCAGCTTGTAGTCCATGGTAAAGACCGGCCGGTTTTCCCCGCAGAAGGGAGCCAGCGCCACCGCGCCGTTGGTCTCAATTTCCACCCGCAGCGCCCCGTCCCGGAGCAGCAGGGCCAGCAGCGCCCCCATCTCCCGCTGGAGCAGGGGTTCGCCGCCGGTGAGGGTCACGTTGGTCACACCGGTGGCGCGGATGTAGGCGTCAATTTCCGCTGGGGACTGTTCCTCATAAGGGCAGTCTTTTTCGTTGGCCCATTGGGTGTCGCAGTAGCTGCACCGCAGGTTGCACCCCCGGAACCGGACGAACACCGCCAGCTCCCCGGCGCGGGGGCCTTCGCCGTTGATGCTGATGAATTTCTCAACAACCTTCATGGCTCCCCCTCATAGGCGGCGCAGTTGTTGGGGGTCTCGTAGACCTCCACCCGATGCACCGCATACCCCCGCTGCCGGATGGCCCGGTAAAAATACCGGGCGAACTCCTCCGCCGTGGGCCGGAAAGGGACGGGTACCATGCGGAAACCCTCCTCTTTCAGAGCGGCCAGCGTCTCCGGGCGCAGGGAACCGGTCTCGTAAATCAGGCTGTGGTCCAGGGTGTCGCAGAGGATTTTCAGCAGTTCTTTCAGCTCCCCAAAGTCCACCAGCATCCCACGGGTCTGCCGCTCCGCGTCCAGGTTCTCCCCCTGAATCTCCGCCACCACCCGCCAGCGGTGGCCGTGGAGGTTGCGGCACTTCCCCTGATAGTCCTTGAGGAAATGGGCGGCGTCAAAGCTCTGCTCGGTTTTTAAGTAGTACATAGCGTTTCTCCCGGAAATAGCAAAAAAGAAGCTCCGCGCTATGCGCAGAGCCGGATTTCCCCCAAAACATCGCACCTGTGGCGCGGAGGAAAGACAGCCCTGGTTTTGTTTTACGACAGGATGGTGCAAACGAACTGTCGCGGGCAATTTGCCCGTGGATAGAGTATAGCACGATGGGCGTGGGAATGCAAATCATTTCTACAAGGATATGCGCGCTTCACCGGAAAGCCGAACCGACATCACCCGAAGTCCAAATCCCGTGTCAGCCGCACCGCCACGCCGATGATGCGGGCCGCGCCTGTGGCGAAGTCGGAGATGGGTACGATGCGGGGGGCGTAGCGGGGGTTCTCCGGCTGCAAAATCACCCAGTCTCCCTGGTGGTGGAACCGCTTGAGGGTGGCGTCCTCTCCGTCCACGATGCAGGCCACGATTTGCCCGTCCTGGGCGTCGGGCTGCTGACGGATAAGTACCCGATCCCCGGACTGGATGCCTGCGTTGCACATACTGTCTCCCCGCACCTCCAGGTAGAAGTAGCCCTCCTGTTGGGGGACGTCCGCCGCCATATAGCCCAAAATCTCCTGCTGGGCCAGGGTGGGGATGCCCGCCCGAATGGCACCCAAAATGGGCAGCAGCGTCTCCCCCGGCTGGGAGAGCGGGTCGATGGGCTGGGTCTTGGGGACGTCGTAGCCCTGGAGCCACAGAGGGTCTACCTCCAGCTTCATGGCCATCTCGGTGGCCACCCGCGCCTTGGGTTCCCGCTGGCCCAGGACGTAGCGGTTCAGCGTCTGGGGCTTCATGTCCAGCAGCTTGCCCAGCCGGTCATAGTTCAGCCCCCGCTCCTCCATGACCTGGAGCAGACGGCGGCCCAGCGTTTCAGTCTTTTCCATTTAACCGCCTCCCAGAGAGGGGGAAATCCAACCCTTCTCCCGTTCGTGTAACCATTTGATGTTATTTTAGCAGAGAATATCACCAAATGCAAGTTTTTCATCGTTTGCGTATCGCGTGAAAGCGGTGGGGAGGCGTGGGCGCGGCAGCAGCTCCGCAGGAAGGCCGGGCAAAAAAGGCCAAATTATAAAATTTACAATCTGTACGGAAATTGCCACTTGTAAACGGGCGGGAATTATATTAAGATAGTGTCTGAACAAATAGGAAATATTCTTTCGATCTTCGTCGCAAAATACACAAAACAGGTGAACAAAATATGAACCTTAGAATTGGCATCGACATCGGCTCCACCACCGTCAAGGTGGTGGTGCTGGACGAGCAGAACAAGCTGCTTTTCCGCTCCTACGAGCGGCACTTCTCCAAGGTGCGGGAAAAGACCTGCGAGATTTTGGAGCGGCCGG
>JAJQBR010000113.1:0-1064 GCA_021203185.1 Clostridiales bacterium
GAGCATAACAGGGCGCTCGCATTCCGCGGCCACTTCCCGCATGATGTAGATCGCCTCTGCCTCCAGCTCGTCTAAATGTGACATTGCGCTCATGGTTACGGCTCCTTCTGTCTCTTGTGGTTCAACGGCGGAGCAGAGTTTCACTTGCCTTTCACCGTTCTTTCTTTTGATTTTAATCAATTCGCAGGGGAAAATCAACTGTCATTTTGCGTATTTTTTGTAAATAAAGAAGATTCATATTTTCTTCCAGTCTTTGCCGAACTTTTTTCAGGCAGAGGAAGGAAAATTCGCCTCAGCTTTCCCCGGCATATTTCGTCAAAAATGCGCGCTTCGCCGCAAATAACACCTCATTTTTAAAAGGTGCCTTTCAAAAAGATAGTAGGTTTTTGCCAAAAATCCCGCCCTTTGCCGTTCAATCTTATACATTTCAGTATTTGACAATACATTTCTTTGCGAATATAATAGGAAACAGCGGAGGCGTGAACTTTTTCGGTTCTTTCTGTTGGAGCCTCCTTTCACATAGATCATTCCCGTTGGCCCACATCTTTTACCAGAGAGGTTATGAGTTTATGCCTAGAAAAGCAAGTACCAAAACCGCAGCGGCTAAGGCCGCGAAAGCGGACGCGCCCAAGCGCACCACCCCGATGAAACCCCAGGTCTATCTCCAGTACGACGCGAGCCAGGTGGAGATTGACGCCGTTGTCGCCGCTGCCAAGGCCGCGTTTAAGGCTGAGAAGGGCCGTGTCGCCATCAAGAGCTGCGACATCTACCTGAAGCCCCAGGAAGGCGCCGCTTATTACGTCATCAACGAGGACTTCACCGGAAAAATCGCCCTGTAAGACGACCTTGAAACCGAACACAAAGCTGTAAAAAGCCTGCCCGAACGAGGGACAGGCTTTTTCCTTTGCCTACTCTGCCAAAAGGGCAAAAAAGGGGGCGTCTGCTTCCAATCGGCAGACGCCCTTACGTGTGTTGCTTCATATTTCACCTTTTTACCTTACGCTGGTAATGGCAAAGCTGGCGAAGTACAGTTCCAGGAACTCCTCGATGGCGGTGAGAATCTT
>JAJQBR010000113.1:1164-9145 GCA_021203185.1 Clostridiales bacterium
AAGCTGGCGAAGTACAGTTCCAGGAACTCCTCGATGGCGGTGAGAATCTTTTTCATGATGTTTGCCTCCTTTAAGCAAGTCGTTGAGCGGTGAAGCTCTGTTTCTTTTGTTGTTTGTATTATACCGCCTTGACAGCGACTTGTAAAATACATATAATAAACCCATCGGCATACTTTTTGAGTATTACGAAGGGAGGAATTTTATGGAGCTTCGGCACATTCGGTATTTCCTCGCTGTGGCGGAGGAAATGAGCTTTACCCGCGCTGCGGAAAAGCTGTGCATTGCCCAGCCGCCGCTGAGCCGCCAAATCAAGGACCTGGAGGAAGATCTGGGGGTGTCCCTGTTCCTCCGCAAGCCCCACGCTCTCCAGCTGACCGACGAGGGGCAGGTATTCCGGCAGTACGCCGTCCGGGTGATGGACCTGGTGCGGCGGTCTGAGGAGGATGTCCGGGAGATGCGGTCTGGGCTGCACGGGGTTATCTACCTGGCCTCGGTGGAGGGTCACGCCCCCACGCTGTTCTCCCAGTGGATCGCCGGATTCCAGAAGGAGAACCCCCACGTCACCTATAATCTTTGGAACGGCAACTCCGACGACGTACTCAACCGGCTGATGAAGGGGCTGTGCGAACTGGCCATTATTATGGAACCCCACAACGCGGAGGGAGTCTACGCCGTTCCCGTCTACGCGGAGCCGTGGATCGCCATGATTCCGGCCTCCTGCCCTCTGGCCCAGGAGCCGGGGGACACGGTGGACTTCCAGCGGGTCACGGAGTACGACTTGATTATCCCCTCCAGAGAGTCCCGGCTGCAGGAGATCATCGGCTGGTCGTCCACCCCGGAAAAAACACTGAAGGTCCGCTGCCGGATGTCCCATATGCTCAACGCCTATGAGCTGACCCGGCAGAGCGTGGGCATCACCCTCTATCCCGCCTCCGCTAACATCGGGACGGACAGCTCCGTGTGCATCAAGCGGCTGGTGAACCCGTCTGTGACCGCCTCCTACGTCCTCATCTGGGACAAGGGCCGCCAGCTTTCCCACGCGGCGGCGGAGTTTTTGAAGTATATCCAAAGCCAGTACGCGGGGACGCCGTTCCCCTGAGAAAAGAGCTTACTCCCACATTTTCACTCACTGGAGGAATGAACTATGATACAGGACATCGGTCTGCACCGGTTTTACAACACCTACGCCCTCCGCCAGCCGGGGGAAAACGACCTCGTCTACTGCTTCCAGGGTCGGAGTGTGCTGCTGGGGGCGGAGGGCCGTCTGCCCCGATACCGGGAGTTGATGGAGCTGAAAGAGGTCGAATACCGCTACCTCTTTGCCATCGACCAGGCCCACTACTTCCTGGCCCTGTCCCAGACGCCGGTGGAGCTGGCGGGGTACGCCTACCAGCTCAGCCGGGCTTTTCGGAATGTCCGCCCCATGGATCGGGCGCTGGCCGGGTACACCGCCATGCACCTGAGCGGCTGGTACGCCAACAACCGGTTCTGCGGGCGCTGCGGCGGCAAAATGGAGGTGGGGCAGGTGGAGCGGAACATGGTCTGTCCCCGCTGCGGCAGCCTGGTCTACCCCCGCATCAACCCCGCCGTCATCGTGGCCGTCACCGATGGCGACCGGCTGCTGATGACCAAATACAACGAGAAGGCCCATAGCGTCCATCATTACGTCCTGGTGGCCGGGTTTGTGGAGATTGGCGAGACGGCGGAGCAGACCGTGGAGCGGGAGGTCATGGAGGAAGTGGGCCTGCGGGTGAAGGACATCCGCTATTTCAAGTCCCAGCCCTGGGGCTGCGACGGCAACCTGACCCTGGGCTACTTTGCCAGGCTGGACGGCGGCGAGGGCATCACCCTGGACCGGCAGGAACTGGCCGATGCCCACTGGTTCCGCCGGGAGGAGGTTCCTGTCCCCCAGGACGACGTCTCCATCACCAGCGAGATGATCCGCCTCTTTGCCGCCGGGCGGGAGCCGAAGGGATTTTAAGAGGCCCGGACTGCCTGCCGTCTGTTCATTTGTAATCTTTTTAAGTGCGAAGGACTATTTACGATTTGTTTACGAATGGAATATTGACGTTTTCCTCCGCCTGCGCTATGATTATATCAAGTTCCAGGCACAGCGGCACGGATGGTATCTGTCCCCGCGCAAAGGCTCTGTTTCCGCCCCAACCGGGGGCGGCTCCACCCTTGTCCTCCGCCGCCGCCCTGCGAGAGCTGAATTGCTTTATTGATCGCCGCGCATACCAGCGACGGGAGGTTTACACTATGATTCGCAATTTTTTCAGCCGCCTGATGTATGGCCGCTACGGCAGCGACCAGCTCAATCTGTTCCTGTTGGGCGCGTGGCTGGTGTGCTATCTGCTGGCCATCCTGTTTAACGCTTTAGGAATCGGCATCCTCAACACAATATGCTATTTTGTGGCCTATGCCGCCATCATCTACAGCATTTTCCGTATGTTTTCCCGCAATTACGACAAGCGCCGCCGGGAGAACGACTGGTATATGGGCAAGGTGGGTCCCATCCTCCACGGGTTCCGCCAGAAGCGTGCCCAGCTGCGGGACCGGGATCACAAGTATTTTCGCTGCCCCAGCTGCGGGCAGACCCTTCGGGTCCCCAAGGGGAAGGGAAAAATCAACGTCCGCTGTCGCAACTGCGGCGCCAGCTTCCAAAAGAAAACCTGAATACCCCAACAGCAACCAAAACGCCTGCCGCGACAGCGGACAGGCGTTTCTTTTCTGTGGGAGTTGCTTCCAGAAATCATTGCCTTTTTGACAACGGTTGTGGTATAATATTTTTATCCAATTAATACTCCATTCCTGCGTCCGCAGGTGAAAGAGAGGCGCTTTTATGGAAACTGACTACCTGAAAGAATTTATCGTGCTGTCGGAGACTGGCAATTACCTCCAGGCGGCGGAAGAACTGTTCATCGCCCAGTCCTCCCTGTCCAAACACATCAAAGCGCTGGAGATCGAGCTGGGGGTTCCCCTGTTCAACCGCACCCCTCGGAAGGTGGAGCTGACCGGCTACGGGAAGTCATTCTTGAAGTGCGCCCAGCAGATTGTGGACATCCAGTATAGCTTTCAGCGGGATCTGGCCAGCAAGCTGGATGAAAAGCAGCAGACCCTTCGCATTGGCTCCATCCCCCTGATGGCCCCTTACCGCATCACGGATATCATTATGAAGCACCAGCGGGAAAACGAGCATTGCACCATCAACCTGTTTGAGGAGGAGTCCTTCACCCTGAAAGAACTGCTGCGCAAAAACAAGTGCGATCTGGCCTTCATCCGGGAGGAGGGCGACACCGATGATGAGTTCGCCAAGTTCCCCTACACCTCCGACCACCTGGTGGCCATCCTGCCCAGCACCCATCCCCTGGCAAAGCGTTCCGCCATCCAGCTGGAGGAACTGAAGGATGAGAATTTCCTGCTGTTGCAGCCGGATTCCCTGCTCTACAGCATATCTACCACCGCCTGCCAGAAAGCGGGATTCACCCCAAACATCGCCTACACTGGCAAGCGGGCGGAGAACATCATGGACCTGGTGGAAAAGGGCATGGGCGTCTCCCTGCTGATGGAAAAGCCCATTCTCTCCCTGGCTACGCCGAAGGTCTCCATTATCGACGTGACCCCTACCGTCTCCACCAACATCTACATCTACTACAAGAAGAACATTCCTCTGTCCGCTGCGGCGAAAAAGTTCCTGCTGGCGGCGCTGTGAGGCGGTTTAAGGAAGCTCTGATTAAATGGCCTTGAATGGCTGGGCGAGCAGATTTTGCGCAAATCGAGGCGCGAAACCGCAGGACCAGGAGCGCCGCAGGCGCGGGCGTACCCCTTGAGGGTAATACTTTGTGTATTTCAAGATTTCGCAACGACAGGGAGGAGCGCAGCTCCGGAAGTGCCCTTGAGGCAAGAGTTGCACGAAATATGCCGTCCAGACGCCGGGAGTTATTTAATCAGAGATTCCTCAATGCTTCCGCCGCACCACGTTCTCGGAAATTTCGCTGAGGGCCTGGGCCGCCTCCATCTCGCACCGGCGGGAGGCAGCCAAATCCCCCAGGGAGACCATACCCTTTACCTGGCCGTCCTCCACCACTGGCAGGCGGCGTACCTGACAGGCCGCCATCCGCCGGGCGGCGGTGTGGATGTCCTCTCCCGGCGCTACGGTGTGCAGTTCTCTGGACATAATATCCCGCACCGGCACCCGCTTGGGGTCTTGGTTGGCGGCCACGCAGCGGGTGATGATGTCCCGGTCGGTGACGATGCCCTGGAGCCGCCCCTCGTAGTCGCACACGGGCAGCGCCCCCAGGTTGTGGCGCTCCAGCAGCCGGGCGGCCAGGGCCGCGCTTTCCTCCGGTGTGATGGAAACAACGTTTTTGCTCATAAAATCCTGAACCTGCATGGCGGTTCCTCCTTTGTCGCAGTAAAAAAGCAATCTGGCTATCCCTTTAACTCAGCCGTATGAGCATTTTAGCTATTAGCTCTTAGCTTTTAGCCATTAGCTTTGTAATTCTTGGCATTACGTGCTGCGCTTATCGTTTGCATGACTTTACAAACGGGTAGTTTCGCTCCCAGCTTCCTTTTTAGCTTTTTGCTTTAAACTGGTAGCACCTGACTAACAGCTAACAGCTAACAGCTAACGGCTAATAGCTTATCACAATGCGGCTGATTCAAAGGGGTAGTAAAAAACAAAAATACCATCTGAATGAGGTATCTCTAGCATACCCCAATTCAGATGGTATTTATGCGTCTGGAGGCTCAATCCACCAGAGAATTGGAATCAATCAGCGTCACGGTAATTTCGCCGTAATACTCGTAGTGATAACTGTCGTCCGCTTCTTCCTGGGCGGAGGCGGAGCCGTCGGCTTCGTCCTCCTCCGTTTCCGGCTCCCGCCAGATGGTCAGGGTGACGGTGTCGCCCACCTCCAGGTCGGCGGTGACCGTCTGGAAGTCAGTGACAGTGCTGACATCCTCCCCGTTCACCCGGGTGATGATGTCGTCGATTTGGAGGCCCTGGGCGGCGCAGTCCGAAGCGCTGTCGATGGTGGCCACCCACAGGCCCTCCGGGATGCCGTAGACCTGGGCGGTGACGGAACTGACCGCGTAGCAACTGATGCCCAGCACCGCCCGGCTGACCGTACCCTCGGTGGCCAGGGTCTCCACAATTTCCTTCACCGTGGCGGAGGGGACGGCCAGCCCCATGTTGTCGATGCTGGCGGTGGAGCTGGAGCTGGACATTTTCATATTCACCACGCCCACCACCTGGCCCCGGCTGTTGAACAGGGGACAGCCGGAGTTGCCGCTGTTGACGGCGGCGGTGGTCTGAATCAGCGTCATGGAGTAACCGTTGGAGGAAATTTGTCGGTTCAGACCGGAGATGATGCCGTCGGTCAGGCTGCTGCGAAACTGGGGGCCAAGAGGGTCGCCGATGGCATAGACCGTTTCCCCGATGGTCAGCTGCTCGGAGTCGGCAAACTCCACCGCCGTCAGGCCCTCCGCCTGGATTTTCAGCACCGCCAGGTCGGTCTGAGCGTCGCTGCCCACCAACGCAGCCTCATACGACGCGCCGTCGCTGGTGGTGACGGTGGCCCGCTCGGAATCCTCAATAACATGGGCGCAGGTCAGGATATAGCCATCGGGTGTCAAAATCATGCCGGAGCCGTAGGCGGCGCTGGATCCGGCGTAGACGGTGATGCTGACCGTAGCGGGCAGCTCCTGCTCGTACAGATCTGCGGCGGTCAGTTCCGTCTCCCCGGGGGCGTTCAGTGTGATGGTCAGGCCGCTGCTGTCCCCCGTGTAGAGGGGCAGAGAGTACGCCTGGCTGGCCTCGTCGTTGGTTTCCACGTCGTCGTAATCGTAGTCGAAGTCGTCGCCATAGGCGTCGCCGTTTTCCGCCGCCAGGTTGCGGTAGGCCACGTACTGCCCAGCCCGACAGAGAATCACCCCCGCCAGCACCCCCACCAGTACGCTGAGCAGCAGATTGGGCCACCGGGCGGGGCGGCGCGGCTTTCTCCGCCGGGCGCGGCGCCGCCGGGGCGTTCCCGCCGGTGGGGTGGGAGAACTGCCCCACAGGTTCTCCTCCTGCGCAAAAGAATTGTCCCTGTATTCCTCGTTGTAGTCGTCGCTTTTCATGGGCTGCCCCCGATGCTGTATCGCTGCGTGTCCGCGCCAGCCGGCGCGAACCGACGCTTTTCCTGTGTTCCGATGTTCCTATGATACTCTAAAGGCGGTTTTTTGTCAACAAATCCGTCAAACCGCCATTTTTCCGCAAAGCTGAAAAAACCCTTGCATTTTCCACGGCTGTATGATAAAATTTTCAATACATTTGAGCAGTCCCGCCTTTTGGCGGTTTCTGAAAGGGAGTTTCTTTTTATGAGTACTGTCACTCTGGTTTTGTCCATCATCGTTGTTGTCGCGGCCCTGTTCCTGATTTGCGTGGTTCTGCTTCAGTCCGGCAAGAACTCCGGCGTGGCGTCCGCCATCGGCGGCGGGTCAGACACTTTCCTCTCCAAGAACAAAAACAGCACCTGGGACGCCAGGCTGGCCCGCATGACCAAGTGGGTGGCCTTTGCCTTTATGCTCGCAGTGCTGCTGCTGAATCTGCTCTGAGAGCGAACCAATGGGGGAAAACACCGGAAAGCGGTTTGAATATCGCTTTCCGGTGTTTTTGTGCTTTTTGGGAGGGAAGTTACGCTTTGAGAAGCTCTCTGTACTGCTCCTCACCGGCCACCCGGCCCACGGCGGAGAAGCCCAGCTGGGACCAGTCAAAGGTCTCCTGAGCCATGTCCCGCACGTCCTGACGGGTGATGGCGTCGTAGGAGGCGATGATCTCCTCCGGCGTCTGGATGGGGGTGCCGTTAAGGACGTTCCGGGCCAGATGGTTCATATGGGCGGTGTTGGCCTCCAGCCCCATGAGGACGCTGGCTTTGGCCTGCTCTCTGGCCCGGTTCAGCTCCTCCTGGGTGACGCCGTCCTCGGCAAAGCGGCGCACCACCTCCCGGATGGCGGTCAGCGCCTGGGCCTCGGTGTCCCGGTTCAGGGCGGTGTAGAGCAGGAACATCCCCGTGTCCGCGTAGCAGGACCCGGCGGCGTAGATGCTGTAGCACAGGCCCCGCTGCTCCCGGATCTCCTGGAACAGCCGGGAGGACATCCCGCCGCCCAAAATGGAACTGAGCAGCTGCATGGTGAACCGCTGGGGGCTGTCTGCCCGGATGGAGGGGAAGGACAGCATCAGGTGGTTCTGCTCGGTGGCCTTTTTCCGGAGGGTCATGGCGGGGTGGTAGACGGCGGGTTTGAGCTTCTGCGCCGGGCCGGGGGCCATGGCGGAGAACCGGGCGGCGATATCCCCTAAAATGGCCTCGTCGAAGCTGCCCGCCAGAGCCACAATGACGTTTCCGGGGAGGTAGTGGGTGTTTTTGTAGTTTTTCAGCCACTGGCCGGTCATTTTCTCCAGGGTGGAGCGCTTGCCCAGGATGGGCCGGGCCAGAGGGGACCCCTTGTACACGGCGGCGTTGAGCCGCTCGGAAACCAGGTCGGAGGGGTCGTCCTGATACATCCCGATTTCCTCTAAAATCACCCCCCGCTCCAGCTGCACATCCTCCTCCGCGAATTTCGCGTCAAAAAACATCTCACAGAGGATGTCCAGCGCTTCGGGCAGGTGGCTTTTCAGCGCGCGGGCGTAAAAGCAGGTACACTCCTTGGTGGTGAAGGCGTTGATTTGTCCGCCGATGGCGTCCATACGCTGGGCGATTTCCTCGGCGGTAGAGCGGCTGGTGCCTTTGAAAAGCATATGCTCGATGAAGTGGGCCGCGCCGCTTTCGCTGGCGGTTTCGGCCCGGGAACCGGTGGCCACCCAGATGCCCAGGGCGGCGGAACTGAACCCCGCCATCTGCTCGGAGAGGATGCGCACACCGTTGGGCAGGGTGGTCATTTGATAATCAGACATGGGGAGACCTCGGTTCTTTGCGATAAATTTCTATAGATAGTGCTA
>JAJQBR010000091.1:0-5129 GCA_021203185.1 Clostridiales bacterium
TGCTGCCCGTGGGGGCGATGCGCTCGGTGGGCGTGTGCTGCAACGCCCGGTAGAAGGGGCAGCGGCGCTCGGTATCCCCGTTGGTCTTTCCGCATTGGTAACAGGTGAGCATGGAAAACCCTCCTTTTTTCGGTTGTGAAACGGGTTAAGGTGTGCGGCAGCCCGCTTTCAGATACAACCATACTACTGTGATTAGAGTGTATCATATGCAGGAGCTTCTGTCAAGATTTTTGCGCAAAGAAACGCTCAGCCCAAAACCGGGCTGAGCACTTTTGCCTCATATGGGATTCACATGCACCATACAGTGCTTGACGCTGGGGAACTCCCGCTCGATGGTATCGTGGACTTTTTGGGCGATGCCGTGGGCCTGGGTCAGGGACAGCTCGCCGTCGGCGGCGATCTCCACGTCCACATAGACCCGCGTGCCGAACTGCCGGGTGCGCAGCAGGTCCAGCCGCTCCACCCCCGTCTGCCGGAGGACAGAGAGGCGCATTTCCTCCTCGATATAAGCGGGGCAGGAGCGGTCGGTCAGCTCGTTCACCGCCTGGCGGAACACGTCATAGCTGACCTTGAGGATGAACAGGCAGATGACCAGCGACACCGCCGGGTCCAGCACCGGCCAGCCCATCCGCGCCCCCCAGATGCCGATGAGAGAGCCAATGGAGGACAGCGCGTCGGAGCGGTGGTGCCAGGCGTCGGCCATCAGCGCGGAGGAGCCGGTCTGCTTGGCGGCCCGGCGGGTGTACCAATACATGGCCTCCTTGCAGACGATGGACACCAACGCGGCCACCAGCGCCAGCCGCCCCGGGGCCTCCAACTGGCCGTAGCTGGCCTGAGCGATCTTCTGGATGCCGCTGTAGCCGATGCCCAGGCCGGTGACGGCCAGCAGAGCCGCCAACAGCAGAGATGCGATGCACTCCAGCCGCTCGTGGCCGTACTCGTGGTCGGCGTCCGCCTGCCGGGAGGACAATTTCACGCCGATCATCACCGTGAAGGTGGAGAACACATCGCTGGCAGAGTGGACCGCGTCGGAGATCATGGCGCTGGAGTGGGCCAGCAGGCCCGCCGCCAGCTTGAAGGCGGCCAGCAGCATATTTCCCCAGACGCTGGTCCAGGACACTCGGTAGGCGATTTTTGCTTTGGTTTTGGGGTCGAGTTCCATAATTGCCTCCCTGACGGCTTCGCCAGCTTTTAGCTACTAGCTATTAGCTGTTAGCTTTGTGGTTCCTGGCATTGCGTGCAATGCTTACCGATTGCACTCCTTTACAAACGGATGGTTTTGCTCTTGGCTGCTTTTTTTGCCGTTCGTTTTAGACTGGTAGAACCTGACTAACAGCTAACAGCTAACAGCTAACGGCTAATAGCTTATCACAATGCGACTGATTCAAGTGGATAACCGGAAAATAAAATACATCCGCGGGCAGAGATTGAGTTCTGTCCCGCAGATGTATGTTTCTTTTCTGCTGCAACATGGTTGCCCGGCAATGTGCCTGACTTGAATTGCTTTGCAGTTTAGCACAGAAATAGCCGGTAAGTCAATCACAACTTTGTAAAAAACACCCAAGATTTTGTCGAAAGGGCCGGGGTCACTCCCACTTGCCCTCTTCGATCTCTTTCAGCAGCTTCTGGTCGGCTTTGGAGGACAGGTCCAGCTTTTCATACAGGTCGGGCCGGCGCTTCTTTGTCCGCACAAGGGACATCTTCCGCCGCCACTTGGCGATGTTGGCGTGGTGGCCGGAGAGCAAGATCTTCGGCACCGCCCTATCGTGCCACACCTCCGGCCGGGAATATTGTGGGTACTCCAGCAGGTTATCCCAGTGGCTCTCGTTTTCGTAGCACTCCGGGTCGGACAGCACCCCCGGCACCATCCGGCACACCGCGTCCGTCACCGCCATGGCCGCGATTTCGCCGCCGGTGAGGACAAAGTCTCCCAGGCTCAGTTCCTCGTCCACACACTCGTCGATGAACCGCTGGTCGATTCCCTCATAGTGGCCGCAGACCAAAATCAGGTGGTTGTAGTACCGCACCAGCCGCTTGGCCTCCGCCTGGGTGAAGGTCACGCCGCAGGGGGACAGAAAGATGGTGTGCGCCCGCTCACCGGTGGTGTCGCAGATGTGTTTCCAGCAGCGATAGAGGGGGTCGGCCTGCAAAATGGCCCCGTGGCCGCCGCCGTAGGGGTAGTCGTCCACCTGGTTCTGCTTGTTGGTGGTGTAGTCCCGGAGCTGGTGGCACTCGATTTTCAGGTAGTCCCGCTCCTGCGCCCGGCCCAGAATGGATTCGCTGAGTACGTCCCCGGTGGTCTCCGGGAACAGGGTGATGATGTCCACCCGGTAGCGGTAAGTGATTTCCTCGCTCATTGGGCCAGTTCCTCCACCCGGCGGAAGCGGATGCAGCCCGCCGCCTCGTCGATGTCCACCACGAAGTCCGGCACATCGGGGATGAAGTACAGACGCTCTCCCCGGATCTCATACACGTCCTGGGCGGGGTACTCGTGGATGTCCGCCACCTGGCCGAACACCTGGCCGCTGTCCGCGTCCACCGCGTCCAGCCCAATCAGGTCGGCTACAAAGTACGCCCCTTCCTCCAGAGGGATTTCCTCCCGGCGGGCCAGGGCGGTTTTGCCTTTCAGGGGCAGCGCGTCGTCGATGGAGGCCACCCCCTCCAACGTCACCAGGGCGAACCGGCCCTGTACTCGTGCGGAGCGAATGGGATAGATTTTGCCGTTCACCGTCAGGGCGGTCAGGCAGCCGAACAGGGCGGGGTCGTCCAGCCAGGATTCCACCTTGACCTCCCCACGGACGCCGTGGGTATTTACAATTTTCCCCGCCTCTAACATGGGATTTTTCATAAAACCTCCGCTAATACAAAATCAGAGCCGCTTGCGCGGCTCTGGTTTGCTTCTCTCAGTCCACGATGTCCACTGTGACACGTGTGTTGTTCCGCTGCGCCAGGGAGCGGACGACGGCGCGGATTTCCTTGGCAATCCGGCCCTGCCGTCCAATCACTTTCCCCATGTCCTCCGGGGCCACCCGCAGCTCCAGAACGATCTCACCATCGCAGTCGATCTCCTTGACGCTGACCTGGTCGGGCTGCGACACGAGATTCTGTGCGATATAAGTCAAGAGTTCTTTCATGCAGTATTCCTCCTGCGCTTACAGGACGTTGGCCTGCTTGAGCAGACGCTTGACGGTATCGGTGGGCTGTGCGCCGGTCTTAATCCAGGCCAGGGTGCGCTCGGCGTCCACTTTGACCTCTGCCGGCTCGGTCAGGGGGTTATAGGTACCCAGCTGCTCGATGAATCGGCCGTCACGGGGATACCGGGAGTCGGCCACCACGATGCGATAGAAAGGGGCCTTCTTCGCGCCCATGCGGCGCAGTCTGATTTTAACCATTTATCTTTCACCTCCAAAGATTCTGCAAGATTATCTATGATAAGCGAAGTTTTCTCCGCGAATCAGCGTCTTTTCTTTTTGCGTTTCATATTTTTGCGCTGGCGGCCGGCGCTGTGGGCGCCCATGCCCGGTCCCCGCCCACCATTGAGGAAACTGCTCATGTCGGGCATGGAGGTGGGGTCGTCGCCGCCCATGATGCCCCGCAGCGCCCGCGGAATCCTGCCGCGGGTCATCTGCTTGGTCAGGGACTGCATCATCTCATACTGTTTGATGAGCTTGTTGATGTCCTGAACGGTGGTGCCGGAACCGGCGGCGATGCGCCGCTTGCGGCTGGCGTTCAGGATGGAGGGGTTCTCCCGCTCGGCCTTGGTCATGGAGAGGATCATGGCCTCGGTGCGGTCCAAAACCTTCTCATCCACCTGGGATTCGTCCACCTTCCCGGCCATACCGGGCATTTTCTGGAGGATATCCGTAATGGATCCCATCTTTCGGGTCTCTTTGAGCTGGTCGTAGTAGTCCTGCAAGGTAAACCGGTTAGCCCGAATCTTCTGGGACATCTCCTCGGCCTTCTGCTCATCCAGCCGCTCCTGCGCGCTCTCGATGAGGGTCAGCACGTCGCCCATACCTAAGATACGGCTGGCCATCCGATCTGGGTGGAACACCTCGATGGCGTCCAGCTTTTCGCCCACGCCGCAGAACTTGATGGGCTTGCCGGTGGTGGCCCGGATGGAGAGGGCTGCGCCGCCTCGTGCGTCGCCGTCCAGCTTGGTCAGCATGACGCCGCTGATGTCCAGCGCCTCGTCGAAGGCCACGGCTGCGTTCACCGCGTCCTGGCCGATCATGGCATCCACCACCAGCAGAATCTCGTCCGGGTTCACAGCCGCCTTGATGTTTTTCAGCTCGTCCATCAGGACGCTGTCCACGTGGAGCCGTCCTGCGGTGTCCAGCAGGACGATGTCGTTGCCATGCTGCCGGGCGTGGTCGATGGAGGCTTTGGCGATCTCTACCGGGTCGCCCTGGCCCATCTGAAAAACGGGGACGTTGACCTGTTCGCCTACCACCTCCAACTGCTTGATGGCGGCAGGACGGTACACGTCGCAGGCCACCAGCAGGGGGCGGCGGCCGGTCTTGCTGCGCAGGTAAGCCGCCAGTTTTGCGGCGTTGGTGGTTTTTCCCGCACCCTGGAGGCCCACCATCATAATGACCGTGGGGGGCTTGGGGTTCAGGGTGATGGCGGCGGCCTCGCCGCCCATCAGGGCGGTCAGTTCCTCGTTGACGATTTTGACCACCATCTGGCCCGGCGTCAGCGATTCCATCACGTCCTGGCCGATGGCCCGCTCCGTCACTTTGTTGACAAAGTCTTTGACCACCTTATAACTGACGTCGGCCTCCAGCAGAGCCAGGCGAATTTCCCGCATGGCCTCCTTCACATCGGCCTCGGTCAGGCGGCCTTTGCTGCGGAGCTTATTGAATACCGATGTCAGGCGTTCTGTCAAGCCTTCAAACGCCATTGAATTACTCCTTCACTTCGTAGTTCCCTATTTCTGCATCTCTACGGCCCTGTCCTGAATGTCCTGGGCCAGCTGCTCCAGCTCGGGACTGCGGAACCGAGTGTGGTTCAGGGCGGAAATCTGCTCCGCGCTGCGGCGGATGGCGTTCAGCCCCTCTCGCACCTCCAGGAAGCGTGCCACAATTCCGGTTTTTTCTTCCATTTCGTTGAGGATGGCCTCCGCTCGG
>JAJQBR010000091.1:5139-8977 GCA_021203185.1 Clostridiales bacterium
CCGCTCGGACGATGCCGTCCCGGACACCCTGCCGGGTGATACCGGCGTTCTCCGCAATCTCGGCCAGGGAGAAATCCTCGTTGTGGTAGAGGTCGTAAAACTCCCGCTGCCGCTCGGTGAGCAGTTCGCCGTAGAAGTCGTAGAGCATAGTCATGCGGAATGCGGAGTTTTTGTCGTTCATGTCTGCCACCGTCGCGCCTCCTCCACGTTTGTAAAGCGACTGCGCTTTACAACGACCATTACTATACTATATTTTCCCGCCGCTGTCAAGCCTCTTTTTGCGCGACAGCAAAAAAGCTGTCGCGGAACCGTGCCTCCTCCCTGCTGTTTTCTCCGCTTTTTGAAGGAAATTCGGTCTGTATCTGCATTGTATCCGGCCCAGCAGGGAAAAAGTGCAAAAATCTTCCGGTATCGCAACTGAACAAAGACGGCGGAGAAAATTTCTTGCATATTGTGTCTTTTTGCATTGCAATTTTTGCCGTTATCGTGTATACTGAATTTCGTCAATGGGGATCAGTGGTCACTGATCCTGTTTTTGTAATTCCCATAAAATCCCATAGCGAATTGAGGCGTGTGACATGGAAAAAATCAAAATGACGACCCCCCTGGTGGAGATGGACGGCGACGAGATGACCCGCATCCTCTGGCAGCAGATCAAGGACGAGCTTCTGCTCCCCTTTGTGGACCTGAACACGGAATACTACGACCTGGGCCTGGTCCAGCGGGAGGCTACCAAGGATCAGATCACGGTGGACGCCGCCAACGCCAACAAAAAGTACGGCGTGGCCGTCAAGTGTGCCACCATCACCCCCAACGCCCAGCGGGTGGAGGAGTATAACCTCTCTACCATGTGGAAAAGTCCCAACGGCACCATCCGTTCCATTCTGGACGGCACCGTGTTCCGCGCCCCCATCATGGTTAAGGGCATCAACCCGGTGGTGAAGAACTGGCAAATGCCCATCACCATCGCCCGTCACGCCTACGGCGACGTGTATAAGGACACCGAAATGCGCATCCCCTGCAAGGGCAAGGCCACGCTGAGCTTCGTTTCCACCACCGGCGACGTGCAGATGAACCAGACGGTCTACGACTTTGAGTGTCCCGGCGTGGTGCAGGGCCTGTACAACAAGGACAGCTCCATCAAGTCCTTCGCCCGCTCCTGCTTCCAGTACGCCATTGGCACCAAGCAGGATTTGTGGTTCTCCACCAAGGACACCATCTCCAAAAAGTACGACCACACCTTTAAAGATATCTTCGCAGAAATCTACGAGACGGAGTACAAGGAGCAGTTCGAGGCCCTGGGTCTGGAATATTTCTACACCCTTATCGACGACGCGGTTGCCCGTGTCATTCGCTCCAAGGGCGGCTTCATCTGGGCGCTGAAGAACTACGACGGCGACGTGATGAGCGACATGGTCTCCACCGCCTTTGGCTCCCTGGCCATGATGACCTCCGTGCTGGTCTCCCCCGACGGGAATTACGAGTATGAGGCCGCCCACGGCACCGTCACCCGCCACTACTATAAATACCTGAACGGCGAGGAAACCTCCACCAACCCGGTGGCCACCATCTTCGCCTGGACCGGCGCGCTGCGCAAGCGGGGCGAGCTGGACGGCCTGACCGACCTGCAAGCCTTCGCCGACAAGCTGGATGCCGCCGTCATTGAGACCATCGAGTCCGGCGTGATGACCGGCGACCTGGTGGGCCTGTGGGAAGGGGAAGTCCCCGCCCAGAAGGTCAACAGCATGGACTTTTTGAAGGCCATCCGCGCCCGGTTGGAGGAAAAGCTGGGCTGATTCTTCCCGCAGGATACATCTGACATGACCCCCGGCCCCGCGCCGGGGGTTTGGTCGTACTGCGCCGCTTCTGAAATTTGCCGTTTACAGAACCGACAAAAGGAAGTATAATACTCGTAGTTCTACAATAGAATCGAAACTATGGCTGAATGATACCGAAAGGAAGGTTTGCAGCATGAAAAAAATTCGTATCCCAGGCACCGGCGGCGAGCGGTATGTCCCCTACGCTGACCGCACCGGCGGGGAATCCACGGTGTATTTCACCGCCGACCTGTCCGCCGACGGGCTGGAGGCCATTTTTGACCGGGTGGGGGCGCGTCTCTCCGGCAACATCGCGGTCAAGCTCCACACCGGCGAGAAAAACGGCCCCAATATCATTCCCCGCCCCTGGGTCAAGCAGCTGATGGCCGACAAGCTCCCGGTTGCGTCCATCGTGGAAACCAACACCTATTACGAAGGAGACCGCTACACCACAGAGCTGCACCGGGAGACCTTGCAGGTCAACGGCTGGACCTTCTGTCCTGTGGACATCCTGGACGAGGAAGGCACCACCATGCTGCCCATCAAAGGCGGAAAGTGGTTCACAGAGATGTCCATGGGCGGGCATCTGGTCAACTATGACTCGCTGCTGGTACTGACCCACTTCAAGGGCCATGTACAAGGCGGCTTCGGCGGCTCCTGCAAAAACATCGGCATCGGGTGCGCCGACGGGCGCATCGGCAAGGCCATGATCCACACCACCCCCGGCTCCGATGATATGTGGGACATCGCCAAAGAGGAGTTCATGGAGCGAATGACGGAATCCGCCAAGTCCGTGGTGGATCACTTTGGCGAGAACATCGTTTATATCAATGTGCTGCGGAATATGTCCGTGTCCTGCGACTGCGAGGGCTGCGCCGCCCTGCCGGTGGTGACCCCCAACGTGGGCATTGTGGCCTCTACGGACATCCTCGCCGCAGATCAGGCGTCTGTGGATATGGTATACGCCATGAAAGCCCACCAGCACAAGGATTTGGTGGAGCGCATGGAGAGCCGCCACGGTCTGCGCCAGCTCAGCTATATGAAGGAGCTGGGCATGGGCAACGACCGGTATCAGCTCATCGACATCGACCACGACGACCGGCGCATTTCCCCTGCGGATGCGGTGCGGGACGTGGTTCCCTTCCAACTGTAAAGTGTAAAGCAAGGCCACGCGGAGCGATGCTTTCGCGTGGCCTTATTTTGTGTTTCGTTTCACAGGTGCATTTGTTTCCTCAAAGATGCACCGGAACCGGCGCTTCAATTTCCAGGCTGTCCGGTTCCACCCGGCACGACATCGCCAACACATGGACGCCTGCGGCGCTGGCCCGGCGCAGAGCCTCCCCGAAGGCCGGGTGGGTGCGGTCATTGGGTTCCAGGTACTGCGCCGGGGAAAGCTGTACTACGAAGCAGACCCAGGTCTCGAACCCATCCTCCAGGGCGGCGGTCAGCCCTTCCAGATGCTTGACGCCCCGCTCCGTAGGCGCGTCCGGGAAACGAACCACGCCGTTTTCTTCCAGCGTGACGCCCTTCACTTCGACCAGGTGCCGCCGATCTCCCTGTTCCAGATAGAAGTCAAACCGGGAATCTTTGTACCGGTATTCCGGGCGAATCATCGTCAAATCAGGCAGAAACCCGCCGGTTTCCGCCCACTCCCGAAACACCTGATTGGGCGCCTGGGCGTCCATGTTGATGAGCAGCGTCCCCTTTTTCACCGCGATCAGGTCAAATTTTGTCTTTCGGTTGGGATTTTCCGCCGCCGCCAAATACACTGTGGCTCCCGGTGTAAGCAGCTCACGGCAGCGGCCCGTGTTTTTCACATGGACCGTCGTCTCCTCCCCGTCCAGCAGCACCTGGGCGATGAAACGGTTTGGACGGCTGAGAAACGTGGCCTTTTTGACGTTTTTGTATCGCATATCATTTCCTCATCTTGACGCAAAAAAGCCGCCCGAAACGGACGGCTTTTATGTGTTAGCGCTACCTATCTTCCCGGAGCGTCTCCACTCAAGTATTGTCGGCAGAAG
>JAJQBR010000101.1 GCA_021203185.1 Clostridiales bacterium
CCGGTGCCGTCGGCGTTCAGGGTCAGGGGATTGCCGTCCCCATCCCGCAGGTTCAGGCTGTTCAAATAGGCGGGGAACTGGGCTTTCAGATCCTGGGAGACCTGCTGCTGCTTGGGGGTGTGGTTCCCCTCCACGCCCTTTTTACCACCTTGCCGTTCACCTTGCGGAAGCGGACGCTGCTGTAGTGGTCGTGGCCGCAGAACAGCCACTCATAGGCGGCATCGGCGTGTTCCAGGTTGTGGATGGGGCAGTAGCAGCTGGCGGCGAACACGTCGTCCCGCTCCTCCGCCGCGCCGATGGCGGCCAGGGCCGAGGCGTAGTCCGGGCTGTTGCCGGTGGCCCCGGTCAGGGCAGAAAGCGCACCGCCTGCGCTGGTGCCGTTGGTGATGATATGCTCGGTGTCGCCGGGAATCACGTCCCGGTTGTGCCGCAGGTAACGAATGGCCGCCTTCATGTCCACAATCAGGGCCGGGGCTTTGCCCACGAAACGGCCCGTATCCACCTGCTCGGCGGTGGCCTTGCCACCCTCGAAGAACTCGTCGCTGCATCTGCCGGAGGTGCGTCCCCGGATACCGGCGCAGGCCACCACGTAGCCGTGGATCAGCGCCTCAAAAACGGCGTTGATGTTCTCCCGGTGATCCAGCCCCGGCTCATCGGCGGGGCCTGGCATATAGCCGCCCACAGTGTTGGGGGCGAAGATGGGGGCGGTGTGCAGCGTGTAGCCATTGTGGGTCGCGCCGCTGTAGTAATCCTCGGGAACGAACAGGTTCAGCTTCTGGATGGGATCCAGCGGGGCGGCGCAGTAGTCCAGCCCCTCGAAGGCCCGATAGGTGACGCTGCGTCCCTCCAGGGTGCAGGTTTTTACCTGATAGTTGGTTGGGTCAAAGCGAAGCGTGTCTTTCATCGCTGGCGCCTCCTTGGTTTCGATTTTTTGTCTCGTGGCTGTTCTGTCATTTTACCATACATCGTCGGCGCTTGCAATAATCTCATCTTTATTTGCTGAAAGAGCAGCACAGGAAGTACAGCTCATTTCAGCTTCAGCAACGGCGCGCCGGGAGCCACTTCACCAGAGGCGACCAGCTCCACGGCCTGGTATTCATCGCCGTTGGTGACAATGACCGCGATGGCGTCGGGGTGTCCCGCGTCCTTGATGGCCTTGCTGTCGAAATAAATCAGCGGCTGGCCCATGGTGATTTTCTGGCCAGTTTTGACGCTGGCCTTGAAGCCCTGGCCGTTCATGACCACGGTGTCCACGCCGATGTGGATGAGCAGCTCCACGCCGCTGCCGCTGGTGACGCCGACGGCGTGCAGGGTGTCGATAACCTGGGTCACGGTGCCATTAAAGGGGGCGACCACCACGTCGCCGCTGGGCTGAACGCCGCAGCCAGGCCCCAGGGCCTCCTGGCTGAACAGGGGATACCGGCGGCAGTCAGGACGCCCAACGTGGGGGCCAAAACGCCGGACATGGTACTCATCAGTTTGTTGACCAGGTTGGTGTTCTTGGGTGCCTCCTCCTCGACGGGAGCGCCGCCCAGGTTGCAGGTCTCGCAATCAAAACGCATGATGCTTTTTCTCTTTATAAATGGGAACTGCGCCAAAGCGGTACTCTGGTGCAGTTCCGTTATTTCAAATGATCGGCAGCCTTGCAGAGAAAGTGAATTGAAGCAAACGCAGGGAGGCACGAAGCGCCGGAAATACCGCTTGACGGTAATAGAAAGCTACAAGAAAAATCCGAAAAAGGAAGGGAAGCGGGCGAGGACTGCCGTAATCCGACAACATTTGCGCCTGACGGCGCGAACGCTCAGCTCTGTAGCAACGCAACGGCCACATCGTTGACGTTGGTGCCGGTGGGGCCGGTGACTACTAGTCCGCCCACAGCTTGCAGCGCGTGGTAGGCATCGTTGTCCTGAAGGACGGCAAACACGTCCTTCCCGGCGGCAGTGAGAGCGGCCAGGGTATCGCCATCCACATAACCTCCTGCGGCGTCGCAGGGGCCGTCGGTGCCATCGCTGCCCACAGAGAACACGGCGGCTCCTTCCAGGCCCGCAATGCCGGTTGCGGCGGCCAGAGCCAGCTCTTGGTTCCGCCCGCCCAGGCCCTTTCCGGTCAAATGGACTACAGTCTCTCCCCCGGCGATGTAGGCGACCCGTTTGCCCTCCCCTGCGTGGGTGCGGAGGATGCTGGCCAGTATGCTGCCCGCCTCCCGCGCCTCGCAACAGAGCCGGTCGGTGAGGATGATTGGCTCGTAGCCCAGTTTGGCGCAGGCGGACGCTGCGGCGGCGCACAATTCCCGAACGCTGCCGGTGATTTGCGTCTCCACGTTATCCAAAGTTTTGGGAGTCTCCTTTTCCAGCAGGGACAGCGCCTGGTCGGACAGATGCAGGCCGTACTTTTCCACAACGGCCTTCGCCTGAGCGCAGGTGGAGCTGTCAGGATAGGCAGGGCCGCTGGCAATCATGTCCAGCGGGTCGCCCAGAATGTCGCTGAGTACCACGCTGAATACCTGGGCAGGGGCGCACGCCTGGGCGAATCGCCCGCCCTTGACCGCGCTGAGCCGCTTGCGCAGGGTGTTCATCTCCACGATGTCGGCTCCGCTGGCCAAAAGCTGGCTCGTGATGTCCTGCAGCTCGTCGCCGGGAATCAGCGGCCGCTCAAACAGGGCGCTGCCGCCGCCGGAGAGCAGGAAAAGTACCGTGTCCTCCGCAGACAATCCTCGCACCAGTTCCAGCGCCTTTCGTGTCCCGGCGAAGCTGTTTTCGTCCGGGACGGGATGCCCCGCTTCGCAGCAGGTCACGCCGGGAATTTCCCCCATGACATGGTGATATTTCGTGACTACCACGCCGCCATCCACATGGCCCAGCGCCCTGACGGCGGCGTTCGCCATCTGCCAGGCCGCTTTGCCGGTGGCCACCAGCAGCGTTTTGCCGCCCCGGGGCCGGAAACGCTTCAACGCCCGCTGCACCGCCTCGTCCGGGAGGACGGCGTTCAAACTGGCGGAGATAATCTGGTCGGCTTCGCTGCGCAGAATTTCATTCATAATGCTCCCTCCCTGGTCGCTGATAGCAATACCATAAGGCTGGCAAAGAGATATTTGCCAGCCTTATTATACCACACTTGAGAAATCAGCGCACCTGACCTGATTCAAATTTCCCGGCGCAGCTCACGGTTCATTTTGACGATGCGTTTGCCCTCCTGGGAGGTGAGAATACCGCCCTTGATTTCTCCCTCAATGAGGATAGGGGCCACGTTGACCATCACGGCCTTTTTCGTCATTCAGAGGACGCTACTCCTCCTCTTTCAGCAGATAGCCCGCCTTGTCAAGCGCCATACACACCCGCCGATAGGCGTCCTCGCTGGGGCAGCGGAGGGTGTGCAGGTGGATGCCGTCGGTCAACTCGGACAGGGAGTGGGCGCTCTCCTGCTTTACCCGCTGGACGAACTGCTGGACATCGTACCGGGAGTGGAGCTGGAGTTGCCCTACCAACTGGCCGTAGACCGGGTGTTCCACAATCACGTCCAGCACACTGCACCCCTGGTCCACGCAGAGGGTCAACTCGTCCTCCATCTGTTCCCCTGTATGAAGGCAGGCCACCTGCCGCAGCAGCCCGCTCTGGTGCTGGGAGAGCAGATAGCCCCTGGGGGTGGCGGAGATGGTGGCTCCCCCCGCCCGGAGCAGCGCCACATCCCCCACAATAATCTGGCGGCTGACCGAAAACTGCCGGGCCAGGGTGGAGGCACTGACGGGAGCGGTCTGGTGCTGGAGGTAGGATAAAATCTGCTCCCGGCGTTCTGTGGCTTTCATGGTTTTGCCTCCCTGAAAATTGCAATTAAAAAATCTGACTATCCCTTTTACTCAGCCTCATGCGCATTTTAGCTATTAGCTATTAGCTTTTAGCCATTAGCTCTGTGGTTCTTGGTATTACATACTGCGCTTATCATTTACATGATTTTACAAATGGGGGTTGCTCTCGGTTTCCTTTTTAGCTGTTTGCTTTAAACTGGTAGAACCTGACTAACAGCTAACAGCTAACGACTAATAGCTTATCACAACGCGGCTGATTCAAAGGGACAACCAATTTAAAAAAATCAGCCCCGGAAAACCTGTAAAGGGGTTCCGTAAACAGTATTATAGTCATTTTTTGGGCGATTCGTCAAGGAGCAAGCGCAAAACGCATACTCCCGGACAAACCGCTATTTGATGAACTGGTCGATGGCCTTTTCCAGGTCCAGAATGGCCTGGGTGTCCCCCTCCTCCACGGCATCCACAATGCAGTGTTCGATGTGATCCTTGAGGATGACCTTGCCGGTGCTGGTCAGCGCGGCTCGCACCGCCGCCAGCTGGATGAGGACCTCGGAGCAGTCCCGCCCGTCCTCCACCATCTGACGGACGGATTCCAGATGACCGATGGCCCGGGAGAGACGGTTCAGCACCGCTTTGGTTTGGGTGTGGCTGTGTTTGTGTTCATGGGGGACGCCCACCATATGGAGGGCCTCGTGTTCCTGCTTGTCCATGAAGGGGACACCTCGCTTTTTTAAGCTGTTAGCTCGCATCAACAGCTAACAACCATAGAATACTCAAAAAATCGCGCTTCGTCAATGCGTTTTTTCGGGAATGACAGCAGCGCTTCCTGTCATTTTCATCACAGAAGCCCTTCGCACCCCGCAGGAATTGGGGAAAAGCACCGTTGACAATGCCCGCAAAGGGTCTATAATATGCTTTATAGGTGTCAAGACACCTGTAAAGAAGCTGCCAGCTATTGCCGTCAAGCGGCACTTCTGCTGTCAAGCAGCACTTCCGGGGCTTTGCCCCTCCCTGCGAAGCTGCGCTTCTCCCTGCAGCCGTTAGCTGTTAGTCAGGTACTTCCAACCAAACGCTGGATGCTAAAAGGAAAACTCTATGCGTTTTGGGCGGATATGTAAGAGCCTAAACGCGGAAAGCGAACAGCAAACAGCCATCATCCACATCTCGAAAAGAGGACGGAGAAAAATGGAAAAATTGAAAGCCTTTCTCAAGCGAAAAAACATTGTCATTTCCGCCAGGCGCTACGGCGTGGACGCCCTGGGCGCCATGGCGCAGGGTCTGTTCTGCACCCTGCTGGTGGGGACCATCCTGAACACCATCGGCACCCAGTTTAACATCAGCTTTTTGACCGACAGCTTTATTGTGCTGGACGCCACGGCGGGGGTGTCCTACACCATCGGCGGCTGCGCTTCGGCCATGGTCGGTCCGGCAATGGCGGCGGCCATCGGCAACGCTCTGGGCGCGCCGGCGCTGGTGCTGTTCTCCCTGATTCCGGTGGGCTACGCCACCAATCTGCTGGGCGGGGCCGGTGGACCGCTGGCCGTGCTGGTGGTGGCCATTGTCGCCACGGAGTTTGGCAAAGCGGTGTCGAAAGAGACGAATATTGACATCCTTGTTACTCCCATTGTCACCATTTTTGTGGGCATCGGCTTGGCCGCGCTGGTGGCCGCGCCCATCGGCGCGGCGGCTTCCGCCGTGGGCCAGCTTATCATGTGGGCCACCGACCTGCGGCCCCTCCTGATGGGTATTCTGGTGTCCGTCCTGGTGGGTATGGCGCTGACCCTGCCCATCTCCTCCGCCGCCATCTGCGCCGCCCTGGGTTTGACCGGTCTGGCCGGTGGCGCGGCTGTGGCGGGCTGCTGCGCCCAGATGGTGGGCTTCGCCGTCATGTCCTTCAAGGAGAACGGCGTGGGCGGCCTGGTGTCCCAGGGAATTGGAACCTCCATGCTGCAAATGCCCAACATCGTCCGTAACCCCCGCATCTGGATTCCCCCCCCGCTGGCCTCCGCCATCACCGGCCCCCGCGCCCCCTGCTTCTTCACGATGACCATGGACGGCGCGCCCGTCTCCTCCGGCATGGGTACCTGCGGCCTGGTGGGTCAGATCGGCGTTTACACCGGCTGGGTCAGCACCGGCCACGCCATCACCGCCTTCGACTGGGCGGGGCTGATTCTCATTTGCTTCGTGCTGCCCGGCCTGCTGTCCTGGATCTTCTGCCAGGTCCTGCGGAAAATCGGATGGATCGGGGAGAACGACCTGAAGCTGCCTGATTGATAGCTATTAGCTCTTGGCCCTTAGCTTTTAGCTCACGACTGCTGGCTCATGCGGTATCTCCTTTTAACCGAACCTATTGCAAACCCCTGCGCCGCCGTTTGCTGTGACACAGGGGTTTCGTGCTGAAATTGCCGACACGGCTGATTCACAGAGATAATCTATAAGCTCAAAGATTGCCAGCTAACAGCTAATCCCTCTTGACCTTGAGCCTGGTTTGTGCTATTTTTGTGTAAAATAGCTCTTGATTCATAGCTTTTAGCTCTTGACCGGGAAAACCTTTCCTAACAGCTAATAGCTAATAGCTAACAGCTAGATTTCGGAGGCCCCTTATGAGAAAAATCACGGAAGTCATCTGCCCCTGCTGCCCCAACGAGTGCCGGGTGCGGGTGGACGAGACAAACGGCAACGCCGTCACCGGCAACGGGTGCAGCAACGGCGAGGCGTTCGCCATTCACGAGTTGACCAACCCCAAGCGCAGGGTAGAGGGAGAAGTCCGCGTCACCGGCGGGATTTTGGATCGCTGCCGGGTGAAAACCGACCAGATTGTCCCCATGGAGACCCTGGGGAACATCGCCCAGGCCCTCAGTGAGCTGACCGTCGAGGCCCCCGTTATGGTCAGCCAGGTACTGGTGCGGGATCTGGCGGGGACCGGGGCCAATCTGCTCTCCTGCCAGACCATCCCCGCCGCAGAAGCGAAAGAGGAAACCTCTGACGGGGAAACGGAATAAACGGCTTTTTCAGTCCCTTCCACAGGTTTACCCGTGGAGGGGCTGTTTCGTTCAAAAACAGAAAAGATTCAGGAGGGACCGCCGGTGGGCAGTCCCTCCTGTTTTTTTGCTTGTCTGATTGATAGGTTCCGTTCTGTTGAATCCAGTCAGCGATTGGCAAAGCACCGCCAAGCTAACGGCTAACAGCTAATAGCTAATAGCTTATTATTACTTGGTGCCGCCCTGGTAGCCCTCGTTGACGAAGCTCTGCCACGGCCATCTGCCGTGCATCTCCCAGCTGTCGCCGAGAATGTAGCCCGCCTGGGCGGTGATGCCGGTGCAGTCCGCCGGGTCGAGAGGCATATTGTCCGCGTTGCCGTACACCTTGTCGCAGGTGTAGGTCTCGCCGTCTACGGTCACGTCCTGGGTCTGGTCGTACACCCGCTCGAAGGAGCCGACGTTGTTGACCACCTGGCAGTTGTTGTCCTCGGTGGCGTCAAACTCCATGGCGTCGTCCGCAGAGCTGGTAAACAGGCCGCCGTTCTCGTCCTCGGTGTAGTACAAGACGGTGCCGTCGCTCTGGGTGTAGGTCAGGGTGTAGGTGGGAATGACGAATGCCTGAGACCACTCGGTCAGGCCGTCGATGCCGTAATAGGTCCAGTACTGGGTGCCGGTGGTGCCGCCGGTCATAATGTAATAGCAGTAGACGCTGGCGATGTCATAGGTGTGGGAGACCTCGGTTACGGTGTACTTTGCGCTGTCCCAGGTCAGGTTGTCTATGGCCACGTCCACGGTCAGGGTGGTGTAGACCGGGATGTTGGCCCAGTAGATGTAAGAGACGGTGATGGTGGTCTTGCCGGTGGTAGTCTCCACGGTGAAGTCAGTACCCGCCTCCAGTTGCAGCTCGTCGCCGTATTCGCTGGACAGGGTCAGGGTGAAGTCGTCCTGGGTCAGAGCGGAGGCGTCAAAGTCGATGGGCCAGGTGATGTTCAGGTCGTCGGGGTAGGCGTCGCACAGGACAGGCAGGTCGTTCTCCGTGGTGGTGCTCCACAGGGGCTGGGTGTCGTTGATGAGGCTGCCGTTGCTCTCGATGGTGAAGGTGCGCCCGTAGGAGTAGACGTGGACCCGGAAGGTGGCGTCCGCCAGAGGCAGGCCGTTGTAGTACAGGCCGCTGACGGTGATGTTGGCGTAGTAGTTGCCGTTGCCGTCGCCGCCCAGGGGGGAGAAGTCGGCGGTGAAGTCCTCGGTGGTCATGGTGTAGGCCATCTGGCCGTCAGACCACTCTCCAGACAGGGTGTCGTCCTCAAAGGTGAAGTCGGTGAGATAGTAGCCGTCGCCCTCGGTCAGAGCCACCAGAGAGTTGCTGCTGTCGATGAGGCTGTCGTCAATGCCATCCAGGTTCAGGCAAACGGTGACGGTGTCCTCGGTGAAGGTGTACTCCGTTCCGCTTTCGCCCTCGATGGTGCCGTCCACCACCACTTCGGGGATGGTGTAGACGCCGACAAACTCAGAAGCCT
The DNA here is from genome assembly GCA_021203185.1 of Clostridiales bacterium. Lineage (GTDB taxonomy): Bacteria > Bacillota > Clostridia > Oscillospirales > Oscillospiraceae > Onthomonas. The sequence continues at coordinate 8,301 of JAJQBR010000101.1, forward strand.
CGGTGTACTGGCCCTTGTTGTCGCCCTCCACCACCAGGGGGTTGCCGCCGGTGGGCATCACATACAGCTCGCCCGCGCCGTTGGTGGGGAAGCTGGAAATCTTGGAGGCGTCAAGGGTGATGGTCAGGGTGAAGTCGTCGCCGTTGACGGCGGTGGCAATGCCGGTGTCGTCAGGGAAGGCGGTCTCGCCATTGGCGTCCACCAGCCAGTCGGTCACGTCGCTGTTGTCGGCCACGTCAAACTGCCAGCCGTCTTTGGCCTGCAATTCGATGGTATACAGGCCGGTGTCAACGATGTTCACGTCGTCCGCGTTCAGCGACTCGAAGTAGTCGTTGCCGGTGTCCTGGTTGGTCTCTTCGCTGTCGGCGGAGGTTTCCTCTGCGGCGGCGCTGGTGTCGGCTGCCGGTTCTTCGTCCACGCTGGAGTCGGCAGAGCTGCTGCCGGAGGAGGTGGAGGAGCAGGCCGTGGCCAGGCACATACTCAGTGCCAGGAGGAGGCACAATAGTTTCTTTTTCATAATTTACGTCTCCTGTTCTGTTTATTTTCAGGTTCTACGGGCCAGGCGGGGCCACCCTTTCGGATGGTCCCGCCCGTTTGTGGGGGTTATTCTACTCTA
>JAJQBR010000005.1 GCA_021203185.1 Clostridiales bacterium
CTTTTTCATCTTTCTTATTACCAGTATACCCTTTCGAGGCCGGACAGTCAACTTAAAATGAGAGTTGCGGAGAAATTCTGTCTAAAACCAACTAAAAACTCTGCCGGGAAAGGGCTGCGTTGAGTAAAAATGAAGCGTAAACCGAAAAAACTTGCAAAACATCCTACACAGAGCCGCAAGACCGCCGTACTGGTCGCTCTGGGCCTCTTTGCGCTGCAATTTCTGCTGCCCCTGGCGCTGGTGCTGCCCGCAGCCCTGGCGGAGCAGAGCGCCGCAGCGCTTGACACCGACTCCGCCGACAGCGCGGACGCCTCGGCAGCGGCGGAGGCAGATACAGTGGAGAGCGCGACGGCAGACTCCACCCGTGTCCAGCAATCCGACACCCTGGACGGCAGCGTCACTCTGACAGTCCTCATTGACGGGGAGACGGAGCAAATGACCCTGGCGGACTACCTGTGGGGGGTGGTGGCGGCGGAGATGCCCGCCGCCTTCCAGCAGGAGGCCCTCTGCGCCCAGGCCATCGCCGCCCGGACTTACACTCTGTACCGGCTGGCAAACCCCAGCGCCAACCACCCATCGGCGGACATCTGCGGGGACTCCGGCTGCTGCCAGGCGTGGATGTCAGTGGAGGATCGCATGGCCCAGTGGGACAGCAACAAGGCCGACAGCTACGCGGAAAAAATCACCCAGGCGGTCAGCGGCACCGACGGACTGGCCCTCTACTACGAGGGAGAGCCGATTTTGGCGGCGTTTCATGCCATCAGCGCAGGAAGCACCAAATCCGCCCTGGAGGTGTGGGGGCAGGACATCCCTTACCTCCAGGCGGTGGAAAGCCCGGAGGGGGAGGACGCCGCCCCCAACTACTACAGCACCGTCTCGGTGGACAAGGAGAACTTCGCTGAAACCTTCTCTGAGGAATACCCGGAGGCCGACCTGAGCGCAGAGGATTGCGCACTCTGGTTCGGGGAGGAAACCTATGACGAGACGGGACTGCCCGTCTCCATCGAAATCGGCGGAGTGGAGGTGGACACCAGCCAGGTGCGCACCCTGTTCGACCTGCGCAGCGCCACCTTCACAGTGGAGTGCGAGGGGGACACTGTCACCTTTTATGTTACCGGCTACGGCCACGGGGTGGGCATGAGCCAGTACGGAGCCAACGCTCTGGCCAAAGAGGGCAAGACTGCGGAGGAGATTTTGGCGTGGTACTATACCGGCGCGGAGATACGGTCAATGAGCAATGAGCAATGAGCAATTTTGCTATCTAGTTATCCCCTTGAATCAGCCTTGTCAGTAATTCCGGCGTGAAACCCCTCCACCATGCTTCGCATGGTCCCCCTCCCCTGAAAGGGCAGGGAGGGGCAAAGCCCCGGAAGTGCCGCTTGACGGCGGAGGAGGGCCGCCGCCTTTAGGCGGTGGCGGAGGGGTTTCTGGCACATGGCTGAGTAAAAGGGATAGTCAGATTTTGCTATTGGCTCATGGTATGCACTGCCCAGCTAACGGCTAACAGCGAAAACCCAGCTTCCGGGCCACCATGCAATAGGTGGGGGTGGGTACCTGATACCGCTGGCCCAGCCGGACTACCTCGAAAATCAGCCCGTCCACCTCGGACTCATGCCCGGCCCACAGGTCCCGCTGCATAGAGGTGGAGGCGTCGGGGGAGAGCGCATCCAAAATCAGCAGGTTGGCCCGCACCATGCTGGTGCGGAAGGGATGTCCCATCGCCTCCGCCAGAGCGTCGATCTCCCGGATGAGGGCGGCGAAAGTCTCCCGTTCGGGGCCGGGCCGCTGCATGGCCTCGGCCTTTACGTTGTAATACACGCCACAGGCGGCGGCGGGGGAGACGTAGGAGAACTTTTGCAGCGCGTCCCGCTGGATGTTCCGGGAGAGCTGGGCCTTGACGCCGCAGCGGGTCAGGTCGGCCTGGATGTCCTTGAGTACCGGGCGGTACTCCTCCGGCGTCCGGGGGCCGAACACCACCCGCAAAATCTCCCCCTGCATGGCGATGACGCCGGGGGACTGGATGCTTGCGGCCACATAGATGCAGCCGTCCGTCACCAGACTCTCCGGCAGGGAGGGCTGGAGCCGCCCGCCGGTGCCGTAGATGTTCAAAATAGGGACGACCACCGTGTCCTTGGTGCAGATTTTCTGCAAAAAGGGAATCAGCGCGTCCAGGCTGTAGCCCTTGACGCAGAGGAACACCACGTCCGGGTGACCCTGGTAGTGTTCGCTGTCTGTAGCCTGGACGGGGACGGTGTAAACCGCCCCGCCGCTGGGGATGAGGGTGAGACCGCTGTGCTGGAGGGCGGCCAGGTGCTGCCCACGGGCGATGAACGTCACGTCCAGCCCGCCCCGGGCCAGATGCGCGCCCAGACAGCCGCCGGTGCCGCCTGCGCCGATGATGAGGTAATTCATAGTGAAAACTCCTTTCCAACCGCTTGTGTTGTGTCCCTAGTATAACAGGACGGGGGGCGGTTGGCAAGCGGCAGGAGAGGTTCTAACTTGCGAGGATTTCAGTTGTATTTCGCGGCAAACTGTGGTATCCTGTTACCAGACCTCTTTGGAGCGTCGGCGCTGCCCGATCTGGCGGCTGCGGCCAACGAACTTTATGATTTAGGAGCAAAGCACTATGTCTATTCCCGAACGCAAAGACTTAAACCAGGCCGACACCTGGGCCTTAGAAGACATCTTCCCCAGCGACGAGGCGTGGGCCGCCGCCCTGGAGACCGCCAAAGGTTACCCCGCCCAAATCGCCGCCTACGAAGGCAAACTGGGCGAGAGCGGCGAGACGCTGCTGGCCTACCTCCGGCTGGACGACGAGATGAGCCTGGCTTTCGATGCCCTCATCAACTACGTCTGCCGCCGGGGAGACGAGGACACCCGCGTGGCGAAGTACCAGTCCATGACCGCCCAGGTGATGAACCTGTTGACCCAGGTCAGCGCCGCAGGTTCCTTCGAGACCAACGAGCTGTTGGCCATCCCCAACGACACGCTGGAGGTGTTCTATCGGTCCACCCCCGGCCTGGAGCTGTACCGCCGGTGCCTGGACAACGTCCGCCGCAGGCGGGCGCACATCCTCTCCCCGGCGGAGGAAAAGCTGCTGGCTCAGGCGGGGCAGATTGCCGATGACCCGGAGAACGTGTTCTCCATGCTCAACGACGCAGACCTGACCTTCCCTGACGCCATCGACGGTCAGGGCCAGCCCCACACCCTGACCCACGGCACCTATATCCCCATGATGCAGTCCACCGACCGGGCGCTGCGGAAGTCCGCCTTCGAGAACCTCTACGGTGTTTACCGCCAGTTCCGCAACACCTCCGCTGCGGCGCTGGGCGCACAGGCCAAGCAGCAGTGGTTCTTCGCCAACGCCCGGAAGTACCCCAACGCCCTGGCCGCCGCTCTGGACGGCACTGAGGTGCCGGAGGAGGTCTATCACAACCTCATCGATGCAGTCCGCCAGAATTTCCCTGCCATGTACCGCTATGTCCGGCTGCGCAAGCGGCTGATGGGGGTGGACGAGCTGCACTTTTACGATCTGTACGCCCCTATGGTGGCGGACGTGGACTTCACGGTGGAGTTTGAGGAGGCCAAAGAGCTGGCGCGGAAGGCCCTGGCCCCGCTGGGGGAGGACTACCTTGCCATTCTCGAAGAGGGCTTCCAGAACCGCTGGATCGACGTGTACGAAAACGAAGGCAAACGCTCCGGGGCCTACTCCGCCGGGGCCAAGGTTCACCCCTATGTGCTGCTGAACTACCACAACACCCTCAATGACGCTTTCACCCTGGTTCACGAGATGGGTCACTCCCTGCACTCCTACCTCTCCAACACCAACCAGCCCACCGTCTACTCGGACTATGTGATTTTCGTGGCGGAGGTGGCCTCCACCTGCAACGAGGCCCTGCTGATGGAGTACCTGCTCAGCGTCACCACCGACAAGGCCAAGCGCGCCTACCTCATCAACTACTTTTTGGAGCAGTTCCGCACCACCCTCTACCGGCAGGCCATGTTCGCGGAGTTCGAGCTGAAAATCAACGAGCTGGCCCAGAGCGGCCAGGGCGTCACCGCCGACGCCTGCTGCGACATCTACCGTCAGCTGAACCGGGACTACTTCGGCCCGGACATCGTGCTGGACGAGGAAATCGCCCTGGAGTGGGCCAGAATCCCCCATTTCTACTACAATTATTACGTTTATCAGTACGCCACCGGCTACGCCGCCGCCATCGCCCTGAGCCGCCGCATCCTCCGGGAAGGGGACGGCGCCGTGGAGGACTATCTGGGCTTCCTGAAGGGCGGATGCTCCAAGACCCCCATCGACCTGCTGAAAGGGGCGGGCGTGGATATGTCCACCCCCGCCCCCATCAACGACGCCCTGCAGGTGTTCGACGGGCTGATGGATGAGCTGGAGGCGCTGCTGGAGGAGTAAAGCAACTCTTACACATTATCTCTCACCACAAACATTCAAAACCCAGCCGTCCCGGTGAAAGGACGGCTGGGTTTGTTGCGCTTTATTGACTTAGGCAACGTTATCCCTGCGCCGCGAAATAGTCTCTGGTCTGCTGGGCGTTGCGCATGACCTCGTCCCGGAGGGCCTCCACGCTGGGGAACTTCCGCTCCCCCCGCAGGTGGCGGTAAAACTCCACCCGCAGCTCCTTGCCGTAGAGGTCGCCGGAGAAGTCCAACAGAAACGCCTCCACGTTGACCTGTTGGGTGTCCTCCACCGTGGGGCGTACCCCCACGTTGGTCACGGCGATGTAGCACCACCCCTCCACGTAAACCTTTGTGGCGTAGACCCCCCTCGCGGGCGCCAGTACCCCCGGTTGGAACCGTAGGTTCACCGTGGGAAAGCCCAGGGTGCGACCCAGGTGCTTGCCCTGACCCACCCGGTTGGTGAGCATATGAGGGTGGCCCAGGTAGCGGTTGGCCTGTTCCATCTCCCCGGCGGAAATCAAATCTCGAATCAGGGTGGAGTGGATCTGCTGCCCGTCCAGCTCCACCATGCCGATAATCTCGCAGCCGATGCCCAGCTGGGCACACTTCTCCCGGAGCCGCTGGGCGTCCCCTGCCCCCCGGGCGCCAAACCGGAAGTCGCAGCCCGCCACCACGTACACCGCCCCCAGCTCCCCGACCAGATAGTCGGTGATGAACGCCTCCCAGGGCTGGTGCATCATTTTCTCGTCAAAGTGGGCCAGAATCACGTCCTCGATGCCGTAGACGTGTTTCATAATCCAGACCCGATCCTCGTTGGAGTTCAGCAGAGGGATGGGCCGCTCCGCCAGCAGCGCGCTGGGGTGGATGTCGAAGGACATGGCGCTGGGGACCGCATCCAGCTCTTTGGCCCTGGCCGTCACCGCCCGGAGCAGCGCGCCGTGGCCCAGGTGAACGCCGTCAAAAAAGCCCAGCGCAATGACCCGCCGTTTTTGTTCCATAGGGATTCCCCTTTTTGTCATAAATCTTCCCTATTGTACCACGACAGACGGCGGCTTTCAATGCTGACTCCGCGATATGCTCTGCGGATTTGTCTGTTCTACTGGTTTTTATTGGAATTTACTGCACTCATGCAAAGAATTTCTTTTTCTTTTTGCCCTCTTTGGCGGGCCGGTTGCCCATGGCCTCGTCGTAGGCCAGCAGCGCCTCCCGCTGGGCGGGGGTCAGGTTGGTGGGTACCTGCACCTGGATTGTCACCCACTGGTCGCCCCGCTGGTCGCTGCGCAGCCGGGGAACGCCCTGGCCCCGGAGCCGGAACTGTGCGCCGGGCTGGGTGCCTGCGGGCAGCTTATACTTCACCTTGCCGTGGACAGTGGGGATCTCCAGCTCCGCCCCCAGAGCGGCCTGAGCGAAGGTGACAAACTGCCGATAGTAGATGTCCGCGCCGTCCCGCTCAAAGTACTCGTGGGGCTGGACGGTGATGAACACCACCAAATCTCCGGCGGGGCCGCCGTTTTTGCCGGTATCGCCTGCGCCGCGAATGTTCATGCGCTGGCCATCGTCGATGCCTGCGGGGATTTTGACGGTGATTTTCTTGCGCTTATAGACCAGGCCCTTGCCCCGGCAGGACTTGCAGGGGTTGTCGATGATCTGGCCGGTGCCGCGGCAGCGGTTACAGGTCTGCTGGGTGGACATGACGCCGAAGGCGGTGCGCCGCTGGACGTTGACCACGCCCGCGCCGCCGCAGTCGGGACAGGTCTGGGGCTGGCTGCCGTCAGCGCAGCCGGTGCCGTGGCACTCCGGGCAGTTCTCCAGCCGCCGGGCCTCCACCTGCTTCTCGCAGCCCTTGACGGCCTCCATAAAGCTGATGGTCACGTCCGCCCGGACGCTGTTCCCCTGCTGGGGGGCGTTGGCCCGCTGCTGACCGCCGAAGCCGCCAAAACCACCGCCGAAGCCTCCGGCCCCGCCGCCGAAGATGGTGGAGAAGATATCGCCCATATCGAAGCCGTCGAACCCGGCGCCGCCGGCCCCGGCCCCATAGTTGGGGTCTACCCCCGCGAAGCCGTACTGATCGTAACGGGCCTTCTTGTCCTCGTCGGAGAGAATTTCGTAAGCCTCGTTGACCTCTTTGAACTTAGCCTCCGCCTCTTTGTCGCCGGGGTTCATGTCGGGATGGTACTTTTTGGCCAGCTTGCGGTAGGCCCGCTTTAATTCGTCCTGGGACGCGCTTTTGCTGACGCCCAGTACCTCATAATAATCGCGTTTTTCGTCTGCCATAATCAAAACCTCTCAAAACAGAGATGTAAAACCCTTTTAAACGCTATTCTTTAACGATTTTATCCTTTTTGGAATCTGCCGATAAACCGTCAACAGGGGACGGGGCATCCGCCCCGCCCCTCTGCCGGTCAATTCATGTGCATTGCTTCCCGATGGAAGTTATTTGTCGTCGTCCACCACTTCATAGTCGGCGTCATAGTAGTCGTCGCCGTTGCCGCCGTTGTTGCCGGACTGCCCCGCGTTGGGGTCGTAGCCCGCGCCCGCGTTGGGGTTATAACCCGCGCCGCCGGTGGGGTCGCCGCCCGCCTGCTGGTACAGCTTGGCGGAGATGTCGTAGAAGGTCTTGGTCAGCTCGTCGGTGGCGGCCTTGATAGCGGCGGTGTCGGTGCCCTTCAGAGCGTCCTGGAGCTTGGCCTTGCCCGCCTCGATCTGGCTCTTTTCGCCCTCGGAGATTTTGTCGCCCAGCTCGGCGACGGTCTGGTCACACTGATACAGCAGTTGGTCGGCCTGGTTCCGGGCGTCCACGTCCTCCTTGCGCTTGGCGTCCTCGGCGGCGAACTGCTCGGCCTCCCGGACAGCCTTGTCGATGTCCTCCTTGGACATATTGGTGGAGGCGGTGATGGTGATGTTCTGGCTCTTGCCGGTACCCTTATCCTGGGCGGTGACGTTGACGATGCCGTTCACATCGATGTCGAAGGTGACTTCAATCTGAGGCACACCACGGCGGGCAGGGGCGATGCCGTCCAGATGGAACTTGCCCAAAGTCTTGTTGTAAGCGGCCATCTCCCGCTCGCCCTGGAGGACGTGAACCTCAACAGAGGTCTGGTTATCCGCAGCGGTGGAGAACACCTGGCTCTTCTTCACGGGGATGGTGGTGTTGCGCTCGATGAGCTTGGTGAACACGCTGCCCATGGTCTCGATGCCCAGGGACAGCGGGGTCACGTCCAGCAGCAGGATGTTGCTGCCGCTGCCGTTGGGGTTGGCCAGCACGCCGCCCTGAATGGCAGCGCCCACGGCCACGCACTCGTCGGGGTTGATGCCCTTGAAGCCGTCCTGACCGGTGATCTTCTTCACGGCGTCCTGAACAGCGGGGATACGGGAGGAGCCGCCCACCAGCAGAACCTTATTGAGCTGGGACGCGGACAGGCCCGCGTCGGACATGGCCTGGCGCACGGGACCCATGGTGGCGTTGACCAGATGAGCGGTCAGCTCGTTGAACTTGGCGCGGGTCAGGGTCACGTCCAGATGCTTAGGGCCGGTGGCGTCGGCGGTGATATAGGGCAGGTTGATGTTGGAGGTGGTAACGCCGGACAGCTCGATTTTGGCCTTCTCGGCGGCCTCTTTCAGCCGCTGCATGGCGACCTTGTCGCCGGACAGGTCGATGCCGTTGGTGCGCTTGAACTCGGAGACCAGGTAATCCATGATGCACTTGTCGAAGTCGTCGCCGCCCAGACGGTTGTTGCCGGCGGTGGCCAGCACCTCGATAACGCCGTCGTCGATGTCCAGTACGGACACGTCAAAGGTGCCGCCGCCCAGGTCATAGACCATGATCTTCTGGGCATCTTCCTTGTCCACGCCATAGGCCAGGGCCGCAGCGGTAGGCTCGTTGATGATGCGCTTCACTTCCAGACCGGCGATTTTACCGGCGTCCTTGGTGGCCTGGCGCTGGGCGTCGGTGAAGTAGGCGGGGACGGTGATGACGGCCTCGGTGACCTTCTCGCCCAGGTAGCCCTCGGCGTCGGACTTCAGCTTTTGCAGCACCATGGCGGAGATCTCCTGGGGGGTGTAGCCCTTGCCGTCGATGTTCACCCGGTAGTTGGAACCCATCTCCCGCTTGATGGACATAACGGTGCGGTCGGGGTTGGTGATGGCCTGGCGCTTTGCCACCTGGCCCACCATGCGCTCGCCGTCCTTGGAGAAGGCGACGACAGAGGGGGTGGTGCGGTTGCCCTCGGCGTTGGCGATGACAACAGGCTCGCCGCCTTCCATCACGGCGACGCAGGAGTTGGTAGTACCCAAATCAATACCAATAATTTTAGACATAACGTAATTCCTCCTAGAATCTATGAAGAGTGTATTTTTTTACAGTTGGAATGGGCGTTGGTGTTTTTACAGTTGGAATGGGCGTTGGTGTTTATTTTTTGCTCAATCATGTGCCAGAAACCCCTCCACCATGCTAACGCATGGTCCCCGGCAGGTTGTCAATCAAGTGCAA
>JAJQBR010000121.1:0-4568 GCA_021203185.1 Clostridiales bacterium
TCTTGATGGCGTTGCTGGTGACGGTGGCGCCGGAGACGGCGTCCACGTCGCAGGATTGGGCGTCCAGGATGGCCTGGGCCATCTCGTCGCCGATGGCGCCGCCGATGTCGGCGGTCTCGCCGGAAACGTCAATTTCCACGGCGGTGATGCTGCTCTCGTCAAATGTCATGGTGACGGTCACATCACTGGCAATACCCGCCGCGCTGGCGGAGTAGGTGCCGGGGGTGTAGCTCAGGGAGCTGGCGGCGGTGCTTCCGCTGCTGGACGCAGCCGTCGAACTGGTAGCGCTGGCACTGGAGGCATTCGCTTCACAGGCCTGGAGCACACCGAGGGTCACGACACTGGCCGCGCCGGCCGCCATGCCTTTGATGAAATCCCGGCGGGAAATCGGTTGTTTCTTTGCCATAAAAATATTTCCTCCTGATATTAAACCATCCAAACGCAGCTCCTTCACAGGGGCCACGGGACAGACAAAAAAGGATAGGAGTCACTCCCTTTCGGCGTCCGCGTCATTCTCCTCGTCCAGGTGCCACACCTTTGTGCAGATTTTGCACAGGAAGATGCTCAGCTCCAACAGGGCCATCATGGGGAACGCTACCATGATTTGGGACAGGATGTCCGGCGGGGTAATGATGGCGGCCAGCACGAAGATGAGGACGAACAGCACCTTTCGGGACTTAGCCAGCCACTGGGGCTTGAGCAGCCCGATGCGGGTCAGCAGAACGGACACCACTGGCAGCTCGAACACCGTGCCGAACACCACAAACACCGTCAACAGGAAGTTGACATAGCTCTGGATGCTGACGGAGGCGGAAACGTCGGTCCCCACGCTCAGGTCCATGAAGAAGTAGAGCATAAAGGGGACACTGATTTTGTAGGCAAACAGCACTCCAACGCAGAAGCACACCGCGCCGAACCCCACGGCCAGCAGGAAGAACAGCCGTTCCCGCCTTTTCAGGCCGGGGGCGCAAAAAGCGTAGATGTGGTAGAAAATCACCGGAGAGCTGAGTACCAGACCGCCGATGGCGGCGATGGACAGTTGGACTGTGAGCAGCTCCTGTGGGGCGATGTAGACGAACTTGTAGTCGTAGTTCTTGCCCATGTCGGTGAACAGCTCCACCAGCTGGGGGGCGAAGAACAGACACAGCAGCACCGCAGCCACCAGAAAGATCACACAGATAATAATTCGGTTGCGCAGTTCTTTCAGGTGACCGCTCAGGCTCATCTCCCCGTTTTCGGGTTTAGCCGGTGCTTTTTTCTTACGCCTGTTCATCCTGAGGCTTGCTCTCTTCCTGTTTCTCGGATGGCTCGTCGTCCTTCATCCCGTCCCGGAAGTTCTTGATGCTGCTGCCCAGCATTTTGGTCAGCTTGGGGATCTGTGTGGGGCCAAACAGGACCACTACAATCAGAAGAACAACAATCAGTTCTGTAGTACCGATTTTCATGTGGTTTCTCCTCCTTTATTCTGGTTTTGCGTGGCGTCCTCCGCCGCCGGGGAAACGGCCTGAGTCGTCTCCGGCTCGTTGGATGCCGGGGCCTGGGGGACTTCCGCCTCCTGGGCCTGCACCGGTTCCGAAGCCGCCGTCTCTGTCGCCGGGGTCTCCGGCGCTTCGGCGGCGGGAGCCTGCTGCGTCTTTTCGGCGGCGGGCTTTTTCTTCGGCTTTCCGATGTTATTCAGAGAGGTTTGCACCTCTTTGACGCTGCCTTTAATTTCCCGGTCCATCTCCTCCAGGGGTTCGATTGCCTCCCGGATGGGGGCCTGGGCTTCCTCCAGAGGTTCCACCACGTTCTCCCGGATCTCCGAGGTCAGGTCGTTGGTGGCTTCCCGGAAGGCCCGCAGGCCCGAACCCAGTTTCTTTGCAAACTCTGGGAGCTTATCCGGCCCAATGACCACCAGGGCCACGATGAAGATGACCACCAGTTCCATAAAGCCAATTTTCATGCGTTGTCTCTCCTTTCTCTTGGGTGCCTGTCCCACGGGGGCGGCACCGGGACCGGATGAGCGGCGCAAGCCGTCTGATTCCGGTAAAAATCGAAAAAAATGATTGAAAAGCGGCTGTCATTCCGCTAAACTATAGGGCAAAGGAATCAACTTAATTGAAACAGGAGCGAACCCCTATGGCAAAGCAAAAAACCTACCGCATGGGCGAATTTTCCCAGAGGCTGGGCGTCACCAGAGACCTCGTCAAGCATTACGAAAAGCAGCACATCCTCACCTCCCGGCGGGAGGAGGGCAATCAGTACCGGTACTACTATCACGCGCAATACCCGGCCATCCTCATCAGCAAAAAACTGCAAAACCTGGGATACTCCCTGCGGGAAATTGGACACCTCCTCAACGAAGCCAGCCTGGAGGAATACGCCGAGGAAAACGCCCGGCGCATCGCCGCGCTGGAGCGGGAACAGCTGCTGCAGAGCATCGCGCTGGAGGGGCTTCGGTTCGTCCACGACTGCCAGCAGAAGGAAATTGAAGGAACGCTGCTGGGCAGCTGGGAACTGCAGGAGCGGCCTGCTCTGGTCTTTTTCCCCTTCTCCGGGATGACAGAATTTTTGCCCCTCTCAGCCGAAGACACCGCCGCCATGTCCGGCTGGACCGACGCCACCCCTGCGGTGGAGTATTGCAGGCTGATTCGGGAGGGAAAGGTGATTTTCGGCTTCACCGCTTCGGAGAAGCTGGCCCGGCTCCTGGGGCTGGGGGGCAGCCAGGTGGAGCGGTTCTCCGCCTGCCGCGTCTTTTGCTACTACCTGAGGGTTCCCCGCTCCGCCATCGGCGGTCAGGTGAACTCCGATGAGGCGGAGATTCAGAAAATGCTCCCCCCGGCGATGGCCGCGCTGGAGGCGCAGGGCCTGACGGCGGCGGGGCCGATTCTGGTCCGGCATTTGTTTGAAGCGCCGGAGGACGGAACCTTCTACTATTACTGCCAGATGAGCATCCCCGTCTGTGGGCAGACGCCGACTTTAACAGCTTAAATATTACCAATAGGTATATTATAAAGTTGAGTGTAACACTCAGGTCAATAGCCTTTGTCAAATTTACCGTCTTTTTCTCGTTTCTTCCCTTATTTTTTGTCAAATTGGGGAGATGCCGCGAAATACACAAAAAAGGCAGGCTTTATGGCCGACGTCTTTTTGCTTTTCGTTACAGGCGCTTCGCCATCCATTGGCAGAGCCTGACGACAACAGCTAACAGCTGATAACTACTACATGGAGTGTCAAAATGAAAAAATGCAAACTGCTTCTCTGCTGCCTGCTCTCGGCGCTGCTGCTGACCGGCTGCGCCGCCGGGACCGTGGAGGTTGACCCGGAGGCGGAGGAGTCCAGCACCCAGTATCTGGACGCTATGGACACCTTCATGACGCTGACCGCCTACGGCAGCTACAGGGACGAAGCCCTGGACGCCGCAGTGGAGGAAATCCAGCGGCTGGAGGCCCTGTACACTGTGGGCAGCGAGGACAGCGAGGTCTCTCAGCTGAACAGGGTCGGAACCGCCGTCCTCTCGGAAGACACTGCCGCCCTGATTGAACGCGCCCTGGAGATTTACGATAGCACCGGCGGAGCCTTCGACATCACCGTTTATCCCCTGATGGAGCTGTGGGGCTTCACCACCCAGGATTATCAGGTGCCGGAGGCGGCGGACATCCAATCCGCCCTGTCTCTGGTCGGCTCAGACCGCATTACCTATGATAGTTCCGCCTCCACTGTCACCCTGGGGGAAGGGCAGTCCATCGACCTGGGCGGCATCGCCAAGGGCTATACCTCCCAGCGCATCATGGAGTTGTTCGAGGAGATGGGCGTGACCTCCGCCATGGTCTCCCTGGGCGGCAACATCCAGTGCCTGGGCACCAAACCCGACGGCTCCCTCTGGCGGGTGGGCATCCAGGATCCGGTGGGCAGCGAGGGGGCCATTGTCGCGGTCATCGAGGTGGAGAACCAGGCGGTCATCACCTCCGGCTCCTATGAGCGGTACTTCACCGACGAGGCCACCGGTGAGACCTATCACCACATCATCGACCCCGCTACCGGCTACCCGGCAGACAGCGGGCTGGTCTCCGTCACCATCGTCACCGACGACGGCGCATTGGGCGACGCCCTCTCCACCGCGCTGTTCATCATGGGTCTGGAGGAAGGAACCGCCTACTGGCAGGCCCACAGTGATGAATTTCAGGCTGTGTTCATCACCACCGACAGCGAACTCTACGTCACCGCAGGGCTGGAGGACGCTGTCACCGCAGACGAGGGGTATACCCTGCTCAGCTGAGGGGAATAAGTGCCGGTTGTCCAAATGACATTTTTCCCTTTGGCGTTCTTTTGGTGCAGCCAGAACGAAAACCCGGCGGGGTTTTCTGCGGAAATCCCCGCCGGAAACATTGACAAACGCAGAAAACCCCGTTATACTAAGCGTTGGTAAACCGTTGCGGGAGTAACGCGCTTCCCATCGGCAGTGTATTGCCAGTTTGGGTGCCGCCGCGAAAGCAGCAGCTCTTGTCCCGAGGTGGGGAAGAGAGGTGCTTTTTCTTTCTCCGTTGTTCCCGCACCCACCCTGAAAAAGATTCGAGGAGGAAATGTAT
>JAJQBR010000121.1:4578-8894 GCA_021203185.1 Clostridiales bacterium
CCTGGCAATGACCCTGTGCCTGGCGGCCTGTGGCAGCAGTTCCAGCACCACCGACACCACCGAGACCGAGGACACCTCCACCGCCGCAGACGCCGCCGAAACCGGGGACGCTTCCGTTGCCGAAGAGACCACTGACGCCACCGGCGAGACCTACACCGTGGGCATCGTCAACTGGGTGGACGACGCTTCCCTGAACCAAATTGTCGAGAATATCCAGACCGAGCTGGCCGCCAAGGGCGAAGAACTGGGCTGCACCTTTGAGGTGAACTACGACAACGCCCAGGCCGACGCCACTGTACTGAACCAGATTGGCGCGGACATGGTCGCCAGCCAGGTGGACGTGATCGTGGCCGTAGCCACTCCCGTGGCCACCGTCATGCAGGCCACCACTGAGGACACCGACATCCCCGTGGTGTTCTCCGCCGTCTCCGACCCCGTGGGCGCGGGCCTGGTGGAATCCATGGAGGAGCCGGGCGGCAACGTGACCGGCACCTCTGACGCCCTGGACACCACCGCCATTATGAACCTGATGCTGGCCGCCGACCCCGACCTGGAGCTGGTGGGGCTGCTGTACGATACCGCTCAGGATTCCTCCACCCAGCCCATCGAGGACGCCAAAGCCTGGTGCGACGAGAACGGCATTGCCTATGAGGAAAAGACCGGATCCACCACCGACGACATCCTGCTGGCCACCCAGTCCCTGATTGCCGACGGTGTGGACGCGATTTTCACCCCCTCCGACAACACCGTCATGACCGCTGAGCTGACCATCTATGAGACGCTCCAGGAGGCCCAGGTTCCCCACTACGCCGGCGCGGACTCCTTCGCCCTGAACGGCGCGTTCTGCGGCTACGGCGTGGATTACGCCAACCTGGGCGTGATGACCGCCGACATGGTGGTTGACCTGCTGGTGAATGACGCTGACCCCGCCACTACCCCCGTTATGACCTTCGACAACGGCATCGCCACCATCAACACCGAGACCTGCGAGGCCATCGGCTTCGACCTGGACACCATCAAGGAGACCTTCGCGCCTCTCTGCACCGAGGTCGTGGAGATCCAGACCGCCGAGGAATTTGAGTAAGTTCTGATTTTCTCTGATTTCCAGCACCTTTTTGGGGATAAGAGCGTTCGCCCTTATCCCCAATGTATTCTCTGACTTTTAAAGCGAAAAGAGGCGGTTTTTGCCATGTTTATCACCTGGAGCATCATCCAAAGCGCCCTGGAGCTGGGCGTGATTTACGCGCTTGTAGCCCTGGCGCTGTTCCTGAGCTATTCCATGCTGAACGTCTGCGACCTGTCCACCGACGGCTGCTTCACCCTGGGCTGCGCGGTGGGGTCGGTGGTGGCCATCGCCGGTTACCCCATTCTGGCCCTGTTCGCGGCCATGGGGGCCTGTATGCTCTCCGGCTTCGTGACGGCGTTCCTCCAGACCCGGCTGGGGGTGGAGAGCCTGCTGGCCGGTATCATCGTCAACACCGGCCTCTACACCATTAACATCTGTGTGATGGGCAAGTCCACCCTGAGCCTGAACAGCACCGAGACGGTTTTCACCATGATGAAAACCGCCCTCTCCGGCACCCCTCTGGCGGACTATTACAAGCTCATCGTGGGGCTGCTGTTCGTTGCCCTTGTGCTGGTGTTCCTGCTGCAATTCCTGAACACCCGGCTGGGCCTCTCTATCCGGGCCACCGGCGACAACGCCGACATGGTCAAATCCTCCTCCATCAACCCGGCGTTCACCACCACAGTAGGGCTGTGCATCTCCGGGGCCATCACCGGGCTGGGGGGCTGCCTGCTGGGGGAGTACCAAAAGTCCTGCGACATCAACATGGGCTCCGGCATGGTCACCATCGCTCTGGCCTCCCTCATCATCGGTGAAACGTTTGTGGGCAACCGGGGAACCATCCCCCTGCGGGCTGTGGGCGTGGTGCTGGGCAGCTGCCTGTACCGGGTCATCGTGGCCATCGCCCTGCGGTTCAACCTGCCCGCCTCCGCCCTGAAGCTGGTCTCCGCCATCATTGTGGCCGTGGCCATCGCCTCCCCCCAAATCAAAAAGCTCATCGACTTCCAACAGAAGAAAATGGCCCTCTCCGGCAGGAGCTTTTACCGGCTGATGCTGTTCTTGTTCGCCGCTTTGACTGTGGGCTGCTGCGTCTGGGCAATCGTGCTGCCCGTTTCACGGGCGCTGGCGGTGCTGCTGGGGGTGCTGTGCCTGGCGGCGGCAGTGTGGTTCGCCCTGGCGGACCGAAAGGTAAGAGGTGGTAAAGTATGCTGAAACTGACCAACGTCTCCAAGACCTTCAACCCCGGCACCGTCAACCAGAAAACCGCTCTGGACCGTGTGTCGCTGGAGGTCCCCGACGGGGATTTTATCACCATCATCGGCTCCAACGGCGCGGGGAAGTCCACCCTGTTCAACGCCATCTGCGGCGGCTTCTACATCGACGAGGGCCTGGTGGCTCTGGACGGGGAAAACATCACCTACAAGCCGGAGTACGAGCGGGCGCGTTACCTGGGCCACCTGTTCCAGGATCCCATGAAGGGTACCGCCCCCAACATGACCATCGAGGAAAACCTGGCGGTGGCCTACCTCCGGGCCTCCAAGGGGAGGCACGCCTTTTTGAGCCGAGTTTCCGCCAAAGAGCGAGAGATGTTCCGGGATCACCTGTCCATGCTGGACATGGGGCTGGAGGACCGGATGAAAAACCCGGTGGGCCTCCTCTCCGGCGGTCAGCGGCAGGCGCTGACGCTGCTGATGGCCACCATCGTCACCCCCAAGCTGCTGCTGCTGGACGAACACACCGCCGCCCTGGATCCCGGTACGGCGGAAAAGGTGCTGGACCTGACCAAGCGCATCGTGGCAGAGCGGAACATCACCTGCCTGATGGTCACCCACAATATGCACCAGGCCCTGGAGTTGGGCAACCGGACGCTGATGATGGATTCCGGCCACATCGTCTTTGACGTCTCCGGCCCGGAGCGGGCCAAAATGACCGTAGAGGATCTGCTGGAGAAATTCAGCGTGGGTACGGGCAAGGAATTTGACAATGACCGCATTTTGCTCTCCACGGTGCAGGAGGGCGGCGCGGAACCGAAAAACTGAACCTCGCACACAATACGCCTCCGCGCTCTGCAAACCAGCAGGCAGCGTGGAGGCGTTCTGTTTTATTGGTCCGTGGTTTCAGCGCGCAGCAGCAGCCGCCACCAGCCGTCCCCCGGCTGGCCCAGACAAAAGCGGCTGACCACCGGCACCGCCTGCCCCACCTGCCAGGGGAAACGCAGCTCCACGCCATCCTCTCCCTGCCTCCAACCGCCCTGTAAGCCGGTGAGGGCGGCGGCCAGCTCCGCATCCTGAGTGGGCAGCGTGGCGAAGCCGCTCCAACCAGGCGCGTCCTCTTGGGGGTTGATTTGCCCGGAGGTGGGCGCGGCCATACCCCGGAAGCGCAGGTCAGAGTGGGAAACGCGCCGCCGGAGCCGGAGCCGCTGCCCCTCCGGTACCAGCGTCCCCAGCAGCAGCTTTTCACCGCTGTCGGAGAACAGCCAGACTTTTTTCACGCCGCCGCCCAGGAGGGGCGTGTCCGCCAAAAAAGTCATATAGCACCCCTCGTTTTTACAGAGGATGTGTCCCCGCAAAACGCCGTTTTCGTACAGTGGAAGTTCCTGTTCCATCTCCGACCCCTCCTTTTCTGGTGAATCCTATGCAAACCGCCGGGAGGCTATGCCAAAGAGAGCCGTCCGCCGCTCGTAAAAATGAAGATTCCGTGAAAATTTCAAAGATTTTATGAAATTTTAAGAAAAGCCCTGTTCATTTTCCTGCGGTTATGCTACCATACAACCACAAAATCCGCAAAACGTGGGGAAGAAGGGCTCTTTTGAACACGAAACATTCCAAACAGTGGCTTTTCGCCGTTGCCGCCGCCGTCGTCATCCTGCTGGGACTTTCCCTTTTTCTGTGGAGAACCGGCGCGCTGCTCAGCCTGAAAAGCGTGGACAACCTGCGGGACTTTCTGGTCGCTTCCGCTCCCTGGTCTCATCTTGTGTTTTTCCTGGTGCAGCTCTCCAGCGTTATCATCGCGCCCATCCCCAGCAACCTGACCGCCATGGCGGGCGGGGCCTGCTTCGGCCTGGGCTGGGGGTTCCTCATCACCTTTCTGGCGGTGAATCTGGGCAGTCTTATCACCTTTTCCCTGGCCCGGACACTGGGGCGGAACTGGGCCATGGGAGTGGCAAACCGGAAGCTGCCCCCCAAATACCTGGACCTGGGTAGGTTACAATACGAAGTGCAACACCTTCAAATTCTTCAAATAAAGAAAG
>JAJQBR010000134.1 GCA_021203185.1 Clostridiales bacterium
CTGTGATGCTCAAATCGGCCTTAAAAATGCCCAAAAAATACCCCGTCGTTTCCTCCGGGCCTCCCGGCGAACCGGGAGGCCCTTCTGGAAAGGATAAAGGGGGAAAACGGACAGGGGAAAAGGTTAGGCGTTGACTTCCTTGCGCTTTCTGGTCCAGCGGATGAGGACGATGGCCTCGATCGCCAGCAGGACCACGCCGCCCGCGATGTCGATGGTCAGGAACATCTTCATCATGTTGCTCATGCCGCCGGAGGTGGACTCGTTGGTGTAGTAGCCGCTGTTGCCCACCACATAGAGGATGTTCTTGCTGGCCTGGCGCAGAGCCTGAACCATGGTGGCGCTCAGGTTGGTGAACTCGTTGTCGCCGGTGTTGACGGTGAAGCCCAGCATCAGGTCGTTGCCATTGCGGACGCTGTGATCAGCGATCATGTAGCCATAGCCGCCGTCATAGTCGGTTTCCACGAAGCCCACGAAGCCCCACTCGTCCCGGAGGACGTTGTTCAGCAGGTTGCCGTTGGCGCCAGAGGGAACGGTGCCGATCCAGTTGAAGGAGGACATGACGGCCAGGCCGGTGCCCGTATAGTTCTTGACGCAAATCTCAAAGGGCTTCAGGTAAATTTCCCGGATGGCCTGCTCGGTGGAGTAGGTCAGCAGAACGGCGCAGCGGTTGGTCTCCTGGTCGTTCAGGGCGAAGTGCTTGATGTAGGCATAGACGCCCTTGCTGGCAGCGCCGTTGACCTGGGCGGCGGTGAAGTAACCGGCCAGTACGCCGTCCTCGGAGTAATACTCGAAGTTCCGGCCTGCGAAGGCGGAGCGGTGGGTGTTCATGGCGGGACCGTACCAGCCGTAGTTGTCCACTTCGGCGTACTCATCGCCCATGGCCTCACCAAGTCGGTAGGCCAGTTCGGTGTTCCAAGTCTGGGCCATCAGCACCTCGGTGCCGAAGGCGGTGCCCTGCGCGCCGGTCAGCAGGTTGTTCAGACCGGCCGGGCCGTCGCAGTCAGCGGTGGCGACCTTGCCCACGGAAGTAACTTCAGCCGTCTGCCAACCGCCCAGGCAGACCAGGGTGATCATCTCATCCACGGACATCTGATCCAGCAGGGAATCCCAGGTCTCGTCGTCGTAGTCCAGGCCGGTCAGGTCGGACAGGGTCAGGCCGTTGTCGGCCTCGGTGGTGGGCATTTCGTCGCTGTCGTCGTCATAGAGGGTGGAGTCATAGGTGGCGACCATGCTCAGCTCCACAGCGGCCTTGGTCTCGTCGTCCATCTCGTAATCTTCCTCGGTGGGGGCGGCGGTAACCTCGTCGTAGTTGGCGAAGCCGTCAGCGCGGGAGAGGTAGGTCACGTCACCGGCGGAGTAGTCCTCAAACTGGTTGGTGGCCACGGTACCGTCGGATTCACGGCCGGTCACGCTGTAGTCGATGTCCTCGTCCAGGGTGAAGGTCTCTTCGTCCAGGACGGTGTGGGAGTCGGAGCGGATGGAGATGGTGTAATCACCGGCCTCCAGGATGTAACCGCCGTTCTCGGTCTTGATGCAGGAGGAGTCATAAGAGGCCAGCTCTTCCAGGTCGATGGAGAAGGAGATGGTCTGGGAGGCTCCGGCTTCCAGGCTGTCGGTCTTGGCGTACTGCACCAGGTTGACGGAAGCCTTTTCAATGCCACCGTTGGTGTAAGGCGGGGTGTAATAGACCTCCACTACGTCCTTACCGGCCACGGTGCCGGTGTTGGTAACGGTCACGTCGAAGGTGATGGCAGTGTCGCTGACCGTGAAGTTCTCCATGACCTGTTCAAAGGTGGTGTAGCTCAGGCCGTAGCCGAAGGGATACTGCACTTTGGCGTCATAGTCGATGACCCCGTCGTCAGAGGCGGTCTCATAGTACTTGTAACCCACGTAGATGCTCTCCACATAGTCCACAAAGGCCGCAGTGCCCTGATAGGCGGAGTCCGCTTCGGTGTTGGCCTCCTGGATGTCGGAGATGTTGGTGTAGTTGAACGCACCGGCGTTGTTGTAGGTGGGGGTGTCGGTCAGATCCTTGACGAAGGTGTCGGCAGTCTTGCCGGAGGGGTTGACCGTGCCGTTGAGGATTTCACCCAGGGCGGCGAAGCCGGAAACGCCCGCGCCGGGGGCCAGCAGGACGGCGCTGATGTTATCATACTCATCAGTCCAGCCCAGCTCCATGGTGTTGTTGGCGTTGACGATGATGATAACGTTGTCGAAGTTGGAGCAGACCAGCTCCACCATGGCCTCTTCGGTGTTGGACAGCTCCAGATAGTGGTCGCCCTCGTCGAAGTCGTCATAGTCGCCATTGTTGGTGTAAGAGGCGTTGGTGTAACCGTAGCTGTCGGGGACGGTGGAAACCTCGCTGGCGATGTTGTAGGTGCCGTGGATGACGGCGTACATATCGGTGGGCAGGTCAGCACCCTCGCCGCCGGAACGACCGATGACGATAACGGCGGTGTCGGAGAACTCCTTGGCCTCCTCCATGATCTCATCGGTGTAGTAGTCCACGGTAGGCTCAGGCAGAGTCCAGTCCTGGGTACTCATGCCGACCTCGGGCCGCTCTGCGCAGTAGTCGGTGTACATCTGGGTCAGGGTGTCGTTGGTAGTGAAGCCCGCGTCAGCCAGGGACTGGAGAATGCTGACGTTGCTCTCGGTGCTGGAGGAACCGGAGCCGGTGCCGCCGTAGATGGGGTTGGTGGAGGCCCAGCCGAACACGTTCAGGTTGGTGGTGCCGTCCAGGGGCAGGGTGCCGTCGTTCTTGGCCAGGACGATGCCCTCCTCGCCCAACTCCTGCACGATGGCGGAGCTGGCCTCCAGCGTCTCGTCAGACAACTCCACGGAGCCGTTCAGAACGGCGGAGAGGGTGCTGTACATGGGGCCGAAGCAGATGACGTTGGCCAGGATGCCGATGACCAGCACCACGGCCACCACTGCGGACCAGCGAACCACGTGGCGGGTACCTTTTTTGACCCAATGGGCCGCGATCAGCACCACGATGAGGGCCACGATCAGCGCAAAAATAGCGTAGATGTAGCTGCTCAGCGTGTTGGCGTAGGTCTGCACGTCAGCGGCGCTGACGCCCATGCTGGTGAACAGGGGAGTCAGCAGGTTGATGAGTAACTGTAACATTTTTCTTCCTCCTTGTAAAATGATACGAACAGGCACTTTGGTAAAGTGCTATTTCATAAAGAAGTATAACAAAAAAAGAGACAGTTGGACATAAAAATTTCACAAACTGTCTCTTTTTTTGCGTAAATTGCAGATTGCTTCGTCAAATCTTACAAATTTTGCGAAAGAAAATTGTAAAATTCGACGAATCAGCCGGGTTTGTCCTCCTCCGGCAGGGGAATCAGCAGCTTGAGCCGGAACCAGCCGTTGTCGGTGGAAATGGTCATGGCCCCGTTGTACTGCTCCACGGAGCGCTTGATGCTCTTGACGCCGAAGCCGTGATAGTCCTTGTCCTTTTTGGTGGTGACGGGCAGACCGTCCTCAAAGGTCAGGCTGCCGCCGAAGTAGTTTTCCACCCGGATGAGCAGGAACCCCTTCTGGGGGCCGACGGAGACGCGGATCAGCCGCTGCTCTTTGTCCTCCAATTGGAGGGCGCTCTCGATGGCGTTGTCCAGGGCGTTGCCGAAGATGGAGCAGATGTCCATGACCCGCATAAAGTCCAGCTTCTCTGCATCGGCCACGCAGGTCAGGGTGATGCCGTGCTTCTGGCAGTAAAGGCTCTTGCCGGTGAGGACGGTGTCCAGCACGGGATTGCCGGTTTTGTTCTGGGCCTCATACTGGCGGATGTCGCTCTCCATCTCGTCCAGCCACTGGTTCCGGCGCTGGGCGTCCGGCTCGGCCCGGAGTGCAGCAATCTGGTGTTTCAGGTCGTGATACTTCCGGTTGATGAGGTCGATGCTCTCCCGGGAGGTGCGGTATTGATCGTACTGGTTTTTCAGAGTGGTGTTGATGGCGGTCAGCTCGTAGCGCATATAGGTTTCCACCCGCTGGATGTGGTAGGCGTAGAGGATGGCTACCCCGGCCAGATCCACCAACGTTCGGATATAGGGGATGTCGGAGCTGTCGCTGGTGCTGAACGGGGTGCTGACGGCCACATAGCTCAAATTGCTCAGCCCAAAGGCCCCCGCCCCGATGAGGAAGGCGATGATCAACTCGTTCAGGTTGACCTTCAAGCCGGTGTTATCCATATGCTGCCGGTCCAGCTGCCACATGGTCACATAAATCACGGCATAAACTGCCACAAGGAACAGGACGGACAGCCCCGGGCCGTGATCCGGGTTGTAGCCCAGGCGGGTGCAGCAGTAGTAATAGAGCTGCCATTCCAGCGAGGCAGCGAACTCCGCCAGCAGGAAGGCTCGGACGCAGCAGAAACCGACGTTGACGAGGTGCGTGTCAGTACACAGGTACAGCAGGAGGAACATCAACCCGATGGCGAACAGCATACACGGCACCCACAGCACAAAGGGCGCGTCGTCGGTCAGCATCAGAAAGGCACTCTGCACCACCAAAGACCCGGCGCAAATCAGCGCCAGGGGCAGCGGGGCAAACCGCCGTTTGGGAGCCAGGCTGATATAGGACACGCAGGCCAGCCACTCCGCCAGAGCGGTATAGATGCGGGGGATGTCCGGGATGCTGCTCATGGCGTCACCCCGTTCACATAGTCGGTCAGGGCTTTCATCAGGGGGGCCTTTTTGCCCCGGCTGATGGGCAGGGCAACGCCGCAGACCACAGCGCAGTTGTCCCGTATCACGTCCACGTGTTCCAGGTTGACCAGGCAGCCCTTGTTGCACCGGAAGAACGCGCCAACCGGGGACAGGGTCTTTTCCGTCTGCTGCATGGTGCCGGAGGAGACGAAGTCCCCCTCTTGGGTGTGGAAGGTCAGGGAGTGGCCCCGGCTTTCCACATAGAAGATGTGGGACACATCCAGCTTCCGGGTCTCTCCGACGGAGGAGACGACCACATAGCGCTTCTCCCGCCGGTGGACGGCGGCGATGGCCTTGTCCAGCTGCTGGGAAAAGGCGAAGTAGGTGACGGGCTTGAGGACATAGTCCATGGCGCCCACAGCATAGCCCCGGATGGCGTACTGGGGCATATTGGTCACGAAGATGAGGACTACCTCCGGGTCCGTCCGGCGGATCAGCTCTGCCGCCGTCATGCCATCCAGGTACTCCATCTGCACGTCCATAAAGATGATGTCGCAGTCCCCGTTGTACCGCTCCACAAGCTCTGTGCCGTCGGTGTAAACCGTGACCCGGAGGCTCTCTCCCCGCTCCCGCTGGTAGCGGGCCGCATAGTCCTCCATTTGCCGGGCAAAATCGGCCTCATCCTCCACAATGGCGATTCGTATCATTTCCGCTCCTCTCAGCAAGGCATTTTCCGTCCATATTCTTTCTATTATAATAACGAATGGGCGGCGGCGCGTCAAGGGCAGGGGCGAAGAAAAGCGGCCCGGAGATGGGAACTCCGGGCCATTGTGGGGTGAAAAAGAAATACTGGTTATCCCTTTTGCTCAGCCTTATGAGCATTTTAGCTATTAGCTATTAGCTTTTAGCCATTAGCTTTGTGGTTCTTGGCATTACGTGCTACGTTTACCGTTTGTATGACTTTACAAACGAGAGGTTTCGCTCTCAGTTCCTTTTTAGCTGTTTGCTTTAAACTGGTAGTACCTGACTAACAGCTAACGGCTAATAGCTTATCACAACGCGGCTGATTCAAAGGGATAGTCAGAAAAGAAATTCACCGCTTGATATCGTAATTCATGTTCATCAGGTTGCGGATGCTCTGCACGTCGTCGGTGATATTGGCGTCGCCGTGGATGGTGTGCTTGATGACGCTGCTGGCCACAGCGAAGTTGACCAGATCCATGGCCTTGTAGTTGTGCATCATGGCGTAGATCATGCCGCTGGCGAAGGCATCGCCGCCGCCCACCCGATCCAGAATGTTGAAGGTGAACAGCTTGCTCTCGAAGGTGTGGCCCTGATACCACATGAACGCCTTGAGGCTGTTTTCGCTGCCGGAGTGGGCATAGCGGACGTGGCGGCCAATGCACTTGAGGTTGGGATACCGCTCCACAAAGCGCTGGAACACCTCGTCCTGCTGCTCATAGCTGGGCTGGAGGGGAACGCCGTCCTTCCAGTCCCCCTTGCTGTGGTCGTTTTCGTCCTTCCACAGGTGATAAGGCTCGATGCCAAACAGCACGTCCACATAGGGCAGACACTGGGTACAGTAGTCCCGCGCCTCCTCCCAGGTCCACAGGCGGCTGCGGAAGTTACCGTCAAAGCTGACGGTCATGCCCTTCTCCTTGGCGGTTTTCAGGCAGTCTAAAATAAAGTCGGCGCAGCTGGGGGACAGGGCCGGGGTGATGCCGCTGAGATGCAGCCAGTCATATCCATCCAGCAGGGCGTTCAGGTCCACCAGGGAGAAGTCGAACTCGGTGATGGCGCTGTGCTTCCGGTCGTAGGTGACCTTGCTGGGGCGGATGCCGAAGCCGGTTTCCAGATAATAAGTCCCCAGACGGAAGGAAGGGGTCTCCTCCGGTGAGGAGAGGATCATGGGGGTGCAGTGGACGTCGTTGGTGCGCAGCAGGCGGATGGCGCTCTTGCCCAGGCTGTTGTTGGGTACCACGCTGAAAAAGGTGCTGTCCACCCCCAGGTTGGCCAGGGCCATGGCGATGTTGGCCTCGCTGCCGCCGTAGCTGGCCTCAAAGCTGGAGGCCATGCGGATTTTTGCGTAGTTGGGCGGGGTCAGGCGGAGCATGATCTCGCCGATGGTGATGAACTTCTGCGGGCTGTTGCTGTTCCTCAGCAGCGGGTTATAGGTTTCCATAAATGACCTCCTTGCCGTTGAATGGGCGGAACGGTTTGCTTTATTGTTATCATTGTAAACCACCGGCGCTGTTTTTGCAACGCTTTTCTCAAAGAAGGTCTCAGTTATAGTTCAAAGGGAAATATTCCGCAAAACGCAATAAAACAATCTGGTTATCTCTTTGAATCAGCCTTGTCAGTAATTCCGGCGTGAAACCCCTCCACCATGCTTCGCATGGTCCCCCTCCGCCTTTAGGCGGTGGCGGAGGGGTTTCTGGCACATGGCTGAGTAAAAGGGATAGCCAATTAAAACAGTTCGCTGGCAAAAGGCGGAAAGGGACGCGGCGGCCGCGCCATCTCCCACTTGCGGAGCGGGTCTTTGTCGGGTATAATATGGCTCAGCGCAAAAAAAGCGCGCCCTGAATCATCAGGGCGCGTCCTGTGCAGACGCTGCACAAAGGGAGAATGAAGTCAAGCGGCCCTGGGGCCGTCCGCCGCACGGCTGGCGCGGCGGCGCATTGGATGAGCTGCAAGAATAGAATACCAAACCCCCTCCCAAATGTCAAACACTACTTTTGTCAAAAAGGAGCGAATTATGCTGATTTTTAATGCAAATGTCCACCCTATGGACAAAAAAGTGATAGAAAACGGATTCGTCCGGCTGGAGGGCGGCAAGGTGGCCGCCCTGGGAGCCATGGAGGACTGCCCGCCTGTCGCCCCCGGCGACGTAGACGCTCAGGGGGGGCAACTCTACCCCGGCTGGGTGGATACTCACTGTCACCTGGGGCTGCTGGCCGACGGCCAGACCTACGACCAGGACGACTGCAACGAGGAGAGCGACCCCGTCACCCCCCACCTGCGGGCCATCGACGCACTCTATCCCCTGGACAACTGCTTCAAGGAGGCCAGAGAGGGCGGCGTGACTACGGTGCTGACCGGGCCGGGCAGCGCCAACGCCATTGGCGGGCAGTTCGCCGCCGTCAAAACCGCCGGGCGCTGGATCGACGACATGGTGGTGAAGGCCCCCGTCGCCATGAAATTCGCCCTGGGGGAGAACCCCAAGGGGGCCTACAGCGAGAAGAAGGAAAGCCCCATGACCCGCATGGCCACTGCCGCCCTGATTCGGGAGAACCTGGCGCAGGCGGCGGAGTATCTGCGGAAAAAACAGGCTGCAGCGGAGGACGAGGACAAGGACCCGCCCGACTTCGACGCCAAGCTGGAGGCCCTGGCCCCGGTGTTGGAGAAAAAGCTGCCCGCCCACTTCCACGCCCACCGGGCGGACGACATCGCCACCGCCGTCCGCATCGCCAAGGAGTTTGATTTGGATTACGTCATCATCCACGGCACAGAGGGCCATTTGGTGGCCGACCTGCTGGCGGCGGAGGGCGCTCGTGTGGTGACAGGTCCCATCATCGGGGACCGGAGCAAGCCGGAGCTGTCCCGCCAGACCCTGGGCAACACGGCAGCCCTGGCAAAGGCCGGGGTCAAGGTGGCCATCTGCACCGACCACCCGGAGAACCCGGTGCAGTACCTGCCCCTGGCGGCGGCGATCGCCGCGAAAAACGGGCTGGACCCGGAGCAGGCGCTGCGGGCCATTTCCATCGACGCGGCAGAGATCGCCGGGATTGCCGACCGGGTGGGGTCCATTACGCCGGGGAAGAACGGAGACCTGGTGCTGTACAGCGGCCACCCCTTCGATTTGCAGTCCCAGATCGTGGGGGTGTGGATTGACGGGATTCAGGTGAAATAAATGTGCAATTAGCAATGTGCAATGATATAGAGAGTGCAAAGAAACCCCTCCGCCACCGCCTAAAGGCGGCGGCCCTCCTCCGCCGTCAAGCGGCACTTCCGCTTCGCTCCCTGCCCTTTCAGGGGAGGCAAGGGGGATAGTGCTTGTCGTTTGCTTGCTGTTTTTTCTCAAACAAGATAGATTTTGCAACGTAATTCAACGTAATTTAATCAATAGAAAAACTTTTATCCACAAAGAAGTATCTTTCCGTAACTGACCACCCCTCTCGCCTCCCCTGAAAGGGGAGGGGGGTAGGTTACAATACGAAGTGCAACACCTT
>JAJQBR010000084.1 GCA_021203185.1 Clostridiales bacterium
GTGGCCCCGATGAGGACGGAGGAGGGCCGGGTGTTGGCGATGCAGTCGGCCACGGCGTCGGCGTAGCAGTCGGCCTTGAAGCCCGCAAAGCCGGGGTGTTCATAGACGTAGACCGTGTCCACGCCGTAGGGCAGCAGCTTCTCGGCGTTTTGGGCGGTGCCTTCCCCGCCCACCAGGACGCAGTTGACCTTGTAGCCCACCTTGGGGGCCATTTTCCGGGCCTCGCCGATGAGTTCATAGGCCACGGGGTGGATGTCGCCCCGCTCCTGCTCCACAAAAATCAGGAAATCCCGCCACTGGCGCTTGTCCACAGCCCCGGCCTTCTGCTCGAAGGTGATGGCCTTATGGGGGCAGCGGCGGACGCACAGGCCGCACATCCGGCAGGTCTCCCCTACTTCGATGCCCCGCTCGCCCATGGAGAGGGCGCCAAAGGGACAGTCCCGGATGCAGGTCCCGCAGAGGTCGCACCGGGCGGCGTTAAAACGAATCAAATCCATGCCAGTTCCCTCCCGTCAGATGATTTTTTTCGACACCAGCGTGTCGAACAGCGTCTCGGCCTTCTGCTCCGGCGTACCTTCCAGATAGACCTGGCTGTCGCCCACCGGGGGCGCGAACATTTTGGCCACGCTGGTGGGGGACCCCACCAGACCATAGCGGCTCAGGTTCTGGTCGGGCAGGTCGGCAAAAGAGAGGATGCGCACCGGACGGCCCGCCGTCTGCTTTTTCAGCCGGTAGGAGGGCAGACGGGGGACGCACATATCTTTATCAACGGTGATCAGGCAGGGGTAGTGCATTTCGGAGACCTGGGCCACGGAGACCAGGTCCTGCCGGACCTGAATGGACTCCTCGGTCACGTCCACCACCTCCGCCACCCAGGCGCAGTGGGGGATGCCCAGATGCTCCGCGATGGCGGGGCCAACCTGGGCGGTGTCCCCATCGGTGGTTTGGCGGCCACAGAGGATGAGGTCGGCCCCTCCCAGCACCCGGATGCCCTGGGCCAGGGTGTAAGAGGTGGCCAGCACGTCCGACCCGGCGAACTTCCGGTCGGACAGGATGACGGCGTCGTCCGCCCCCATGGTGTAGGCGTCCTCCATCATAACCTTAGCCTGGTCGGGTCCCATGGTCAGGACGGTGACGGTGCCGCCCAGCTTCTCCCGAATTTGAAGGGCGGTCTCCAGGGCAAAGAGGTCATAGGGATTGGTGCGGGTATTGGCGCTCAGGCGCTTCATAGCGCCGGTTTCCGGGTCTATTTCCACCTGGCTGGTGGCCGGCACCTGCTTCATGCAGACAATGATTTTCATGCTAAATAGGCAGCTCCTTCCTGCGCGCGGCGCGGAGGGGGCCGCGTCGGCTCAACAAAGGACATAATAGCACAGTTTGAACAAGATGAACAGACTTTTTTCTGCTTTTTTCGTGTTTTTTTGAAAGCAGTCGGCGGAAATCCCGCGTTCCGGGACTTCGGGGCGCAAAAAAACACCCGGACGACGATGCAGCAGGCGTTGTCCAGGTGTTCAGCTTGTTCAAACCAGCGGGTGATACATCAGCACGATGTCATCGTATATCCCGTCTTTGCGGCGGAACCCGCCGGGAACCGTCCCCAGCCGGACGAATCCCAGCTTCTCGTAGAGTCGGAGGGCGTGGACATTGCTGCACACCACCGCGTTGAACTGGAGGACGCGGAAGCCCAGCTCCCGGCCCTTTTCCAGGCTGTGGCGCACCAGCGTCTCTCCGATGTGCTGGCCCCGCAGGTCGGCCCGCACCGCATAGCTGGCGTTGCAGATGTGTCCGCAGCGGCCCACGTTGTTGGGGTGCAGGATGTAAAGCCCCACCACCTGGCCGGTCTCTGCGTCTGCCGCCACGCCGGTGAAGGACTGCCCGGCGAAAAATACCTGGCCGCTCTCCTCGTCCAGCGGTTCTGTCTGGGGGAAGGCCATGCCGTCCTCCACCACCCGGTTCCAGATGGCACAGGCGGCGGAGAGATCCTCCGGCCCGTAGGCGCGCACTTCGATGTTCATCTGAAAGCAGCCCCCTCGTCAGGTCTCCAGGTCGTCGTCGCCAGCCGCCGCCAGCTGCTCGCTGAAATGGGCGTTGATGCGGTCGGTGAACTCCTGGGCGGCGTTGTAGCCCATCTTTTTGTGGCGGTTGTTCATGGCGGCCACCTCGATGATAACGGCCAGGTTCCGGCCGGGCTTTACCGGGATGGTCAATGAGGGAATCTTCACGTCCAGGATGGTGGTCCAGAAGTCGTCCAGCCCCAGCCGGTCATAGAGCATCCCCTCCCGCCACTGTTCCAGGTTGATAATTAAGTCGATATACTGGCTGTCCTTGATGGCGGACATACCGAACAGCTGCCGCACGTCGATGACGCCGATGCCCCGCATTTCCACATAGTAGCGGATCAGTTCCGGGGCGGAACCCATCAGTTTGTTGGTATTCACCCGCTGAATCTCCACCGCGTCGTCGGCGATGAGCCGGTGGCCCCGCTTGATAAGTTCGATGGCGGTCTCGGACTTGCCCACGCCGCTTTCGCCCATCAGCAGGATGCCCTCGCCATAGACCTCCACCAGCACGCCGTGGCGGGTGATGCGGGGGGAGAGGTAGGAGCGCAGGGAGGTGGTCAGGTCGCTCATCAGCTCACCGGTCTCCTGGGTGCTGCGCAGGACGGTGCGGCCGTACTCTTCCGCCGCCTGCAAACACTCCGGGTAGGGCGCCAGGTTCCGGGCCAGGATCACCGCCGGGATGGGGTGGGACAGCAGATCCCGGAAGCACTTGAGCCGTTCCTCCCGGCCCATCATTTTCAGGTAGGTGTTCTCCATCTTGCCCATCAGCTGGAGGCGGTTGCTGTCGAAATAGTCATAGAACCCCACCAGGGACAGGCCCGGCCGGTTGATGCTGGTTTGAATCACCTGCTGGGTCTCGTACCCCGTACCCTTGTGCAGGATCTCCAGGTTAAATTCCTTCACCAGCGTTTGCAGCGAAATGCTCTGTGAATTTGGCATAAAACTTCCTCCTTCTGTGGTGTAATTTCAAAGAGACACAGCCAATTCCGGCCAATGTAAGCGCAGCAGGCCAAAATTCGGCAGCAATGTAGACTGTATATAGAAAAATGCGCGGTGGATATGGTCAGTATACCCTATTTTTCACCGGTTCGCAACCAATGCCGCCAAATTTATCCCCCGGTTTGGGAAGATTTTTTTCAAATTCCAGGGGGAAAGGTCTTGATTTTTCGCCGCAGTTCTGATATTATAATGTTCGCTGTTTCAGTGGACTTTGTTGACAGAACCAAAAGTTCAGCATATAAACGAAGCGAACCAAGAAGAAGGAGGTATGCAAAATGGCAAAGTGCAGCTACTGCGGCAAAGGCGTGACCTTCGGCATCCAGGTTTCCCATTCCCACCGCCGTTCCAATCGCACCTGGAAACCCAACGTCAAACGTGTCAAGGCGGTCGTTGACGGTACTCCCACCCACGTTTATGTCTGCTCCCGGTGCCTCCGTTCCGGCAAAGTGACCCGTGCGTGAGTGTTCGAGGCAAACTGCGGATGACAACAGACGAAGAACCTCCGGCGCAAGCAGTTGCGCCGGTTTTCTTTTTTTGAGCCTGTTGCTAAAAATCCCCCGTACCGCTTTGTACGGGGGATTTCGTAATGATGTAATGCTTTACACCGCCGGGTCGGTGGGGTCGTACTTCTGACTGCTCTTGATTTTCCCAGTGGCGTCGTAGTTGTTGCTCAGGGTCATCTTGCCGAAGGGCAGATACCCGTTGCCCTTGGTAATCACCACCCGCGTATTGCTGTTGTTGGACTTGGCCAGGTCGTAGATCAGCTTGCAGTTGACCACCTGCATCCGAATACACTGCTTGGACTGGTTGGTCCCCAGGCCGTTGTAGGAGCTGTACTTCAGCGCCTTAATGCTGGTCTTGGAATACTGCTCGGAGTGGGTCCAGCTGCCGCTGCCGGAGACGTAAGTGGCGTACTGATAGTACAGCTTGGAGCTGTACTTCCACCAGCGCTTGCGAGTGGTCAGCTTATAGGTGCCGGCTTTGGTGTTAGAGCTTTTCCTGGACATGGACACCACAAAGCTCTTGACGGGGATGTCGTACTTTTTGGTGCTGGAGTTATAGGCCAGGATGGTGCCGGTGTGGGAGCCGCGGGCCAGGACGATGTGGAGCTTCTTCTTTTTGTAGCTGCTGTTGTACTCAAACAGATTGGTCACCAGGGTTCCGTTGGAGCGGAAGGTGTAGGTATAAGTATAGCCGTTGCGCTTGATGCGTTTGGTGCCGGTGGCAGCCACGCCTTTGGTGAAGTAATACTCTTTGCTGCTGATGGTTTTCCAGCCGCTGACGGAGGTATCCTTCTTGCCCTTGGTGTAATAGGTGAGGTTGCTGGAGCGGAAACCGGTGTAGGCTTTGCCGCTCTTATAGTAGAGGCCGTCATAGCTGGTGGACAGCGTATAGTTGCAGATGTATGTGCCGTAGGAGGACTTCATCGTGCCGGTGAAGGATTTCCCCACGCCGTTAGTGATGAGGTAGAGGGTGCCGCCGCTGGAGAAGCGGAACAGGCCGGAGTAGATCTCGCCCTCGAAGTAATACCGGCTGTTGAACTTACCGGCAAAATACTCGATGTTGCTGGAGATGGCATAGCCGCTGCTGGTTTCCTTGACCGTGGCGGAATCCAGCGTCAGCACCTTGCTGTCGGTGTCCTCCGCCACCAGGTCGCCGTCCTCCTCTTCCACCGTGGTCAGGGCGACGGAAGCGGTCTTCTCGTCCAGATCCTTCTGCCAGACGCCGTCCTCGTCAAAGTAATAGATGCCGGCGGCAAAGGAGCAGATGTAGGTGCTCTCGCCCAGAACCACATTCACAGTACCCGCGGGCAGCAGATAGAACCCGTCGGCGGCAAACACCTGCTGGCCGTCCTCCAGGTAGACAAAGGCAAAGACCGGGTCGCCGCTGGCGTCCAGGGTATAGACCCAGCTCTCATCCTCTTCGCCCAGGGCAAAGACAATCGCGCCGTCCTCGGCGCTGGCGTCCAGGCCAGTGACAACGGCCTCGTCCTCTTCGATGGTCTCGGTTTCTTCCGCATCGGCCGCGCTTTCTTCTGCGGCTTCTGTGTTCTCCGCGTTTTCTGTGTCCCCTGTGTCCTCTGCGTCGGTTTCTTCCTCCTCCGCAGGGGTTTCCTCAGCGGAGCTGTCAGCCGTTTCGTCCTCGCTGTCGTCAGTGACGGGGAGGGTGTCCCAGTCCTCGCTGGCGGAATCGGCGGTTTCGCTGGAGGTGGTTTCGTCCTCCAGGGCTTCGGTTGTATCCGCTTGTGCAGCAAAGGCGGGGCAGGCCAGGCTGAACACCATAGCCAGTGCCAGGAGCAGGGAAAGGAGTTTGTGGGTATGCGTGGGTTTCATTGGTTTCCTCCTGTTTCTTTTTGTAAACCTTTTGTAACTTTTTCGATTATAGCACATCCGTCCCCACAGTTCCAGTCTTTTTTGCAGAAATTTTTCATTTTTTCTGAAAAAAGGATTTTTTCGTTAAAATAGCCTTATTTTTGGCAAATGCAGCCCAAAAAGTTGATGTCCGGCACAATTCGGATGAAAACAATTTGTTGTTTTGCGGCGGCTTTCGGCTTGTTACTATTTGTAACTTTTTCGATGCCGCAATTTTCCCGTTCTTCGCCGGAAAGAGAAGGCGGAATCGGCAATCGTGTGGGTTTTTCCCTTCAAACGTGCTGAAAAACTATCTGAAATGACAAAAACGCATTTGGGTGTTGCCCAAATGGGGATTTCGCATTATAATAACTATCGGCAAAACACCAAAACTGAAATCACTTGAACGGTCAACGTTGGCTACAGGATCTGCGGCCTCTGGCCGCGAAAGGAGAAGTTACATTATGTGTGGTATTGTCGGTTTTACCGGTGAAGGACAGGCGGCCCCCATTTTGCTGGACGGGCTGGCCAAGCTGGAGTATCGCGGCTATGATTCGGCGGGCATTGCGGTGAAAGACGACGCCTCCGACAAGGTGGAGGTGGTCAAGGTCAAGGGCCGCCTGAAGCAGCTGGCGGAAAAAACCAACGGCGGTCAGGCCGTACCGGGCAGCTGCGGCATCGGCCACACCCGCTGGGCCACCCACGGGGAGCCTTCCGCCGTCAACGCTCACCCCCATTTCAGCGACGACCGGGAGGTCTTTGTGGTCCACAACGGCATCATCGAGAACTATCTGGAACTGAAAGAGAAGCTGGTTAAGAGCGGGTACTCCTTCTACTCTCAGACGGACACCGAGGTGGTCACCAAGCTGCTGGACTACTACTATAAAAAGTATCAGCGCAACCCCCTGGAGGCTATCGCCAAGGTCATGCTCCGGGTGCGTGGTTCCTATGCCCTGGGCATCATGCTCAAGGACGAACCCGGCGTTATCTACGCCGTCCGCAAGGACAGCCCCCTCATCGTAGGGCGGAGTGCCCAAGGCAGCTTTATCGCCTCCGACGTACCCGCCATCCTGAAATACACCCGCAATGTGTACTATATCGGCAACCTGGAGATCGCCCGACTGACCCGGGAGAACGTGACCTTCTACAATATCGACAAGGAAGAGATTACCAAAGATCTGGTGGAGATCCAGTGGGATGCCGAGGCCGCAGAAAAGGGCGGCTACGAGCATTTCATGATGAAGGAGATCCAGGAGCAGCCAAATGCCGTGCGGGACACCATGAACTCCTGCCTGATGGACGGCCGCATCGACCTGACCGCCGTGGGCCTCTCCGATGAGGAAATTCGCCAGCTGTCCCGGCTGTATATCGTGGCCTGCGGCAGCGCCTACCATGTGGGCATCGCCGCCAAGTGCGTCCTGGAGGGGCTGGCAAAGATTCCCGTGGAAGTGGAGCTGGGCAGCGAGTTCCGCTACCGGGACCCCATTCTGGTGGAGAACTCCGCCGTAATTATCATCAGTCAGTCCGGCGAAACCGCCGACAGCCTGGCCGCCCTGCGGGAAGTCAAGGCCCGTGGAGTGCGCACCATCGCCATCGTCAACGTGGTGGGTTCCAGCATCGCCCGGGAGGCAGACAACGTGTTTTACACTCTGGCCGGGCCGGAGATCGCCGTGGCCACCACCAAAGCCTACAGCACCCAGCTCATCGCCTGCTACCTGCTGGCCATCCAGTTCGCCTACGTCCGCAGCGCCATTGACCAGGACCGCTATGACCAGCTGATTGCCGAGTTACAAACTTTGCCGGACAAAATCAGCAAGGTGTTGGAGGACGAGGCCCGCATCCAGTGGTTCGCCAGCAAGTTTTCCAACGCCCACGACATCTTCTTCATTGGCCGGGGGTTGGATTACGCCATCAGTCTGGAAGGCAGCCTGAAGATGAAGGAAATCAGTTATGTCCACTCCGAAGCCTATGCCGCCGGTGAGCTGAAGCATGGCACCATCTCTCTGGTGGAGGACGACGTGTTGGTGGTGGGTGTGCTGACCCAGGACGATCTGTTTGAAAAGACCGTCTCCAACATGGTGGAGGTCAAGAGCCGGGGCGCTTACCTGATGGGCCTGACCACCTACGGCAACTATTCCATCGAGGACACCGCCGACTTCACCGTCTATGTCCCCAAAACCGACCCCTATTTCACCACCAGCCTGGCTATTATCCCCCTCCAGCTGATGGGCTACTATGTCAGCTGCGCAAAGGGTTTGGACGTGGATAAGCCTCGGAACCTGGCGAAGTCCGTCACTGTGGAGTGAAAGAAACGGTTGTTCCTTTGAAGGAAACCTTATCCGTTATTTCAACGGAAACCCCTCCGCCACCGCCTAAAGGCGGCGGCCCTCCTCCCCTTTTGCGACTCGCATGGCCCCAAGGGGCCATAGCTCCCTGCATTTGCGCTAAAGAGGAATTGGCCATTCGGCCAGCGCTTCACAGGGGAGGCAAGAGGGGTGGGGGTGTCAGTTGCGGAATGATAATTCATTACGATTCAAGCTTTCTTTAAGAAATCACAATGGCTGCCGCACTGCGGCAGCCATTTTAAAACGCAAATCAGCCTGTCTTTGCGACAGACAAAAGGAGAAACCACCGTGTCCTATACCTGTCTGCTGTTCGACCTGGACGGAACCCTCACCGATTCCGGCCCCGGTATCATCCACTCCGCCGCCTACGCCCTGGAGAAAATGGGCTATCCGGTGGGAGACCCTGCGCTGCTGCGCCGCTTCGTTGGCCCGCCCC
This sequence comes from Clostridiales bacterium, assembly GCA_021203185.1. Lineage (GTDB taxonomy): Bacteria > Bacillota > Clostridia > Oscillospirales > Oscillospiraceae > Onthomonas. The sequence continues at coordinate 8,192 of JAJQBR010000084.1, forward strand.
TGAACGAGACTTTTCACACCTGCTACGGCGTCCCTCTGGAGGAGATGGTCGAGACCATCCGGCAATACCGCGTCCGGTACAACGAACTGGGCGGCATCTTCGAGAACAGTGTCTACCCCGGCATGGAGGGCTGTCTCGGAGACCTGCGGGCGGCGGGAAAAACGCTGCTGGTGGCCACCTCCAAGCCGCTGCCCATGGCCCGGCGGGTGCTGGATCACTTCGGCCTGACCCCATATTTTGACGGCGTCTTTGGCGGCACCATGGACGAGTCCGGCGGGGGCTGCTACAAGCCCCGCATCGTGGGCCAGGCGGTGGCATCCTGCGGAGAGGTTCCGCTGTCCCAAATCCTGATGGTGGGCGACCGGGAACACGACGTATTCGGCGCCCATGAGAACGGCATCGCCTGCGCGGGGGTACTCTGGGGCTACGGCAGCCGGGAAGAGTTCGCCGCCGCCGGAGCGGAGTACATCGTGGAGGACTACGAGGAATTAAAAAAAGTTGCGCTGTAACGCAAAACGCGCTGGAAAACAGGCCGCTTGCCTGCCGTCCAGCGCGTTTTTATGGTTGTGTTTTCTCCATCCGTATCGGCAAAACCCCTCCGCCACCGCCTAACGGCGGCGGCCCTCCTCCCCTTTCAGGGCAGGG
>JAJQBR010000137.1:0-1190 GCA_021203185.1 Clostridiales bacterium
ATATTTAAACAATAGAAGAACTTTTATCCATAAAGAAGTATCATTCCACAACTGACCACCCCTCTCGCCTCCCCTGAAAGGGGAGGCGGCCATGCGAAGCATGGTGGAGGGGTTTCACGCCGGAATTACTGATAAGGCTGATTCAAAGGGATAACCAGTTTCTCTTTTTTCTCATCTCAATGAGCCTTATAGTTCTTAGCTTGGTCTGCCTTTTACGCTCTACGCTTTTGATTAGCAGTGCCTGGCTAACAGCTAACAGCTAACAGCTTATATTGTTTTCGGTTCAAAAAAGCTCTTAACCGTGCGCATTTCCCCGGCTTTTCGCTCCCCCAGCATAAGAAACGTTCCGTCCGCGTCGTAGACCCGGAACCGCCCGTCCGCCCCCTCCAACTGGAAGGGGTTCCCGTTGCGGCAAAGCCGCTCCTGCCGTCCGGTGACAGCAACCGCCGGGTACTGGGCGAACAGTGTGTCAATGGGCCGGAGCAGCTCGGCGCCACGGCCTTCCTCCACAACGGCGGCCACCTGCTCCAGCGTGAGGGCGTCCGCCAGGGTGAACCCCGCCGCCTGGGTGCGCCGCAGAGCGGCCATGGCCCCGCCGCAGCCCAGCTCCTGGCCGATGTCGTGGCAGAGGGTGCGGATGTACGTCCCCTTGGAGCAGCGCACCCGCAGGGCGTAGGCTCCGGGGGCCAGCTCCTCCCCCAGCTCCAGGGCGTAGATGGTGACGGGGCGGGGCGGACGCTCCACGGTCTTGCCCGCCCGCGCCAGCTGGTAGAGCTTTTTGCCGTTCCGCTTCAGGGCGGAGTACATGGGCGGCACCTGCAAGATGTCCCCCCGGAACCGGGGCAGCACCGCCTCGATGTCCTCGCGGGTGCAGGCGACGGGCTGCTGGCGCAGCACCTGCCCGGTGGTGTCCTGGGTGTCCGTCTCCAGCCCCAACTGGAGGGTAGCCAGGTACTCCTTCTCGCCGCCCTCAGCGAACTCCGCCCCCCGGGTGGCCCGGCCCACGAACACCGTCAGTACGCCTGTGGCCATGGGGTCAAGCGTCCCGGCGTGGCCCACGCGGCGCTCCCCCAGCAGGCGGCGGAGTTTGGCGCAGACATCCATGCTGGTCCAGTCCTGGGGCTTGTCAATGATGATGATTCCGTTTGGCATGATTTCCCTGCCTTGCATTTTAAAACAATTCCTGTAAA
>JAJQBR010000137.1:1290-8820 GCA_021203185.1 Clostridiales bacterium
ATGATTCCGTTTGGCATGATTTCCCTGCCTTGCATTTTAAAACAATTCCTGTAAACGCGCCCTGGCATAGCGGATGCAGAGGGGCATCAGCGGCGCTTCGCTGATTAGGCCATACCAGCCGTCGTCGAGAGCTTCTAAAGGGCAGTGTTCCTCGCATTGCTGCCCGCACTGGAGCAGCTCGGCGGCCCCGGTGGTGACAAACTGCTCCAGGGTAATCCCCAGCCTGGCGAGGGTATCTTGGAGCGGTGTTAAATAAGGTTCCGCCCCCACTGCGGCCAGTGCGTCCTCCAGATAGGGAAAGATTTCCGGGTAGTCGTCACATAACGAACACAGCCCGCCGACCGGTAACTCAACGTCAAATAGCATGGCTGTGTACAGCGTCCGTTTGACGCCGGGCGTTTTCAAAGTGTCCTCGTTGTTGTCCAGACGAAAGAAAAGGCAATCCCACAGCGTCTCGTCGGAGAGACGTCTGGCTCTTTTTGCCGTCATTTTTCGCCAGGTTTGTTCCCGCGCCTCAGCAGCTTTTTTGGCGGCTTTGAGCTGTTTGAGCGTCTTTCCGGCACTTTTGGCGTCACAACTCATTTTGCACCTCCGATTGGCATTGGTAGTTTCCTGCCTTATTCTTTAAAACAATTCCTGTAAATGCGCCCTGGCGTACCGCACACACATGGTCTCCAGCGGCGTTGTGATGTGCAGGGCATAATAAGCGCTGTCGAAGGTGTTCAGTGGGCATTGCTCACACTGTTCTCCGCAATGTACCATCTGGGCGGTTCCAGAGTTGCCCACCAGATTCACGTCAACGTCCTGTTTGACCACAACATCGTGGAACAGCGCCCGATAAGGCTCCGCCCCCAGCGCGGCCAGCGCGTCCTCCAGATAGGGGACGCTTTCCGGGCAGTTGCCAAAATACTGGCACAGCCCGCCGTTTTGCACCTCCAGGTCAAAGAGATACGCGGTGTACAGCGTCCGCTTTGCGCCGGGGGTGTTCAGCGCGTCGTCGTCCAGCCATGCGGTGAGACATTCCCACAGCTCCTCGTCAGAGAGGGCTGCGGCCTCTTTCGGGGTTGTATTCTTCCAACGCACCTTTGCCGCCTGCGCCTTTTTCTCGATGGTATGCAGCGTTTTGAGGAACGTCCACCCGTCTTTGAGGCCCTGCAACAGTCCCACTGTCACACCTCAGCGCGCAGCACCTGCATAATGCTGTCGTAGACCACCTGCCGGGCGTGTTCCACGCTGCCGGGTACTCTGCACCCGGCGGCGGCCTGGTGTCCGCCGCCGCCCAGCAGGGCGCAGATCTGGTCGGCGCTGATGTAGTGGGGGTCGGTGCGCAGGGAGATCTTGCACTTACCAGGGGCCAGCTCCCGAACGGTGGCGGCGCAGCGCACCCCCTCGATGGTGGCGGCGAAGGCGGCCAGCTCCTCGCAATCCCCCTCGTCGGCGTCCACGCTGGCCTTGTCCGCTATGGAGACGCTGCCAATGCAGATTTTTCCGTCCTCGAAGAACTGCTCCGAAGCCATGAGCATGGACTGCAAACGCAGTTCCTTAAAGGATCTGGTCTGGAAAAAGTTCTTATTCACCGGGGAGAAGTCGCCGTATTCCATCAGTTCCGCCGCGATGCGGTGGGTGGCGGGGGTGGTGTTGCTGTAGGCGAAGCAGCCGCTGTCAGTGGAGATGGCGATATACAGCGCCTGAGCGATGTCTCTGTCCAAAGGACACAGCCCCTTAATGATGCGGTAGACCACCTCACCGGCGGCGGCGGCGTCCGGATCCAGACAGGTCTCCTGCGCGTAAAGGGTGTTGCTGCCGTGGTGGTCGATGCAAAGCTCCGTTTTGCCCAGATACGCCTGTTGGGGACCCTCCGGGAACAGATTTTCGGTGGCGAGGTCCACCGCCACGATGTGCTCCGGCACGTAGCCCTCCGGCGCCCAGCGGAAGTTTAAATAACCCTCATAAGTGCGGGTCACGCCGGGGTTGGGCAGGGTGTAAGCGGTCTTACCCAGCTTCTCCAGGGCCAGACACAGGGCGGTGGCGCAGCCCAGGGTGTCCCCGTCCGGGCGGATGTGGGTCAGCACCAGAAAATTGTCCCGCTCCCGCAGCCATTGAATCACCTGTTGTTCGTTCATAGTGTATCCTCCGTTTCTGCTGGGGTCTCGTCCGGCTGGATGTCCAGCTCGTTCATCATCTGAATCAGCCTGGATCCCCGGTCGATGGAATCGTCCGCAATGAATTGCAGCTCCGGTGTGTAGCGCAGAGTCATCCGGCGGCCCAGCTCCCGGCGCAGGTAGCCCGCGCTGGATTTCAGGCCCCGCATGACCTCCTGCGCGTCGTCCTTGTCCAGCACGGAGACGTAAACCCGGCAGTAGCGCAGGTCGGTGGTGGTGTCCACCCGCGTGATGGAGATGAGGCCCCGCACGCGGGGGTCTTTCAGTGTGGGGATCATGGACGCAAGCTCCCGCTTGATGTCGTCGTTGATGCGTCCAATGCGATAACTTGCCATAATGACGCTCCTTTTTCTAAGATACAAGAGGGCGCGGAACACAGAATTGCCCTTCTGTATTCTGCGCCCCTTGCGGTGTTTTTATTTAGCTATTAGCCGTTAGCCATTAGCTGTTAGCCAGGTGCTGCCGGCTAAAAGCGTATTGCCTAAAAGATAGCACCACTGAGCTAAAGGCTAAAAGCTAACAGCGAACAGCTCACTTCTCCACTTCTTCCATCTGGAAGCACTCGAAGATGTCCCCGACCTTGATATCGGAGAACTTCTCCAGGGTGATGCCGCACTCGTACCCGGCCTGCACCTCCCGGACGGAGTCCTTGAAGCGCTGGAGACTGGCGATGCTGCCCTCGTGGATGACGATGCCGTCCCGCACCAGCCGCAGCTGGGCATTCCGGGTGACCTTGCCCTCCAGCACGTAGGAACCGGCCACGATGCCCACGTTGGTGATTTTGTACACCTGGCGGACCTCCACCCGGCCCAGCTCCACCTCTTTGAAGGTGGGGGCCAGCATACCCTTCATGGCGGCCTCGATTTCCTCGATGCACTCGTAAATGACCCGGTACATCCGCATATCCACCTTGTTCCGCTCGGCCATGGCTTTGGCGGCGGGGTCGGGGCGGACATTGAAACCCACGATGATGGCGTTAGAGGTGGAGGCCAGCATGATGTCGCTCTCGTTGACCGCGCCCACGCCGCCGTGGATGACCCGAACCCGAACCTCGTCGTTGCTGAGCTTCTCCAGGTTCTGTTTCACGGCCTCTACGCTGCCCTGCACGTCAGCTTTGACGATGATGTTCAGCTCCTTGACCTCGCCCTCTTGAATCTGGGAGAACAGGTCGTCCAGGCTGACCTTCTTGGCAGTGGGAGCGGCGGCGGCGGCCTTCCGCTCCTGCTTGCGCTGCTCGGCCAGCTCCCGGGCCATGCGCTCGTCGGCCACTGCATAGAAGTCGTCGCCTGCGCTGGGAACCTCGGCCATGCCGGTGATCTCCACGGGGACGGAGGGACCGGCGGCTTTGAGCCGTTTGCCCCGGTAGTCGGTCATAGCCCGGACGCGGCCCACGGCAGTCCCGGCGATGATCACGTCGCCCTGCTTCAGGGTGCCGTTCTGCACCAACAGAGTCGCCACCGGGCCGCGGCCCTTGTCCAGCCGGGCCTCGATGACCGCGCCCTTGGCGGCGCGGTTGGGGTTGGCCCGCAGCTCCCGCATTTCGGCGGTCAGCAGTACCATCTCCAGCAGCTCGTCGATGCCCTCGCCGGTCTTGGCGGAGATGGGGCACACGATAGTGTCGCCGCCCCAGTCCTCGGCCAGCAGGTCATATTTGGTCAGCTCCTGCTTGATGCGCTCCGGGTCGGCTCCCGGCAGATCCATCTTGTTGATGGCCACCACGATGGGGATACCGGCGGCTTTGGCGTGGTTGATGGCCTCCACGGTCTGGGGCATGATGCCGTCGTCCGCCGCCACCACCAGGATGGCGATGTCCGTGACCATAGCGCCCCGGGCGCGCATGGCGGTGAAGGCTTCGTGGCCGGGGGTGTCCAGGAAGGTGACAATCTTGCCGCCGGGTACCTTCACCTGATAGGCGCCGATGGCCTGGGTGATGCCGCCGGCCTCGCCTGCGGTAACGTTGGTGGAGCGGATTTTATCCAGCAGAGAGGTCTTGCCGTGGTCCACGTGGCCCATGACCACCACCACAGGGGCGCGGGGTTCCAGATTCTCCTCGGTGTCCTCGGTGGTGTCGATGAGCTTCTCCTCGATGGTGACGACAACTTCCCTCTCCACCTTGCAGCCCAGTTCCTCGGCCACGAAGGCGGCGGTGTCGAAGTCGATGGTGTCACTCATGGAGGCCATCACGCCGTTCGCAATCAGGTGCTTGACCACCTCGGCCCCGGTTTTCTTCATCCGGGAGGCCAGTTCGCCCACAGTGATCTCGTCGGGAATTTCCACCTTGACGGGGGCTTTCCGGGCGGCCTCCTGCTGGAGACGGCGCATCCGCTGCTGCTGCTCCTCCTGGCGGCGCTTGGCGGACTGCTTGCCCTGCTTCTGCTGCTGCTGGCGGCGGGAGGAGATTTTCTGCTTGCCCTGCTGCATCCGCTCGGCCCGCTCCGGGGCCAAGTCGTCCAGCCGGGAATCATACCGATCCAGGTTGACGCTGACGTTCTTCCGGGTGTTAACCACTTTTTTCTGAGGAACCCGGCTGGCGGGCTGCTGTTGAGCGGACTGCTTCTGCTCAGCGGGCTGCTGCTTCTGGCTGCCGCCGGACTGCTGTTTGGGCTGGGTCTTCTGCGTCTGCTTCTGCTCGGCGGGCTGCTTGCCGCCCTGCTGACGGCCCGCAGACTGCTGCTGGGCTTTGCCCTGGCGCTGGTTGCGGTCATTGCGCTGGGCGGGAGCAGAAGTCTTGCTCTGCTTGGACTGGGTCTTCTGGCTCTGCTGAGGCTTCTGCGCGCCGCTCTTGGCCTCGGCGGGCTTGGGGGATTCCTGATACGTCTCAGCAAATACCTCTTCCAGACTGTCAATCTGATTGGTTTGGGTCAGATAGTCGAAGATGATGGAAAGCTCCTGGTCGCTGAGTACGGCCATGGCGCTGGTGGGCGTTTTGGCATATTTCGTCAAAATTTCAGTCACTTTCTTGTTGCCAACGGCCTTGCCGTTCAATGCGAAGTCTTTGGCGACCTCGCGCACTCTGTATTTGATCTCCAGACTCATCTATAGCCACCTCCTATATACAGTGGGGGCCTCGCGCACCACCGGCAGGGCCGGGGCGACACGAAACTCACGTTCTTACTTCCTTCTCGGTTTGGTCTTTTTGCGCCGGAGCAGCTTTTCCTGCTTCCGGGCCAGTTCCTGGGCGATGGGGACCAGAGTGGGGTCCTCCCCGGCCACCAGACCGGCGATCTTGGCGGCGAAGCCCAGGTCGGTGACGGCGCAGACGGCGCAGGTGTCCCGGCCCAGGGCCGCGCCCAGCTGGGCCTTGCCGCAGGGCAGAACCATGACCGCCGTCCGCTCCCCGGCCAGGGTGCGGATCCGCCGGACGGTGCCGGGGGCGGCGTCCGCCGCCAGCAGCAGCAGACGGGCCTTGTGGTCGGCGACGGCCTCCTGGGTCATATCCTCTCCCTGAGCCACCCGCCCGGCTCGTTTGGCCAGGCCCAGCAGCCGCAGGCTCTCAGTTTGTTCCATCGCCATGCTCCATCTGGCCCTCCAGAGCCACGTAGACCTCGTCGGGTATCTTCATACCGAAGGCGCGGCCCAGGGCGTTGCTCTTTCTGGCCCGCTTCAGGCAGTCCCCGTTGGGACAGACGTATGCGCCCCGGCCGGGCTTCTTGCCCCGGAAGTCCAGGGACAACTCCCCCTCCGGGGAACGAACCACCCGGATCAATTCCCGCTTGGGCTTCATCTCCCGGCAGCCCACGCACTGGCGCATGGGGATTTTTTTCGGCATAGAGGTTCCTCCCTTCGGCGACGGGATCGTTTATTCGTCCTCGGCAAAGAGGGCGTCGTCGGAGAACAGCTCCGTCTCGGGAGCCGCCTCTGCGCCCTCGTCCGCCGGGGCTTCTTCTCCCAGCGCGGCGCGCTCCAACGCCTCCTGGGCCTCCTGCTGGGCCAGTTCTGCGGCGGCGGTGACGCTCTTGATGTCGATTTTATAGCCGGTGAGACGGGCGGCCAGACGGGCGTTCTGCCCCTCCTTGCCGATGGCCAGGGAGAGCTGGTCGTCAGGCACTACCACGCGGCAGGTTTTCTGCTCCGGCTGGGCGTCCACGCTGACCACATCGGCGGGGGCCAGGGCTGCGGCGATGTAGGCGGCGGGGTCGTCGGAATACTTGATGATGTCCACCTTTTCGCCGTGCAGCTCCTCCACCACGGCGTTGACACGGGCACCCCGGGTACCCACGCAGGCGCCGATGGGGTCAATCTCCGGGTCGCCGGACCAGACGGCCATCTTGGTGCGGCTGCCCGCTTCTCTGGCGATGGACTTGACCTCCACCGTGCCATCGAACAGTTCAGGCACCTCCAGTTCAAACAGGCGGCGCACCAGGCCGTGGTGAGTGCGGGAGATGACCACCTGGGTCCCCCGGGTACCCTTGCGCACCTCCACCACGTAGACCTTCAGGCGCTGGCCCTCGGTGTAGGTCTCGCCCCGCACCTGCTCGCTGGTGGAGAGCAGGGCCTCGGTGGTTTTGTCGCCGGAGGCCAGCTTCACATAGATGCCGCCGCTGCGGGGGTCGGTGCGGGAGACGACGCCGGTAAGAATTTCCTTCTCCTTAGCGTGGAACTCGTCAAAGACCATGTTCCGCTCCGCCTCCCGGATGCCCTGGATGATGACCTGCCGGGCGGTCTGGGCAGCGATGCGGCCAAAGTTTTTGGTTTTCAGCTCTTTGCTGACCACATCGCCGATCTGGGCGTTGGGGAGGCTCTTGCGGACTTCCTCCAGGGAAATCTCGGTGTCGGGGTTATCGACCTCCTCCACCACCTCCCGCTTGATAATCATGCGGATGGAGTTCTTCTCCTGGTCTGCCAGCACCACCAGGTTGTCTCCAATGCCCTCGTGATCCCGCTTGTAGGCGGTGACCAGGGCCTGGGTGATTTTTTCCAGCATATAGTCTTTGGAAATGCCCCGCTCCTGCTCCAGCATATCCAGGGCCAGGAAGAAGTCCTTTGCATCTTCTTCGGGGGTCGGCCCCTTCTTTTTGCTCACTCGTCTAGCCATGTCACAGCTTCACTCCTTTATCGTTGGGCGGGACAGGCCAACGCCCCTCCGCCGTGTTTTGTAATTAAATGAATTTGGCGATTCCTTTTGTTCAGCGCTGAGGTAAAACCCCTCCGTCGCGGCTTACGCCGCGCCACCTCCCCTTTCAGGGGAGGCAAGGGGGATAGTGCTTAATATTAGGGTAGCAGTTTTGTCCAGCGCAGTACAACCTTCCCACGAAGAACAGTCCTCCCGTAACTGACCACTGACCACACCTCTCGCCGCCCCTGAAAGAGGGGGGAGGGTAGGTTACAATACGAAGTGCAACACCTTCAAATTCTTCAAATAAAGAAA
>JAJQBR010000082.1 GCA_021203185.1 Clostridiales bacterium
AATGAGGTATTTTTCCAAGAAAATAGTGTTGCACTTGATTGACAACCTGCCGTCTGCGTTCTTCTGGAAGTGCGCGCCGCCGCTCTGCGTCACCAGCCGGGGGAAATTTGCTTCCCCGGCGGCGGCATGGAACCAGGGGAGGACGCCGCTGCCTGCACCCTCCGGGAGACGGAGGAAGAACTGGGGCTAACCGCTGCACAGATTGACCTGATCGCCCCGCTGCCCGCCCTACGACACAGCTCCGGTCAGCGGGTGGAGGCGGTGCTGGGCTGGGTGAACAGCCTGGAGGGGCTGCGCCTCCAACGGGAAGAGGTGGCGGAGGCGTTCCTGCTACCCCTGTCCTGGCTCCGGGCCAACCCGCCCAAATGGGCTGTTTACGCTACGGTGGCGGAGCTGGACACCGCGCCGGAGGAGCTGCTGCCCTTCCTGCCCCACTACCGCAGGGAGCGGCGCACCCCCATCTGGGTCTATCAGGGCCGGGTCATCTGGGGACTGACCGCGAAAATGCTGGTGGATCTGCTGGAGACGCTGAGCAGGATTCCCGATTGAGAAGGATAAGCGCTGTGGTGAATCCCCTCCGCTGCGTCGTTGACCGCACATTGCTCATTGCTAATTGTCGCATTTTGTGATAGGATGAACCCAACCAGAAGGAAAACGGGGCGAATACCATGAGCAAACAGAAGATTTTGGCGCTGCTGCGGCAGAACCCGGAGGGCTACACTTCCGGCGAGGCCATGAGTCGTCAGCTGGGCATTTCCCGGGCGGCGGTGTCCAAAGCGGTCAGCGGTCTGCGGCAGGAGGGCTACCACATCCACTCCGTCACCAACCGGGGTTATCGGCTGGTGTCCGGCCCAGACCTGCTGACAGCGGGAGAAATCGAGCCGTGGCTCCATGTGAACCACATCGGCGCGGCGTTGGAGTGCTTCCAGACCATCGACTCCACCAACAATTACCTGAAGCGGGAGGCCCACCACCTACCGGACGGGGCGGTGGCTGTGGCCAACGAGCAGACCGGCGGGCGGGGCCGTCTGGGGCGGAGCTTTCAGTCTCCCAGGGATACCGGCGTCTATATGAGCGCCCTGGTGCGGCCCCAGATCCCCCCGGAGCGGGCGCTGAACTTCACCGCGTTCGTGGCGGTGGCGGTGTGCGAGGGCATCGAAGCCGCCACCGGCCTGCAACCTCAAATCAAGTGGACCAACGACATCGTGCTGGAAAAGCGGAAGGTCTGCGGCATCCTCACCGAGATGTCCATCGAAGGGGAGAGCGGCGCGCTGCAATCCATCGTCACCGGCATCGGCCTGAACGTCAACCAGCGGCTGGAGGACTTCCCGGAGGACATCCGGGACATCGCCGGTTCCCTGGCCATGTCCGCCGGGAAACCGGTGCAGCGGGGACGGTTGACGGCGGAAATTCTCAACGCTCTGGACCGGATGTACGCCGCCTGGCTCTCCGATGGCGGGGACTATCTGGAAAAATACCGCGCCCGGTGCCTGACCGTGGGCCGGGAGGTGCGGCTGCTTCGGGCCGATGGGCGGGAGGAGCCTGCCCGCGCCGTGGCCGTGGCGGAGGACTTCGGCCTCGTGGTGCAGCACCCCGACGGACGGGAGGAAAAGATCACCTCCGGAGAAGTCAGCGTCCGGGGGCTGTGGGGGTATGTGGACTAATTAGCAATTGGCAATGTGCAATGAGCAATGAGCGGGTTTGCAACCGTGGTTGTCTGACTGGAACGCAACTCAAAACAGAGCGCATGACGGGAAACCCCTCCGGAATTACTGACGAGGCTGATTCAACGGGATAACCAGAATTTTCAATTAGCAGTCAGTGAAACTATTTCTTACACAGAACAAATATGCGCAAAAAACACGCCGCCGCAGTCCCATTGGGAACCCAGCGGCGGCGCTGTCTTGTGTGGACTCAGCCCACGGACTTCACTTCGTAGCCCGCGTTGGTGACGGCTGCGGTCAGCGTCTCGTCGGTGACGGACTCGTCGGCGGTGACGGTGGCGGTCTTGGCCTCCAGGTTTACCACGGCGGCGGTAACGCCGGGAACCTCGGCCAGGGCCTTTTCGACGCGGGCCTGACAGTGGGCGCACATCATGCCCTCGACAACAAGGGTTTTTGTCATGGAACTCGCTCCTTTCTCATCAGAATCAGCACTTTCAGCACTCAAACTCAAACCCTCCATTGGTTCCGAAGGGGTTGGGACGGGATCGGGGGCCTTGTGGCGGGGCTTGAACAGCCGCAGGCGCAGGGCGTTGCTCACCACCGAAACGGAGGAGAGGCTCATGGCGGCCGCGCCGAAGATGGGGTTGAGCTGCCAGCCCAGCAGGGGGTAAAACACCCCGGCGGCCAGGGGGATGCCGATGCAGTTGTAGCAGAAGGCCCAGAACAGGTCCTGCTTGATGTTGCGGATGGTGGCCCGGCTCAGCTCCATGGCGGTGACGGCGTCCAGCAGGTCGGAGCGGATGAGTACCACGTCCGCCGATTCGATGGCCACATCCGTACCCGCGCCGATGGCGAGGCCCACGTCGGCCCGCGTCAGGGCGGGGGCGTCGTTGATGCCGTCGCCCACCATGGCCACCTTTTTGCCCTGCTGTTGCAGGTCGGAGATGACCCGCTCCTTCTCCTGGGGCAGCACCTCCGCCACCACCTGGGTCACGCCCAGCTCCCGGCCAATGGCCTCGGCGGTGCGGCGGTTGTCGCCGGTGAGCATGACCACATCGATGCCCATCTCCTGGAAGGCGGCGATGGCCTCCCGGCTGGTGGGCTTTGCCACGTCCGCCACGGCGATGAGGCCCAGCAACCGGGTTTCCTCCGCGAAGAACAAGGGGGTCTTGCCCTGGTCGGCTAAGTCAGAGGCCGCCTCCGGCGGAACGACCACGCCGGATTCCTCCATCAGCCGCAGGTTGCCCGCAGAATACTTTTTGCCGACAATTTCCGCCCGAAGGCCCTTGCCAGGGACGGCCTCAAAGTTTTCCACCGGCAGCAGGGCGAGACGCTGCTCTTTGGCGGCGGTGACGATGGCCTCCGCCAGCGGATGCTCCGAGGCGGATTCCAGGCTGGCCGCCAGGGTCAGCAGCCGGGTCTGAGTGACGCCCTGGGCGGGCAGCAGGTCGGTGACCTGGGGTTTCCCCTGGGTGATGGTGCCGGTCTTATCCAGCACCACGGCGTTGACGCTGTGCAGCGTTTCCAGCGCCTCGGCGGATTTGAACAGCACCCCCAGCTCCGCGCCCTTGCCGGTACCCACCATGATGGCCACAGGGGTCGCCAGGCCCAGGGCGCAGGGGCAGGAGATAACCAGCACCGCCACGCCTGCGCTAATGGCGCGGGTCACAGTCCCGGTGAGCAGCATCCACACGAGGAACGTCACCAGAGCGATGCACAGCACCACCGGTACGAACACCCCGGCCACCCGGTCCGCCAGCTTTGCGATAGGGGCCTTGGAGGAGGAAGCATCCTCCACCAGCCGAATGATTTGCGAGAGGGTGGTGTCCTCCCCGACGCGGGTGGCCCTGAAGGTGAAGGCGCCGTTTTTGTTGATGGTGGCCCCGGAGACCTTGTCGCCGGGGAACTTTTCCACCGGGATGGATTCGCCGGTCAGGGCGCTCTCATCCACGGAGGAACTGCCCTCCACCACCTGCCCGTCCACGGGTACGGCCTGGCCGGGTCGCACCACGACCAGGTCGCCCACCTGCACTTCCTCCACGGGGAGCGTGACCTCCACCCCGTCCCGGAGGACGGAGGCGGTCTTGGGGGCCAGGTCCATCAGCTTCTCGATGGCCGCGCCGGTCTGCCCCTTAGAGCGGGTCTCCAGATATTTGCCCACCGTCACCAGCGTCAAAATCATGCCCACCGACTCCAGGTACAGGTGGTTCATGTGGTATTCTTCCGCCAGTTCCATGTCCCCGTGGCCCAGCGCCCAGGCCACCACGAACATGGCGTAGAGGGAGTAGACCAGCGAGGCCGTGGCCCCCACGGCGATGAGAGAGTCCATGTTGGGGGCGCGGTGGGCCAGGGTGGTAAAGCCGTTCTTGAAATATTTGTCGTTCACATAGAGGATGGGCAGCACCAGAATCAACTGCGCCAGGCAGTAAATCATGGAGTTCTCCACCCCCTTGAGGATGGAGGGCAGCGGCGCGCCGAACATATGCCCCATGCACAGGTAGAACAGGGGGATGAGGAAAATGATGGAGACGGTCAGACGGGTTCTCATCCAGCGGCGCTCCTTCTCCTGGGCCTCTTTTTTCCGGGCGGCGTCGTCCTGGGGGCGGGATTTCTGCCCCACGGGGGTGGCCCCGTAGCCCGCCTGGGCCACTGCCTGGCAGACCTGGGCGGCGGTGAGCTTCGCCGGGTCGATCTCCACCGTCATGCTGCCGGAGAGCAGGTTCACATTGACCTGGTCCGCCCCGTCCAGGGCCTCCACCGCCTTCTGGACGTGGGCCTGGCAAGCGGCGCAGGACATCCCGGTCACGTCAAATTTTGTTTTCATAGGGTGGGTTCCTTTCTATTCTCTGATGGGGAAATCCCTCCGTCGCGGCTTACGACACGCCGCCGTTTTCAGGCGGTGGCGAGAGGGGTTTCTCGCTGGGATTACTGATAAGACAGATTCAAAGAGAGAACAAAAGTTTTATTTCATCAGCTTTTGCAATGTTTTCACCAGTTCATCCACCACCTCGTCGTTGCCTTCCCGGATGTTCTCAGCCACGCAGGTACGGACGTGGTTGCCCAGCAGCACCTTGTTGAAGCTGTTCAGGGCGGCGGTGATAGCGGAGACCTGGGTCAGGATGTCCACACAGTAACAGTCCTCCTCCACCATGCGGCGCACCCCCCGCACCTGGCCCTCGATGCGGTTGAGCCGGTGGATGAGGTCGGTGTATTCTGCTTCGTCCCGGTGCTTGGTCTTTCGTGTGCAGTGGTTGCAGGTATCGTTGTCCATTTTGCGCCTCCTTATGCGGCAGTTGGGGTACCCTCCGGGGGTATCTTTTGGTGTGAGAACAGTATATACCCCCACGGGGTCGTTGTCAAGTACCCCTGGGGGGTATTTTTAAAGAAAAAAATCCCCCTTCCTGAGAGCGGGCAGGAGGGGCTGAAAGTTGGTTGAAGGCGATGTTTCTATAAGTGGCGTTTTTTGTTGCATTTTGCCAACAACTGTGGTATTCTGTCTTTGGCCCTCGGCGGTGGGTTGGGCGCTTCGCCGCTTCTCAACAACCAAACAATCATCTGCGACAAGGTTGCGGCAGGAGGACGAAAGTGTCCCTCTGCCGCTTTTTTGACGGAAAGGAAGGTTCTATGCCGATCATTGGCGTGCTCCCCCTGGTGGACCGGGAGCGGGAGAGTTATTGGATGCTGCCCGGCTATCTGGACGGCGTTTTGGAGGCGGGAGGGGTGCCGATGATGCTGCCCCTGACGGAGGATCTGGCGGTGCTGGCCCGACTGGTGGAGCAGTGCGACGGGTTCCTGTTCACCGGTGGCCACGACGTCGCCCCGGAAGTATACGGGGCGGAGCGGCTGTCCCAGTGCGGCGAGTGCTGCCCGGCGCGGGATCGGATGGAAACGGCGCTGCTGCCTCTGGCGCTGGCGGCGGACAGGCCGCTGCTTGGCATTTGTCGGGGAATCCAGATGTTGAACGCCGCCCTGGGCGGGACGCTTTACCAGGACCTCCCCGCCCAGCGGCCCTCGGCGGTGGAACACCACCAGACCGGCCCCCACTACGAGCGGCCCGTCCACACTGTCACGCTGCTGCCGGGGACGCCGTTGCGCCAACTGCTGGAGGTGGAGGAGCTGCCGGTGAACAGCTACCACCACCAGGCGGTGCGGTCGCTGTCGCCCCGACTGCGGCCTATGGCTCTGGCTCCGGACGGACTGGTGGAGGCGGTCTGGCTGCCGGAGAAGCCCTTCGTCTGGGGTGTACAGTGGCACCCGGAGTTCTCCCACAGGACAGACGAGAACAGCCGGAAGATTTTCCGGGCATTTGTTGCCGCCGCAGGGGAACCCGTGTAGGGTATTGTCACGGGAGCGATTTTGGGAAAGGATTCACAAAATCGGGCGCCTTTTTCGTGATTTATCTGTCCTTCACGTTCGGCCTGGCCGCCGGGCCGGATATGGCATGAGCCACCAGAAAATCAACCCGCCGCCAATCAGCCAGACGCCTCCCGAAGCAATACGAGACGCGGAGGCGGAGACCACCATGGCCAGCGTGTCTGCACCGTAGATACTGCTGGCGAAGGAACGCCCCGGTTTTTGTCTGTTCCATGTGTATCCTCCCTTTCTCGGTTTGGGTCTTGTCAAAAGAATAGCATTTCACACCGAAAAAAGCTATTCCTCATCGGGAGAATTTGGGGGAAACGGGCAAAAGCCGCCTGGCGTGTCGGCCAGGCGGCTTTTGCCTTGTGATTCTCCGCTGCGGCAAGTCAGATGATTTTCTGCTCCCGCAACACTTCATAGACCCGGCGGGTGTTCTGCCCGTCGTGGAACTCGTTGATTTCATTGTACCGCCGCTCGTATTCCTCGCTGCGGAACTTGTCCAGTTGGACGACGCCGTCTTTCAGCCCATTGTCCAGCACCTTATTCAGTTCCTTGATGCGGAAACACCGGGGGCCGATATACTCGTCCGCTTTGGGAATCAGCTCGCCGATAAACGCCTCATACTCTTTCAGGTCCGGCTGGAAGAACACCACGCCGCCGCCCTGATAGAAGGAGTTCCAGCAGACGGAGGAGTAGTCGGTGATAAGCAGCTTGGACTCCTTGAGTACCTCCGAAATGGGCCGCGTCCACACCAGGTCGTGGAGGCTGGTGGTCATCAGCAGGTCGTAGGCCCGCGGGTGGGCCACGATGTTGATTTGGGAGCGATCCACATAGTTCAGCAACAGGTTGTACACCTGGAGAGTATACCGGTAATAAGTGGAGTCCTCGTAGTTGTCCAGGGACTCTTCATAGGGCTTCCACGTCAGCATAATGGTGATTTTATCGGGGGACGCCTGGGTAATGTGCCTGTATGCGCAGTTGTCAAACATCAGCATACCGGTCTTGAAGATGTGGTCCGGGTTGATGTGGAAGGTATCCGCCACCACCTGCTTCTCCTTCTCGCCGCTGACGATCATGTATTTCGCCTCGCCAGGGTGGTCTTTCAGGTAGGTGGACCGCTTGCCATGCCGCTTCATATAGGTGATGCCGTGCTGGAGGAAGAAAAACGGATGGCGGATGCAGGTCCAGCGGATATAGCGGTTGTTGGCGTTCATAAGATTGAGATGCATCGGCGCGTCCGTTGCAATAAAATAGTTGATGTTGAAGAACAGCCAGTAATATTTCAGGGAGTATTTTCTCACCACGCAGGGGTCGTCTTTAATGCGCTGGTAATCCGGCGCGTGTTCATCGATGACGAAATAACACCGGGTCCGCTTGCTGGAGGCGCAGAGGCGGCATAGCTCATAGGTCCCCTCCTCTGCCTTTTCCGAATACTTCTCGTAGAACAGGGCCACTTTTTTCCGGAACGGCAGATGGTTCAGGATTCTGCCCAGCTGAAACAGGACTGCGGACACAGGCCTGGACTCCATAAACCGGAACCATCGGTCATATTCCACCGTCTGCATATGTCGTTTGTAGACAATATATCCCCCGCGAAAGGCGCGCCGCACGTGCAGTGCCATGTCCTGGTCATATACAGAGCAAATCGGCACCCAGACCTCCCGGATGCTGTGCTTCATCCCGTGCCGCTTCTTGTTCGACGGCCGTTTCACCAGCGTATACTGGACGGTTATATCGTTGACCTGGATTTCCAGCTTGCACGGGTTTCCCTCCAGATGGACAAGGCTGTTCTCCCCCGCGCTGTAGTCGGCAAGTGTGCTGATGGGAATGGTAAGAGCAGTCAGATATTTCCTGCGCCGAATCGCACTGTTTCCGCTGACGTACCCCTCCTGCACCAGAGAGCAGTGTTTGCCTTTGGCATCGGAGACGGCCAGACAGGCATCCCCCACTTGCAGGTGATACGGATTTTCAATTTTTGCCCACATATCAAAAACCAAATCTGTTTTGGTGAAGTGAACACGCCTGACCTGGTAGATCACGCGTACCATGGAGTGGTAGATCTGTTCCTTTGTACCCAGGACAGTAAACAGCTTCTTGCTGTGGGAAAAAACGCCGACATAGAGAGGTTCGTCATCGTCAAACATCTCCAGCGGCTCCAGAAGATTCGGGTCGTCCTCCTCTTTCCAGAGGCGAACGCCAAAAGCAGACTGGATCTGTTTCATTGTCTCCAGATCCTCGCTCCGTTTTGTCTGCCGCAGCGTCTGCGCATTTTCAAGGGCGCAGCGCTGCTCCTCCTCCGTCAGTTCCCGGAACAGATAGAGCTGTTCGTTTTCCTCTGCGGTGAGCCTGATGGGGAGCGTATAGCGCTTTCCCATGGGAAAGCTGCCCAGCGCGGCGATGCAATAGTTATTCAGACATTTTTTGCGCTCCTCAAACGAAGCCTTTAACGATGACTCCCCCCCCCCACGCCCTGTGCGGCGTGCCACACAGATGGTGCCATTGACAAGCGTCACCTTCAGTGACATTCCAATACCTCCCGAAACCGGCTGTTTCCCTTGCTCACAATGCAAAAAAATTCGCCCGCCGCCACACATAGCTCTCTGCGTAACAGTGGGAGAACAAAAAGGGCAATACCGTGGGGGGGGGGGGGGGGGGGGGGGGGGGGGGGGGGGGGGGGGGGGGGGGGGGGG
>JAJQBR010000059.1 GCA_021203185.1 Clostridiales bacterium
TTTGAAGGTGTTGCACTTCGTATTGTAACCTACCCCCCTCCCCTTTCAGGGGAGGGGGCGCGGCGTGAGCCGCGACGGAGGGGTTTCTCGCTGGAATCACAGGCAAGACCGATTCAAAGGGACAAATAGTATTACTAATTCTGCCCTGTTGTCCCGCGCTCCGCCTCCAGCTGAGCGATAAACTCCGCCGCATCGTCGGGTGCGTCGTCCATGTCGTCGCTGCCCACGTCCACCTCGCGGGGCTGGCGGCGGTAGAGCAGGTCGTACATCACCGGGATGATGAACAGGGTCATCAGCGTGGCGTAGAGCAGGCCCCCCGCCACCACCACCGCCATGCCCCGGCTCATGCCGGCGCTGGTGCTGGTGTCGAAGATCATGGCGCTCATGGCCAAAATGGTGGTCATGGCGGTCATCAGAATGGGCCGCATACGGGTCTTGCCGGTGGCCACCAGCGCGTCCCACTTGCCCATGCCGCCCAGCCGCAGCTGGTTGGTGTAGTCCACAAAGACGATGCCGTTGTTGACTACAGTACCCATCAGCACCAGGAAGCCCATCATGGCGAACATGGACAACTGCTCGCCCGCCGCCAGCAGGCCGATAAAACCACCGGTGAAGGCCAGGGGGACAGTGAACAGCACAATGAAGGGGCTGAGCAGGCTCTGGAACTGGGCCACCATCACCAGGTAGACGAACAGCAGGCCCAACGCCAGCATTTCGCCCATCTGGGTCATCATGCTCATAACGTTTTCGTACTCGCCGGTGATGTCGTAGGAGTAGCCCTCCGGCATCTCGTAGCTGTCCAGGTCGTCGGTGAGCTTTTGGGTCAGCTTAGTGGTGTTGTAACCATCGGCGGTGGTGGCGGAGACGGTCATATACCGGACGTTGTTCTCCCGACTGATGGACACCAGGCCCTCGGCGGTCTCCAGCTCGGCGAACTCGCTGAGGGTATGCTCCTCGGTGACGGTCTCTCCGTCGTCGTCAGTAGTGGTGGTCTCGAACACGGTGCTGAGCAGATTCTCCCTGGTGGGGAGATCCCGCTCGTCTACGATAACCACGTCCATCTCCTGATCGTCGATGGTGACGGTAACGGCGGTGGTCTCGGTACTCAGGCTGGCGGCGATTTGGGCGTAAATCTGCGCGTTGGTCAGGCCCAGTCGCATGGCCTTGTCCCGGTCAATGATCAGGTGCAGGGTCTGATCCGCGTCCTCCTGGTTGTTGGTGACGTCGGTGAAGCCCTCCTCCTGGGAGATGATGTCCACAAAGTCCTCGCTGATTTCCCGCAGGGTGTCCAGGTCGGAGCCGTAGATGTTCACTTCCAGGCCGCTGCCCAGCATGGAGGACATGGACCCCATGGCGGAGGCGGAGACAGAGACCTCCGCGCCCTCCACGTCGGCCACCGCCGCTTCGATTTCGCTGCAGATGTTGTAAATCTGTTTCTCTCTGGTGACGCTGTCGTCGGGCAGGACGTAGAACGAGTAGGTGCTGTAGTCCTCGCTGCTCATTTCGCTGGAGAGCAGGGCGGTGGCGTTACCCAGGCCGCCTACAGTCTCCACGCCGTCCACTGTGAGGATTTTTTCCGTCAGTTCGTCGGCAATGGCGTAGCTGCTGTCCTTGTCGATGTCCTCGTCCAGGGTGACGGTAATGGCAATCTGGTCGCTGGCCATGTCGGGAATCAGCACCATGCCCATCCGGGTGACGCCGAAAACGGAGAACGCCAGCAGCGCAATGGCAAGGCCCAGCGGCACCACCTTGACCTGCAGGCAGAAGTTCAGCGCCGTACCGTAGGCGTTCACCATCCGGTCAAAGAGGGGGTGTTTGGTCTCCCGTACCCGCCGCAGCAGCACCGAGGCGATGGTGGGTACCACCGTCAGCGCCACCAGCAGCGAAGCCAGCAGGGCAAAGGTGATGGTCAGGGCAAAGGGCAGCATCAACTCCCGGGTCATGCCCGTGGTAAAAATCATGGGCAGGAACACGCAGATGGTGGTCAAGGTGGAGGCGATAATGGCCCCCTCCACCTGCTTCGCGCCCTGGACGGCGGAGCGGGCCGCCGTCAGCCCCCGGTTGCGCAATCGATAGATGTTCTCAATGACCACGATGGAGTTGTCCACCAGCATACCAATGCCCATGGCCAGGCCCGCCATCGACATCAGGTTCAGGCTGATATCCGAGAAGTACATCAGCAGAATGGCCACCAGCACCGAGAAGGGAATGGCGAAGGCCACCACGATGGTGGGCAGCGCGTCCTTCAGGAACACCGTCAGCACAATGACGGCCAAAATCGCGCCGAATACCATGCTGGTCAGGATGTTTTGCAGGAAAATACCGATGTATTCGCCCTGGTCCATCAGGGCGGAGATGTGCAGGCCCTCGTTTTCGGCCTCCAGCTCCTGGGCGGCGGTGTTACAAACATCGGAGACGGCGCTGGTGCCGGCAGTGCTGTTTTTGTAGACAGCCAGCACCACGGCGTCCTCGCCGTTGACTTTGGTGTAGCTCTCCCCGGCGTTGTCAATAACGGTGATGTCCGCCACGTCGGACAGGCGCACGTCGCCCACCCCGTCAAGGCTGCACAGCAGCAGATTCTCGATTTCCTCCAGGGAGGTCAGACTGTCGCCGATTTTCAGCATCCACTGGTTGTCGTCCTCGTCGTCCACATACCCGGCGGGCATGGCGAAGTCCTGGGCGTAGATGATGGAAGCCAACGTGCTGGCCTCCAGCAGCGAATCGATGTTGGCGCTCTCCAAAGCGGTCTCTCTGGCCTCTTCAAAGGCTTCCATGGCCTCGTCCAGCTGGGCCTGGCCGCTCTCAATGCTGGTCTGGGCGGCGGCCAGCTGGGCGCTGGCGCTGCCGAAGCCCGCTGCGGCCAGAATCTTGCTGGCCTCCACGGTGGAATAGCTGGCCAGCGCATCGGAGACAGCGTCGCTGACCGAATCGCACACCGCCTGAGCCGTGGCGATGCTCACAGCCAGGTTTTGCAGCTCCGACTCGATGGCGGGGATGCGGGTGTTGACGATTTCATCCAGCTGGCTCAGGTTCTCGGCAGTCAGCTGGGCGGCCACCTCGCTCTGGCCCTGCTCCTCCAGCAGCGCCACCGCCGCCGCCAGCTTGGTGGAATCGCTGAGGGCCTCTTCCACAGAGCTGGGCAGCTGGGCGGCCAGAGTCTCCACCTGCTCCTGGGCGGCCTGTTCCGCGGCCACAGCGCAGGCAGCCCGGGTCGCGCTGGCGATGGTATCGCCCATGGCGTCCAGTATCTCGTCCACATTGTCCGCCGTGACCGTGGTCGTCGTGGTTTCCGAAGAATCGCCGCTGCTGTCCCCGGAACTGTCTCCGCTGCTGTCCAGTGCGCTCTGTGCGTCCACCAGATTCTGTACGGCGGAAATCAGCACCTGCTCATAGACCTCGGCGTAAATGGCGTTGTAGGTGTCCTCTCCGGAGACGGCCTCCTGCAAGGCGGCAAAGAGGGCGTCCAGCTGCTCATAGGAGTCCACGATGCCCGCATCCTCGTAGGCTTGCAGCTCCATTTGCAGCGCGGCCTGCTTGGCCTGCTCGCTGGCCAGCTCCGCCTCATACGCGGCCTGGGTCGCCAGGGCGGTGTTCAGGCCCAGAGTGGCCTCGCCCAACTGGTCGGCGGTGTCGCTCTCCTGCTCCTCCAGCTCGGCGGCGCCGTCCTCCACCTCCGCTTTCGCCTCGTCCAGCTCCGCCTGGGCGTCCTCGATTTCCGCCAGGGCTTCGGCCAGCTGCTCGTCCACTTCGGCCAGCAACTTGTTGTTGACCGCGTCGATTTTGTCCTGGTTCAGCCGGACCTCCACGGTCTGGTCCACCAGACCCATGGCCGTGACGGTGGAGACGCCGTCCTGCCGCTCGTAGTAGGGTACCACCGTTTCGTCCACAAAGTCAGACAACTCGTAGATGTCCATCCCATCGTAGCTGACGGAGACATACTGGGTGGCCATCATGTCCATGGAAATCTCCATCACGTTGGGGCTGCCGCACTCGTCGGGCAGCGTGGTAGACTGGATGGCCTCGTTGACTTTGACCATGGCGGAATCCATATCCGTATCGTCCTCGAACTCCAGCATAATCATGGAGTAGTTTTCCGCGCTGCTGCTGGTGACGGTCTCTACGTTGCTGACCGTTCCCAGCGTACCCTCCAGCGGCTCGGTCACGTTGCTCTCCACCTTCTCTGGGCTGGCGCCGGGGTAGGTGGTGATGACGATCATATAGGGCATACTCATCTCCGGCAGCAGGTCGGTGGTCATGCGGGTCAGGCTGACCGCCGCCAGCGTCAGGCAGAGGATCACCGCCACCAGGACGGTGAATGGCTTTTTGACACATTGTTTTATCATGGCAAACGCTCCAAATCGAAAAAGAGTCCATTCCTCATTCCAGCCTATCATACCACACCGGTTGGAAAAAGTCTGCCCAAAATTGACAGGGGAAACAGTTTCTTTTTGCAACAGTTGTACAGTTGACTTCTTTCCTGCAAGTCTCTATAATATAAGGAAATCTGACTATCCCTTTTACTCAGCCATGTGCCAGAAACCCCTCCGCCACCGCCTTGCGGCGGCGGAGGGGTTTCACGCCGGAATTACTGACAAGGCTGATTCAAAGGGATAACCAGTTAAGGAAATATAAGTACGCCGGGAGGAGGACTGTGCCGCTATGGAACCGACGCAAATTCATCGGAGATTTTACCAGAGCCTTGACCGTACACGCAAGCTGAAGCGGTGGTTTGCGGACCGCCCCATGCGACTGGCGGAGTTCCTGATGCTGACCGCCATCAACGAGTACCACAAGGAACACCCGGAGGTGCAGGGCATCTACGTCTCCGCGTTGGCGGAGCAGCTGGATCTGGCGGTTCCCGCCGCCTCCAAGCAGCTGCGCCACCTGGAGCAGCAGGGGTGGCTGGTGCGTACAGTGGACCGGCAGAACCGCCGCAACACTTTCGTCTCCCTCTCGGCCCAGGGGCAGCAGGTGCTGGCGGAAGAGGAAACCTTTTACCTGGAACTGAGCAACCGGGTTTTTCAGCAGATGGGGGAGGCACGCTGCCTGTCCATCCTCGACGGCATCTCCGATATGCTGGATCTGCTGGAGGAGGACATTCACCGGGGGCAGGCGTTGGAATAACATAATCTGACTATCCCTTTGAAGCAGCCGCGTTGTGATAAGCTATTAGCTGTTAGCTGTTAGCTGTTAGTCAGGTGCTGCCAGTTTAAAGCAAACAGCTAAAAAGGAAGCTGAGAGTGAAACCACCCGTTTGTAAAGTCATGCAAACGGTAAACGCAGCAAGTAATGCCAAGAACCACAAAGCTAATGGCTAAAAGCTAATAGCTAAAAGGCTCATAAGGCTGAGTAAAAGGGATAACCAGATAACATAAAATAACACAAAACCGCCGCAGGAACCATCGAAAAAGCAGGCTCCTGCGGCGGTTCTATCTCCGTTTGGAAGTTGTACCATATATACTGTTTCTCCTATGCAACGGAGGTCGTCTCCGTCAGCGGCCGGACCACCAGCTTGTTGCCGAGCCAGCGAACCAGCTCTACCCGCGTCCCTGCGGGGATGGGCTGTTCCCCTTCCGCAACGCACCGGTATTCCGACAAGTTTCTGCACCGAACCACGCCCACCGGCTGGTCCTCCGAAATGCCCACCTTCTTCAGGACAGCTTCCCTGGCTCCAAAAGAGATGTCGCCATTGCCGCAAAAGCCATCGGTCTTCTGCGTCACGATTTGCCAGGTCAGGCTGACCAACCAGACTGCCAGAAGAACAATCGCCACAGCCGTGAGAAAATACAGCTGCGCCGCAATCGCCTGGATGATGTGGGTGACCAGCTTATAGATGGTCAGAATCAGCTGCCCGACACAGTAGAGCAGCCATAAGACGCTGCCTGTCAGGACAGTCCCCAGGACAGCGCCGCCATTCCTCAGCGAGACCTGCTGCCAATGGGTGAAAATCAGGGCCGTGGCAATCAGTGCAAAGACAGTTACCACGATAAACAACATGGCTCACTCGCCCCTTTCGCTGCGCATACAGCGCGCCATCGGTTGTTGTTGTGGTCATCATCAGTTGCATCGGCCCCACCTCCTTGTAGAAACGGCAAAAACTTTTCACAAATACATTGTAAGCCAATTCCAGTCCCGTGTCAAGGGGTTATTTGGGTTTTTATAAAAATTTTTGAAAGAAGTTGTAAAACCCTGCCGCTGTTTGCCGTTCGCAGGATGAAAAAACACCGGCCCGATTTCCCATCAGGCCGGCGTCGTTTTTTGTTGTTCTCGGGCGTCCGTTAAAGCACCGAGTAGCCGTGTTCGTTGACGATGGCGTCCACGGGGATGTTCTGGGCGCAATAGGGGCAGTTGCTGAAATCGTAAGAGCGGTAGTCGGGCAGGTCGGCCAGGGTAAAGACCGAGTCCACGGGGACGCCGTTCTGTGTGGAGATTTTGGAGAAGATGGCCGAAACGCCGCGGGGGATGCCGCCGTAGAACTTGACAGTCTCGATGCCCTTATGTACGGTGTAGCCGGTGGAGGCGGAGGCCACCAGGATGATGCAGTCCCGGTCTTTGACCAGGGGCTTGATGTTGTCCCGCAGCAGCCAGCGGCCGCTGTTGCCGGTCTGCTCCGGCGTGATGACGGCGACTTCCTTCTTGGCATGGCTTCCGCGGCCAATGTGAGAGTCCACCAGCTGCCAGGCCAGCAGGGTGCCGATCACCTTGGTGTCGTCCAGGCAAAAAATGGTGTCCACAGGGATGATGTTCTTATACTTCCGGGAGAGGACCTCCGCCACCGCCTTGGCCTCTCGATAAATCATCAACTGGTTGGTCATGTCTACATAATAGTTGATGTGGGAGTGGCTGGTAACAAAGTGGCCGGGGATCACCTTTAACTGGATGTTGGTGTTTTTGTTCTTGGTGTAAATCGAAATAGCGTCTTTCAGGGCCATATTGCACACCTCCGTCTTTAAGATGCTTGTATTATATAACGATTTCCCTCAAGAATCAAGTACTTTTGTAAAAAATGAACGGTGAGATTCTGAATATTTTGTGAATATTGTGCAAACAGCCCTGCGTCGGTCTCTTTTTTCGGGCAGTTCGTGTTCGGATCTGCGCGGGATTTTTTTGATTTCCCTCTTGACAAGCCTCTCCACTTGGTGCTATAATTTTTTCATCAGCTCGAACATATGTTCTATATTCATTTCTCTGCGCTTGCCTGCTTTCTTTTTTGGTTCAATTATCACCAAACGGTGCTATCAATTCAAAAAGAAACGGGACAGCTGCCTGTCCCGTTCTTGGTGGGAGATTGTGGATTCGAACCACAGTAGGCTTGCGCCAACAGATTTACAGTCTGCCCCCTTTAGCCACTTGGGTAATCTCCCATATGAAATTGGAGCTGGTGGACGGACTTGAACCCCCGACCTGCTGATTACAAATCAGCTGCTCTACCAACTGAGCTACACCAGCGGATCTGTCCGGTTGCCTGTCTCGTTTCAGCCTGCTTATCATACCAGACGAGCCGATGGTTGTCAAGCTGTTTTTTCGCTTTTTTCAAAAATTTTCGAGGAGGAACCATGCAATGAGAAAGAATCATCCTTCCTACCGGCTGGGGCAGGCCCAGCGCCGCCAAATCGCCGCCTGTCTCAGTCTCATCGACCAGTACCACGCGGGGTGCCTCGCCAGCGGCAGGCAGCGGGCGCTGGCTCAGATGCTGGAGCAGGAACTGACCGGACGGCAGCTGGACTACCTGCGGTACTATTACGCCGCCGCCATGACCCACGGCCAGATCGCCCGGATGCTGGGGCGCAGCCCCTCCACCGTGTCCCGGGGCATCCTCCGGGCGGAGGCGAAGTTTCTCCAGGTGATGGAGCGGTGCCGCCCCTTTTGGGGGGAAGATTTTCTGGAGCGATGACGTCACAGCACCACCGGCCCGGTGGTCCAGCCGGACCCGGCGGCGCTGTGCTTCAGCCCCGGCAGGCACAGCCGCCACAGGTCGGTCCCCCGCTGCTCCAGGGCGAAGAGCCGCTGCCCCGCCTCGTCCAGCCGCCGGGCGGCGGCGGGTTTGGTGAGGATGGGGACGGGGCAATTTTTCTTCGTGGTATGCAAAACCTCCCGCCCCCGGTCGTTCAGGCCCAGCACCCGGACATAGGGCAGCCGTTCCGGGCGGTCGGCGGCGGTCATGCCCAAAAAGGCCCACAGCGCCAGCCGCCGGATGCGGGCGTGGGCGTAGCGCTTGGTCTTGGCCAGGGTGTAGAACTCTTCCAGTGAGGTGGCCTGCTGCGCCGCACGATAGAGCCGGTGCTCCAGCCCCTCCGAGCAGTCTGGCAGGGTGGTGAAGTCCTCCGGCCTCATCATCCGCAGCCGGTACAGCACCGCCCGCTGACAGTGCTCCAGGGACGCAGGGGTCAGCCCCGCCTCCCACTCCCGCCGGAGGACGGGCCGGGCCGGTTCGGGCAGGGCGTCCAGCGCCTGTTCCAGCTCCCCTGCCAGCAGCAGCCGCCGGAGGGCGGATGCGGAGGTGGGTAGGTTACAATACGAAGTGCAACACCTTCAAATTCTTCAAATAAAG
>JAJQBR010000122.1 GCA_021203185.1 Clostridiales bacterium
GTTATATACAATTATATTCAATTTTTTTAGTGCAAAAGTCACAATAATAAAAGTTTATCGATATTTTCTATAGAAATTTACAAGGCAGAGATAGTATAATAATTTTGTGATTTGAAAGACGTTTTCAAAAAAACAACCAGAAACAACAAATTGCTTGTTTGTTTCAAAAAAGAAAGGATGATGCTTTATGTCAGCAAGTTGGAAACCCGTCACCGCCATTACGATGGGCGATCCCGCAGGGATCGGACCGGAAATCTGCGTAGACACCATGCTGAGCCAGGAGATCGCCGATGTCTGTCGGCCCTTCGTCATCGGCTCCCAGGCCGTGATGGAAAAGGCGGCCGCCTGCAAGGGGAAAACTCTCAAGTTCCACCCCATCAGCGACCCCTCCGAGGCCCTGTACGAGTTCGGGACCTGCGACATTATGGAAACCGGCGACTACGACACCGACTCCCTGGAGTGGGGCAAGGTGCAGAAGCTGGCAGGTCAGATGTCCGTGGATTTCATTTATAAGTCCATCGACCTGGGGCTTGCCGGTAAGATCGACGCTGTCTCCACCGCTCCCATCAACAAGCAGGCCATCAAGCTGGTAGGGGTCAAGGAACCCGGTCACACCGAGATGTATCAGGTGAGAACGAACAGCCGTTACGCCCTGACCATGTTCTCCTGCCACAAGCTCCGCGTGTTCTTCGTCTCCCGCCATATGTCCCTGATTGACGCCTGCAAATACGCCACCAAGGAAGTGGTTCTCCAGGACGTCATCGACATCGACTACGAGCTGCGGAAGATTGGCATCGAGAACCCCCTGATTGCCGTGGCCGCTCTGAATCCCCACGGCGGCGACAACGGTCTGTTTGGCACCGAAGAGATTACCGAACTGGCTCCCGCAGTCAAGGCCGCCCAGGAGCGGGGCATCAACTGCGTAGGCCCCTGCCCTGCCGACTCCGTGTTTAACATCGGCAAGTCCGGCAAGTACGACGCCATCCTCTCCCTCTATCACGACCAGGGCCACATCGCCTGCAAGACCCTGGACTTCGAGAAGTCCGTCACGCTGACCTTTGGCCTCCCCTTCATCCGTTCCTCCGTGGACCACGGCACCGCTTTTGACGTGGCCGGCAAGGGCGTCGCCCAGGGCAACTCCATGATCGAGTCCACCAAGGTCGTCTCCGAGTACGCCACCCTCCAACACAACAAGAACGTCGCAGAACAGAACTGAACGCCGGGACGGCGGAATTAGAACAGAAAGTGAGGTTGAACACTATGCCGAAAATCGGAGCAGTCGCAGATGACCTGACCGGCGCAACAACCACAGGCGTATTGCTGGCCCGTTCCAAGGCCAGAACCGCCGTTTTCTTCAACGAGCAGGCCGCCTTGAAAGCGGAGGGTATGGAAGAATTGGACGCGGTTCTGATTTCCACCAGCAGCCGTCCGCTGCCCAGGGACGAGGCTTATCAGGCTGTCGTCTCCGCTACGGAGGCACTGAAAAAGATGGGCGTCAAGTACTTCAGCAAGCGCATCGATACCACCCTCCGGGGCGGCGTGGGCGTAGAAATCGACGCCATGCTGGACACCATGGGAGACGACGCGGTCGCCGTGGTCGTGCCGGCCATGCCCCAGTCCCGCCGCATTGTGGTGGGCGGTTACTCCGTCATTGACAGCGTGGCGCTGATTCGCACCCCCGTGGCGCAGGATGTGCGCACCCCTGTGACGGAAAACTATGTACCCAAGCTGCTGAAGCAGCAGACCCGCCGCCAGGTGGGACTGATTAAGCTGGACACCGTTCTGAAAGGCCCCAGGAGCATCGCCAAAAAGCTGATTTCCAAGCGGGAAAAGGGCTGCGAGGTCATTGTGGTGGACGCCATCAGCATCGAGGACGTGCAAGCGATTGCTCAGGCTTGTGTCCAGCTGCACTGGAACGTGTTGGCCGTTGACCCGGGCGCTTTTACCGCGAAGCTGGCTTATTGCCGCGGACTGATTCAGGCGGAAGAGGCCAACATCCCCGAAGGCACCGTGGACGGCCAGGGAAAAACCGTGCTGATTACTGCGGGCAGCGCCTCTCCGGTTACCAAACGCCAGATGGAGGTACTTTGCGAGGACCCCCGGCACGTGAGAGTCAGCATCGACCCCGTCCAGCTGATTGAAGGCGGCATGGCGGGAGAGGCCGAAGCCAACCGGGCCGCCCAGGAGGTTCTGACCCTGCTGGAGCAGAACCCCGCGCCCCGGGCTGTTCTGCTGGAGACCGCCCTCCACGGAGTGCTGCTGAACCTGGACAAGGAGGACGCGGACCGGGATTACTATGGCGGACAGTGCGCCGACATGATTAACGCCTATCTGGGTCAGATTGTCAAAACCGTCCTGGACGCGAAGCGGGATCAGATTGCCGGTCTCTACTGCACCGGCGGCGACACCGAGGTCAACGTCTGCAACGCGCTGGACGTGCAGTGTCTGGAAGTGATGGATTACGTCATCGCTCAGGTAGACATCGGACGGCTCACCGGCGCCTACGCCGGAATCCCCATCATCGGCAAGGGCGGATTGACCGGCACGGACACCATTGTTCTCGACATCGTAGACCGCCTCTTTAAAGAAGCGGCCCGATAAGAAAAAGGAGGAGTGTGTATGAAAATCGCAATGGGCTGCGACCCCAATGCGGAGGCGTTCAAGCAGGAAATGATCGCCTATGTGAAGGAACTGGGCCACGAGGTGGTTGACTTCGGCAGCGAGGACATCATCTACGCCCACACCGCCTGCCGCGCGGCGGAGGCCGTCGCCGCCGGAGAGTGTGACCGAGGCATCCTGTTCTGCGGCACGGGCATCGGCGTCATGCTGGCTGCCAACAAGGTCAGGGGCGCTTACGCCGCCAACGTGAACAACGTCTATTCCGCCAAGCGGGCCTGCCTGAGCAACAACTGCAACATCATCACCCTGGGCAGCCAGGTGACGGGCGATATGCTGGCCAAAGAGCTGATTGCCGCCTATCTGGACTGCACCTATGTCTACAACGAGCGTTCCGGCAAGAAGGTGGACGCCATTGTGGAGTACGAAGCGACGCACTAAAGAGGCAAACCGAACCCCCCTTGCAATTTTGAAGAAATGAGGTAAGTATTTTATGTCTGAACAAAAAGAAGAAAAGAAGAGACTTGATCTCGACCTGCTCCAGAAGATGAAGAACATCCCCGGCGGCCTGGTGCTGATCCCCCTGATCATCGCCGTGGTTATCGCCACCGTCTGTCCTCAGGTTTATCAGATTGGCGGTTACGTGACCGCGCTGTTCTATGACGGCAACTCCTGTATGATGGGCTTCTTCCTCATCGTGTGCGGCTCCGCCATCGATGTGCGTCAGGTGGGCCTGCCGCTGTACAAAGGCGTGGTTATGACCACCATCAAACTGGCCCTGGGCGTTATCTTGGGCATGATCGTCGGCACTCTCTGCGGCGACGCCGGTTTCCTGGGCCTGACCCCCTTCGTCATCATCGCCGCCATCACCAACTCCAACAGTTCCCTGTACATCTCCCTGTCTTCTCAGTTTGGTAACGCGTCCGACACCGGCGCCGTCTCCATCCTGTCCCTAAACGACGGCCCCTTCTTCACCCTGGTCGCTCTGGGCGCCACCGGTCTGGCGAACATCCCCTTCATGACCCTGATCGCCACCCTGACTCCCCTGCTGATCGGCTTCATCTGGGGCAACCTGGACGCCGGTTTCCGCAAGACCTGCGCCACCGCTCAGCCCATCGTCACCTTCTTTATGACCATCTCCATCGGCGCAAAGACCAGCGTGGCCACCATCATCTCCGCCGGCGCTTCCGGCATCGTCCTGGGCCTGTTCTCCGCCGCCACCGGCATCCTGTTCTTCTTCGTAGTCAACCTGCTGCTGCCCAGGAAGGAGCGCAACGCTATGGGCGCCGCCATCGGCACCACCGCTCTGAACTCCGCCCAGACCCCCGCCGCCGTGGCCGAAGCCGACCCCACCATGGAGCCTTATGTCGCTTCCGCAACTGCGCAGTGCGCCACCGCTTCCGTGATTACCCTCTTCCTCTGCCCCTTCATTGTCACCTTCTTCGACAACTATATGCGTAAGCACAGAAAGGGCATCTACTCCGCCGAAGGCTGGGCTGCTGACAAGGTCGCTCAGTAAGCGCAGACCTCCATACACCTCCTCGAGCGCGCTCCGGCAGGCCGCAGGGGCTGCCGGAGCAAGGGACAAATTTATTTATATTACTGGTTTCCCTTTTACTCAGCCTTATGAGCATTTTAGCTATTAGCTCTTAGCTTTTAGCCATTAGCTTTGTGGTTCTTGGCATTACGTGCTGCGCTTACCGTTTGTATGACTTTACAAACGGGTGGTTTCGCTCTCAGCTTCCTTTTTAGCTGTTTGCTTTAAACTGGCAGCACCTGACTAACAGCTAACAGCTAACGACTAACAGCTTATCACAACGCGGCTGATTCAAAGGGATAGTCAGATTTACATTTTCGCTGTTTTCCAACCAAACGCACCGCCTGAGCGGAGAAAGGAACGCTACCATGAACCAGGAATCCAATGCTTGCACCGCCTTCAACGACAACACACAGTATCAGTCCGCCGCCCCTGTGTCCCCTGCCCGGGCGGAACTGGATGTGCATATGACTGCAAAACATATCTATGATATGCTGCTCTATCATATGCACTCCACGCTGGGAGGTTTCCTGATCAATATCGTCGGGCTGACAATCATCATTCTGGGCGGTATGCGTCTCTACTTCGGCCAGGCGACGCTTTGGGGTGCTGCGACCTACTGTGCCTTTGGCATCCTTCTGCTGGCGGCAACGCCTGTCAGCCTGAAGATGCGGGCAAACAACACCATGAAGCAGAGCAAATTTCAGAATACCATCCACTATGGCTTCGACAACAGCGGCGTTGATGAAACCATCGGCGGCGGCACCAACCACTACGGCTGGAACCAGGTGGAGAAAGCGGTCAGCACCCCCAAGACCATTTCCTTTTATATGGAAGGCAACGACAGCGTTCTGGTGTTCCCCAAGGAGTCTTTTGACAACGAAACCTTTCAATCCGCCATGTGGTATCTCAGCCACAATGTGGTGATGGGCAAAATTTATATTCACTGACCCATCTTTCGCGTTCTCAAAAAAATGAGCGATATTCGCCTTGCAGCTCAAAAATCCAGACGACACCGCATCGTTCTGGCAGGCGCATTTGCCCCCTGCCGCCCGGCTTCCGCCGAGGCGACAGGGGGCTGAACTTTTGTGATTCCGTTCATGCTGGTAAATGCGGGGCCAGGCCCGTGAAAACAGCGCTGGCAGCTTTCAAATCGGCTTCTTATAGCGAAAGCGGATATGCCCTGGATGCAGAAATCGGATTTGAGGACAATACCCGTTGATTTCACCCCTGATTTGTGGTATAAATAAAAACGGAAGTACAAGAAACAACCTGTTCATTAGAAGAATGAACAAACGACACCGTAATCATCTACATCGTAACACAGAAACCGAGGTGATGGCCTTCCACAACATCGACGCAGTCGGCCACTGTCGCGTGGAGATTCTCCGCGCCTGTGAAAGAGGTTCGCTGTTTGAAACCCCTCAGCGGACAGGAAAAAAAGCGCCCAAAAGCAGTTTTAGTGACAAGAAGGAGGTACAAAGGAATATGAAACGAATCATCGCGTTCTGTATGGCAGTTTGTATGTGCGTATCCCTTTCCCTTACGGCATGGGCCGCAGAAGCGGAAAGCCAGGATTACACGCCTGAATCGGCGGCGACGGAGGTCCAGGAGGACGCCTCTGAATCGGCGGAGGAGGAGAGCCAGGAGGACGCTTCCGAATCGGCGGAGGTGGAAAGCCAGGAGGACGCTTCCGAATCGGCGGAGGTGGAAAGCCTGGAGTCCACATCCGAATCAACCATAACCATCCTTTACACCAATGACGTACACACTTATATCGACGAAGATGTGACCTATTCCATGGTGGCAGCGTATCGGGACACGTTGGAAAACGTGCTGCTGGTTGACGCAGGCGATCATATTCAGGGAACTGCCTACGGCGGAATGGATAATGGAGCAACCATCATTCAGCTCATGAACGCCGCAGGGTATGACCTTGCCACCCTCGGCAACCATGAGTTCGACTATGGCATGGAAGGCGCGCTCAACGCCATCGAGTGGGCGAACTTCCCCTATGTCTCCTGCAATTTTTATCACTTAGAGGATGGCGTTGTGGGGGAAAATGTGCTGGACAGCTATCAGGTGTTTGAGGTAGACGGGGTTCGCATTGCTTTCGTGGGCATCACGACGCCGGAGTCCATCAGCAAATCCACCCCGAAGTATTTCCAGGATGACGACGGCAACTATATTTATGGCATCGCCGGCGGCACGGATGGACAGGAACTGTATTCTTCCGTTCAGAAGGCCATTGACACGGCGTCTCAAGAGGCGGACTATGTCATTGCGCTGGGCCACCTGGGTGTGGACTCCAGTTCTACGCCCTGGACTTCGGAGGAAGTCATTGCAAACACCACCGGCCTGGACGCCTTTATCGACGGCCATTCTCACACGACGATGGAGGCAGAGTATGTCACCGACCTGAGCGGCGACCAGGTGCTGCTGACGCAGACAGGTTGCTATTTCAGCGCGCTCGGACAAATGACCATCCAATCTGACGGCACCATCACCACAGAGTTGCTGTCTGCGGACGATTTGGCGGACGTCACGCCTGACGCCGAGGTTCAGGCAATCGAGCAGGCGTGGATCGATGAGGTCGATGCGCTTTTGGGCGAAAAAATTGCGGAAACAGACATCGAATTTACGGTGAACGATGAGGACGGCAACCGTCTTGTCCGCAAGGGAGAAACAAACCTGGGCGACTTTAACGCGGACGCTTATTATTGGTATCTCAATGAAGCGGACGGCATTGGGTGCGACATTGCCATTATGAACGGCGGCGGCGTCCGCGCTTCTGTGGAGGCCGGAGATTGGACGTATCTCACCTGCAAAACAGTCAATCCCTTTGGGAATGTATTGTGTGTGGTGGAGGTGAGCGGACAGGATATCCTCGACGCGCTGGAGTATGGGGCAAGATATACCACAGCCGGCGAGTGCGGCGGCTTCCTCCATGTGGCCGGTCTGACCTATGAGATAGATACGGCAGTCGAAAGCACGGTTCAGGAGGATGAAAACGAAACCTGGGTCGGAGGGCCTTCCGAGTATCGTGTGACAAATGTAAAGGTCTATAATAAGGAAACCGGCGAATACGAGGATCTGGATCTGACGAAAACCTATTCCGTGGCCGGAACCAATTATACGCTGAGAAATTGCGGCGACGGCTTCAATATGTTCTCCGATTCCGAACTGATTCGAGACTATATTGTGGAAGATTATCTGGCAACGGCAGCGTATGCGCAGGCGTTCGCCGATTCCGATGGGAACGGGTATGCGAATCTTTCTACCGCGACCAGTCCCCTTGCCGCATATGAAGGATATCTCCTCAACTATGAAAACGCCACCGGTTCCGGCAGAATCTCCATTTATTGCAGCCATGTCTGGGATGAAGGGACAGTCACCACTGAGGCGACAGCGACTGAGGATGGCGTGATGACCTACACCTGCACCGTCTGCGGCGAGACCAAGACTGAGGCGATTCCGGCCACTGGCGCAGTTGACATGGCTGACTGTACGGTGACTCTGTCCGAGACCACCTACACCTACGACGGAACCGCCAAAACTCCCGCAGTCACGGTCACCGACGCGGATGGCAACACCCTGACCGAAGGCACGGATTATACCGTTGCGTATAGCGACAACACTGCCGTCGGCGCCGCTACCGTTACCGTCACCGGCATTGGCAATTATACCGGCACTGCCACCGCCACCTTTACCATCGAGGAGGCCAGCCAGGATGAGGAGACGGCTCCTGCCGCCACCAAAATCACCTCTGCGGTGAACAAGGCCAAGGGCATCAAGCTCACCTGGAACGCCGTGGACGGGGCTACCAGCTACCAGGTCTACCGCAAGATTGGCAGCGGCAGCTGGAAGAAGGTCAAGACCACCACATCTACCTCCTGGACCGACACTGCTGCCACCAGCAACGGCACCAAGTACCAGTATAAGGTCTACGCGGTGAACGGCGCGGGCAAGAGCAAGGCTTCCGCCACCAAGACCATCTATCGACTGACTGCCAAGCACTTCACCCGTGCTAAGAACGTCAGCAGCAAGAAAATCAGTTTGAAGTGGACCCGGAACACCAAGGCCACCGGCTATCAGATTCAGTATTCCACCTCCAGCAGCTTCTCCAGTTCGACCACCAAGACCGTCACTGTCAAGGGCAACAAGAAACTGACCACCACGTTGAAGAATCTGAAGAAGGGTAAGACCTATTACATCCGTATGCGCCCCTATAAGACCTCCGGCAGCGTGACCTCTTACGCCGGATGGAGCAAGGTCAAGACGGTTAAGGTTAAAAAGTAAAATTGGCTATTCCTTTTACTCAGCCACGTGGCAAGAACCCCTTCGCCGTCAAGCGACACTTCCAAAGCT
>JAJQBR010000032.1:0-7080 GCA_021203185.1 Clostridiales bacterium
CCAAATGAGGTATTTTTCCAAGAAAATAGTGTTGCACTTGATTGACAACCTGCCTGGTCCGAGGGCTGAGGCTCAGGCTCAGCGCCAGGCCGCCAGGGCTGCTGCTGCGGCGGCGGCGGCCCAAAACCGCCGCAGGGAAGCTGCAGAGAAAAATGCCGCCCGCCGTCAGGCAATCCTGAACCGCTTGACCGAGATCCGTGACAGAATCACCACCAGAGAGCGTCTCGCTGAGGAGCAGCTGGGCGCTGCCTCGGACGCCCTTTCCAGCCGGTTTTCCGCTTACTGCTCCGGGGTTTTGTTGAAGCCCTTTTCAGCAGAGGCTATCCCCCAACCGGATTTTCGGTCCCACTTAGAGGACTACTATTCCGGTCATGCTCAACTAATGGAAAGCATCAACGACGTTTTGAATGAGGAGGAGGTTCATCATGACTGTGCATGATTTGTTTAAGAAGGACAAGGCCCCTGCCACCCCTATGCTGCACTACAACTTCACACCTGTTTCGCTGCCTGACAAGGGCGACCCGGATCTTTCGAGCATCATCAGCGGTGAGTATTCCTTAAATAGCGACACTTACCAGGCGGAATGCCTCCATCGGATGGAAGAGCAGCTTGCGCCGCAGATCCAGAACACCGATGGCTTCACCCGTGGAGATGCCTTTGACAGCGACATCGATGTACAGATGCTTTGGGAGGAAAACAAGTTCCAGGAAGAGGTAGCCCTTCACGAAGTGCAGGGCGGCCGGATCACCAAAGCACGTGAAGTGCGTACGGGGGAAATCGACCGGGAGCTTCCGCAGGTTGAGTCCAAAATCCAACAGCTGAACGAAGAAATTGCCCCGCTGGAGGGAAAACATTCCCATTATACCTTGCATCTGGGCCGCAAGCTGCGCGTCTCCATGGGCTTGGTGGTAACCATCTTAGCCATGGTGTTCGATGCTTACGTCAATTATTCGTTTCTTGAAAATATTTTGCTCCAGGCCCAGTGGATGTTAATCATTGTCGTGCTTGGCCTATCCTTGACCAGTGATTTAACAACTTGTGTGGCCGGTATTCTCTACTCACAGCAGGACGAGTCCGCGCAGGACAAAAAGCGTTCCTATATCTCCGGCGTATTGATTGGCTTCTATGTGCTGTCTTCTGTCATCAGCTGCTTCATGCGCTTCGGTAGTATGGATACTACCTTTATTACTCTCCCCGGCGAGGAGCCTGTATCCATCGTGACTCAATACAGTTTGACACTGATGACTTCCCTAATCACCCCCACCACCGGTTATATCTGCCTGCTGCTCAGCCTGGATCGTGACGGCGCCCTGGAAAGCCGCCGCCTCCGATTGGAGGCAGAACGCGATGCTCTCCTACAGCACTACAGCGAATTGCTGGCCGAGCGGCAGGCCCTGGAGCTGGCTGTTGACCCGATGATTCGGGACCGGGAGTGCCGCGAGGCCGCCCGAAAGAACCTGGAGGCCCTGCGCCTCACCCTCAAGCTCCACGTTCGCGCGATGCTGGCTCTCCAGATGCAGGATGCAGCCTACACTGACGCCATGACCCAGTCCGCCCAGGAGTTGCTGGACAGCATCTCCAACGAGACACAGCCCACCGATAACATCCCAGACGATAATGTATCCGAACCCGACTTGAAGGAGGTCATTTGACATGAAAAAGTCTATTCTGCTCCTGCTGGCTCTGACCCTTTGCCTCGTTCTTACCGCCTGCAGCGGCAGCACCGAGACGGAGACCGCCGAGCTGTACAATCTCGCCCTGGTGGCGGGTATTGTAAATAACAACACCGTGGTTAATACTTCCATCGACGAGCTGACACAACTCTCCTCGCTATCAGACTCCACCTATGCGTTTATCGAGGCGGATGGCTCTCCCTCCGTTATCGCCGAGGGTACTATCC
Organism: Clostridiales bacterium; assembly: GCA_021203185.1. Classification (GTDB taxonomy): domain Bacteria; phylum Bacillota; class Clostridia; order Oscillospirales; family Oscillospiraceae; genus Onthomonas. The sequence continues at coordinate 1,901 of JAJQBR010000032.1, forward strand.
CGGATTACACCGCGCAGGGTTACAGTAAGAAAATGCTCCAGCGGTTACAGGCCAGCAACGCAGCCGACTTGACGGCGCAGCTGGAGGCTGCCGAGCCTGACGCAGCCGAAACCGACCTGGCTGCAGCCTTGACCCTGGCCGTTCGGGGACTGCGCGCCACCGAAGACGAGGGCCGGGAAAATCTCCTGGTGTTATATCACTCTGGCTTATCTACCACAGGACTAATCGACATGGTGTCAACTCCGGTTTATCAGATGGATGTGGAATCATCTGTGGAGACCGTGGCCTCCAGCCTCGATCTGGACTTGTCCAATATTTCCATTATCTGGTATTGCTGCGGAGACGTAGCAGGGGACCAGCCCGCTCTGACTGACGGCGAAGTAACCACCCTGAAAAATTTTTACGAAACCCTGTTTCTGGAACTGGGCGCTGAAAACATCACCTTCATGGCGGATCTGCCCCAGTCAGGGAGCTACAGCTTTGAGCAGGAGGTGAGCGTCATGGAAACAGAAGGCACCAGCTCCGGGCTTCAGGCAAAAGTTGTAAACTACGAAGACGTCGGAGAAGAGGAAGTTGAAACGCTGTTTCAGGATGGAGACATTCTCAGCTTTGAAGAGACCACCATCGCCTTTTTACCGGACTCTACCGAGTTGGCGGATAGCTCCGCCGCACTTGCTGCGCTGGAAGTGGTCATTGACTATATGACCGCCAATTCTGACTTTGAAGTACTGATTTGTGGAACTACAACTTCCGCTGGAGAGAGAGACTCTTGTATCACTTTTTCCGAGGGCAGGGCAAAGGCAATCCGTTCCCTGCTCGTCTCGGAAGGAGTTGAGGAGGATCGCATTTACATCCTGGGGTGTGGTTACAGTTCTTCGCTGTATGTATATGACCGAACAGAGGACGGTACTTTGGACGAAGAAATCGCCCCACAGAACCGCTCCGTGAAACTGGTAGATAATAACAGCGATACCGCAGCCGAAATCCGCTCCAGCCTATCTCAGTAAGGAGGTGCCAAATATGGGAGCCTACGAAACCTACTTCGTTCTAATGGTAAGGTTTGTTGTCTGTCTGGCAGCTACAATTGGCGCTGTGGTCATTATGGTGAAAGCCGACGACAACGCAGCCACCCGGCGATTGGCCTGCGCGCTGGCCGCCCTCGTTATCCTGTTCAACGAACGCATCGGTTATTTTGCGTACCTGCTGTTCGGGAGCGTTCTCGAAACAATTCTGGTGTCCACCAGCCTTGTGTTTGCCCTCGCCTTCGTCCTCGTACTCCTGGTCGTGATTGTAACCTTCCCGCTGGTGGCTGTCTGCCGGTGGGTCATCCGGTAAAAAAGGAGGGATTTTCATGTATATCGCGCGTTCCATGCAATTTTTACCCTATCTTTCCATTGCCGTTCTGGCGATTGCCCTCGTATTCCTGGAGGTCAAGGCCTGGAAGGAACAGGCCACCGAGCAGCCCGAACCGGAACCGGGGCGGGACGGATTTATCGCCCCGCCCGGCGACGGGTACGAATATTTCGTGTCCGGCGGGAATATTGTCTATATCCTTCGGAAGGCTAAGAACCGCTTCAGAATCTATCTGATGAAGACGGAGACCACCCCCAGCGTCAAATTGAAGCACGATAAATGGGGGCAGTACTTCTCCGCCCGGTGTGGAGATGCGGGAACGGCGGAGCATATCGCCGACGACGCCTTTGGAATGTGAGGTATTTCCCATGAGCAATTATTTCGATAATCAAAGCAACTGGTCCTGGAACGTCAGTGACGGAAAGGCCGAAGTCGTTACGCATCATACCAACCCCAAGCCCCACTCCCACACGCTGGATGTGACAAACGTATCTATCGGGGAAATGATGGAAAATCCTGGCAACGTTATGGGTGAGGCCCACCGGGCCGCCTCCCACGACTATGTAACGACAGAAAACAGCGGAGGAAAGGAGAGCGAAATGGCAGAAAAAGGCAGTTTTTTGGACAGTATCCGGTGCGACGATGCAACGATCGCCAGAACCAACGAGGTGGCCCGGAATTTCTCGCAGAAGCAGGTCAACGCCAAAGGCAAGGCCGATGAAGGCGGGCGCGAGCGGGGGGACGATGGCCCCGGAAAACAGGGCCGGGAATCTGGCGCCTATAAGGGCAGTTCTCATGTCTCAGCGATTCGCGCCGACATGACTACCGGGAAAACCGCCTCCCCGTCCCAGGGCAAGGGCGGTCAGGCCGCCGGGAAGTCCGCCGCCCCCGCCGCCCACAGTGGCTCCGCAGGAGGAAAGGGCGGCGCTGTATCTACCGGGGCTGTTTCCGGCGGAAAGGGCGGCGTCTCTACTGGGGCCGCCTCCGGTGGAAAGGGCGGTGTATCTGGTGGTTCTGTTGGTGGCGGAATATCCGGCGGCGGAAAAGGGGGCGGCGTATCTGGCGGTTCCTCTGCTGGCGGTCACAGCGGCGGCGGTTCCGCTGGAGGCCACGGCGGCGGAGGCTCCGCAGGTGGTGGAATATCCGGCGGCGGCCACGGACATTGAAAAAGAAAGGTGGTATAAATATTATGAAGAAGTTAATTGAAGGGGCGCAGTTACTGGAAAATGTTCCAAAAAACTACCACGCCACAGGCGTTGGCCCAACCGTGCGGCTGGCTCACGGCCTTACCCTGGACGACGGCAACTGCTTCCATGGCCCGTTACTCATCGAAGGAAAGGTCGGCAGCGGGAAAACCTTTCTATTAAAACAAATGATGGATGCAATCCTGACCTATGCCGAAACGGTGGGAGACAATGCGGTGGTCTTTTGCGCGAAACGTGAACTGCTGTGCTACAGACCCGGCGACGTTGTCATAGACATCAGCAGCACCGCCCCCGCCTGCTGCTGGAACATTTTCGCGGAACTCCAAGCCTCTGAAAATCCAGACCTCACCCTCCGGGAGATTTCCTCCGCGTTATTTTCTGAGCAAATGCGGAACACGCTCCAGCAGTTCTTCCCTCAGGCAGCTCAGGATATCTTTGTGAAAACCTGCAACTATTTCAACGATTACGGCAAGCGAAACGGCGTCCTGCCCTCCAACGGCGACCTCGTTGAGTTTTTTGAAACAACCCCTATTTGGGGAGACGAAAAAATCCCTGGCTGGCTTGACCTGGCCGAAAGTCACGCTCAGTATTTCTCTTGTGTGCGGGACTATATCGGGCAAGGCTCAGAACAGGGCCTGGGCGTACTCTCTGAGCTAAGGACGCTGATCTCCAGCACGCTGTACGGCAGCTTCGCGTCTTACAACGGCACATTTTCCGCTATAAACGCCCTGAAATCCGGCGGAAAGCGGATTTTTTTGTACTATGATTACGCAAATGCCGGACACAGCACCCTCTCTGTGGTGCGGGTTATTTTGGACTTGCTGCTCAAGCAGGCGATGAACGCCAGCGCCCGTAACAAAACCTGGTTCTTTTTGGACGAGGCTTCTCTGCTGCCCCGCAGCGACGTCCTGACCGACGCGCTGAGCCTGGGCCGGGATCCCAGCAGCAATGGCATGGGAGGGGTCAGAATCATTATGGCGCTGCAGAGCGCCAGGCTGATGTCCCACCACTACACCCAGCAGGAGGCGGAGACGCTGCTGAGTTTGTTTCCGAATGTGATCGCCCTCCAGGTAGCCGATCCCATGAGCCGTGCCATTGTAAGCGAAAGGTATGGAAAGGCCCACTATCAGTACAGTTACGCCGGAATTGGAGAAAAAATCCATTATACCGACAGCTTCGAGGACGTTGTCAGCGATTTCCATTTTTCCTGTTTGACAAAAAAAGGAAAGGCGATTATGAGCCTGCCCAGCGTGTGTGAAAACCCCTTTTTCTACGACGGATATCAGGAGGGTCGGACATGAAAAGAACGAATCTCTTAGAAAAGCAGGGACTTGGGCTGCTCTCTCTGCCCATCACCCGGCACAACAAGACCAACGAAAAGCGGCGAGATGTGGCCGATTTGCAGCAGACCACGGCGGCGCAGATGCTCAGTCTGACGCGGGTCTCTCCCCACGCTCCCATGCTCCTCTGCGGCAGACAAAACAAGCTCTTGCCCTTCCTGCGCTGCCTGACAAGGATGGTTCCGGCCTATGTTTTGATTGGAACGCCCCGGGACTTTGCCGACGGCTCCTGCCTGCGCACCCTCCCCTGCGACTGGGAGGCCCAGCAGCCCAGCGCCCATCTCCCCGATGGGAACGGGCGGCTGACGGTGAGACCCGGCGCTACAACCACCCTGGCGCTGAAAGAGTGCCTCTCCGATTGGGACAGCCATTTGCCGATTCTCTGCCTCGGCAGCGGGTTGAAGCTGGACGCCGAGCTGCTCAATTTGCTGGACGGAATCGGCAATTACGTTTTGGTGACCGAATCTCTCAGCCGCAGCGTGAAGGACAGCGAAAACTGCCCGCTCAGCGTGGAAAAGCTCGTCGCATCTATGGATTATATCGTGGTTTCCTCCATCGGTACGGCGGCAAAGGAGCTGCTGTCCGTTCTGCCCACCTACGAATGCGAAAAAGTGACAAACGTCACTGACTTCTCCCTGCACCAGGACAGTCCCTATCAGGAGGCGGGTGGCCATCACCGGCTCCACGGCCTGGGCGGCCGCCTCAGCCAGTCCCGGACGCTGGAAGAAAAATCTATTTTAACCCAGGACGAGCTGACCGCCCTGCAGGACGACAATATGGTATTGGTCTACAACGCGCAGCTGCGCCACGCCTGGGTGGGGAGGGTCACAAGATGATGGATCAGCAGAGGAAGATTTTGAAAACCCTTCAAATGGGGGAGGCGGCCCTGACCCACCTGGGCGTCACATACCGCATGGTGCCGCTGTCCGGCGGGGCGCTTTTCTTCTGTCAGCGCGGCAGCCTGACCTTCAACCTGCTGCTCCGGGACGGTGTCTCCCGCGTGTGGAAGCTCCTTTGCACCGAGGAGGCGCCCCCCGTCGGCTCAAAGCTGGTGTTCCAAAGCCCCGCCTACCCCCAGTCTTTCGGCTTTGTGGTGGAGGAGCCGGGGGTGGTCAATTGCTGGCTGGAACAGCCCCTGGGCGGTTCCGGGGATCTTGTCGGGCAGATTCAGGGGTTTTTGGAAGAGGTGGGGGGTGTGCTTTCACTTTAACGGGAGTGGGGGGTGGGCGCGGCCACCCCCGACGGTTGGTTTTTTATAATAAACAAAATAATTTAAAAAAAA
>JAJQBR010000032.1:7090-8484 GCA_021203185.1 Clostridiales bacterium
CCCCCCCCCCCCCCGCCCCCCCCCCCCCCCCCCGCCCGCGCCGCTGCACGGCAGCGGCTTGTGTTTTAGTAAATTCACACAAATTTTCTCAAAACCATTTAAACCGAAATTATTGAAATTGACTTTACATTCCAGATTTTTTCTGTTACACTGAATGTGGAAGGACGGTGATGCGTTAAAATGATTTATTACGCCCGCAGTGAAAACGCCGAAGGCCAGAAAGAAACCGTTGCCCACCATCTGACCCGCGCCGGGGAATTGTGCGCCCGATTCCTTGCCCCGCTGGGGTACGAGGATTGGGGGGAGATCCTTGGCGAGGCTCACGACTACGGAAAACTATCCCCGGCTTTTCAACTGGTGCTGGAACACAAAAAGACCGGCGTGAACCACGCCCTGCCCGGGGCCGCGCTGCTCTGCGGTATGTACGGCGATTCCGCCGCCGCCCATCTGCTGGCCGCCGCCGCAGCCAGCCACCACAGCGATTTGCAAAATTACGGCAGCTATCAATCCGCACTGAAAGCCTCCCGCAGCGGCACAGGCAAAAATCTGGATGAAAAAAACCGGGAGTATTCCCTGTTTGGCCCGGCGGATCACCGGCAGGCCATGGCCCAGTGGCGCCGGGACTTCACCCCCAAACGGCGGCTTTCGACCGCTCCGGTCTTTCAGGGGCAGGGAGGGGCGAAGCCCCGGACAGGGAGGCGCGAAGCGCCGGAAGTACCCCTTGAGGGTAAGTGCCGCTTGACGGCGGACGAGGACGCTCTTCTCAGCAAAATGCTCTTTCAGCGGTTCCTGTTCTCCGCCCTGGTGGACGCGGACTGGAGCAGCAGCGCCGAACATTTTGAGCCGGACTATCTGGCCCGGCACACCGGCCCCGCTCTGGAGCCGCAAGCAGCGCTCCGGCGTCTGCTGGACATACGGCGGGAGAAACAGCAAGGCTCCACCGCCTCCCCAGCTCTGAACCGCATGAGGGACGCATTGTTTGACGCCTGCCTTGCCGCCGGGGAGCTATCTCCCGGCCTTTTTACCCTCACTGCCCCCACCGGCCTGGGCAAAACCCTGGCGCTTTTGGCGTTCGCCCTCCGGCATTGCCAGTGTCAGGGCAAGCGGCGGGTCGTTCTCGTCCTGCCCTATCTAACCCTCATCGAACAGAACTGCCAGGACTACCGGGCAGTCGTCCCGGAGTTGCTGGAGCTGCACAGCAACGTACACTGGACGGAGGACCAGCGCCTGCTGGCCCAGCGGTGGGACGCCCCCTGCATCGTCACCACAAACGTCAGTTTCTTCCAGCCCCTGTTCTCCGCCCAGGCCGGACAGTGCCGCCACCTGCACCAGCTGGCAAACAGCGTCATTGTGTTGGACGAGGCCCAGTCCCTCCCCCCGCGCCTGCTGGACTC
>JAJQBR010000076.1 GCA_021203185.1 Clostridiales bacterium
GAGGGCCGCCGCCTTTAGGCGGTGGCGGAGGGGTTTCTAGCACACGACTAAGTAAACGGGATAACCAATTTAGCAATTGGCAATTGATCGCGCTGGATGCGCCAGCAGATACCGCTCCGTCAGTCCCGCAGCCATCTCCACCAGCTCCGGGCAGGGGCGTTTTTTATAGTATTCCCCCGTCCGCTGACTGGCCACCGGGGAGCCTTCGGCCCGGTCCAGTCCCAGCAGCTCCCGGCACACCAGCGAGCCGCCGCTCTGGGCCTTGAACTGCTCCGCCAGCTGCTGGATGATGGTGTAAATTTCCGTCTTGCGTTTGGGGTCGGCGGAACCGTACAGGCTGCTAATGACGAAGGTCAGGCCACTGAAGGTGCCGCACACCTCCCGCATCCGGCCAAACCCGGCCCCGAAGCCGCTGACCATCCGCAGCACCTGTTCCTCGGTCAGCCCCAGCTCCGGGGCGAAGGCCGCCGCCACGCTCTGGCTGCAATTATAGCCCTGGTAGAACAACGCTCTGGCCCGCTTCGCGTGGCCGATGGGCTGCATTTGACACAGCCGCGACAGGGCGGCGGTATCTCTGGGCCAGCCCTCCCAGTAGTCCCAGCAGAGACGGCGCAGGGGGGCCGGGTCGCCCACCGTCTCGTCCCAGAGGCCCACCACTGAAAGGCCCGCCCCCGCCGCCGTAGCGATGGCGTGGGGCGCGTCCTCAAAGACCAATGTGTTTTCCGGCGTGCCGCCCAGCCGCTCCATGGCGTGGAGGAAGATGCCTGGCTCCTCCTTGCCCCGGCCAAACTCATCCGCTGTCAGCAGGAAGTCCAGCAGCGGCCACACGCCGCACCGCTCCAGCGCGGCCTGGCACAGAGCGCGGTGGGTGGCGGTGACGACACACAGCGCCACTCCCTGCTCCCGCAGGAATTGCAGCGTCTCCTTCGCGCCGGGTTTGAGCTGAACCCTGTGCCGGTAGAAGTCCTCCATCTGGTGCATAATACCCGCCTCCACCTGGGCGGGGGTCCGGTTCAGGCAGTAGGTGGAAATCAGATACTGCGCGCCCTCCCCCTGGGAGAGGGTGGAGAGAGCGTCGTCCAAATCGGGCCGGGGTTCAACCCCCAGGGTGCGGAGGTAGCGGGCGGCCACACCGTGCCACGCCCACTGGGAGTCCAGCAGGGTGCCGTCCATGTCTAAAATCGCGGCTTTCAGCATCATACTATGACCTCCATTTGTAGCTGTTAGCTGTTGGCAGCTTTTAGCTATTAGCTCTTAGCTGTTAGCCAGAAACTGCTAATCTTGCGGTTGTCCCTTTGAATCAGCCTCGTTCACCATTTCAGGGGAAAACCCCTCCGTCACGGCTTACGCCGTGCCACCTCCGCCGTCAAGCGGCACTTCTGCTCTCAAGGGGCACTTCCGGCACTTCGTGCCTCCCTGCCCTTTCAGGGCAGTCAAGAGGGGGTGGTTGGTTGCCGAACAGTGGTTTTCCGCAGAAAACTTGTGCTGCGCCGGGCAAAAGTGCTGCACAAACGGCAAGCACTATCCAAACTAACAGCTAACGGCTAACGGCTAATAGCTAATTTCAGCAGCGCGGTGGCGATGATTTTCCCGTGGTCGAAGGCCAGCCCCTCCTGCTCCAAAATCGTGACGGACAGGGCAAACCCGGCGGCAGTTTTTCGCTCCGTCACCCACAGCCGGGCCGACAGGGTCTCCTCGCCGTTGGTCAGGCGAATGTCCATCGTGTCTCCCGTCCGCTGGGCGGTAACGGTGAACCAGTCCGCCGCCTGCGCGTCGTCGTCAGCCTGGGGCCGGAGGGTCTCCCCTTCCACCAGTGTCATATAGGCCCGCGTCATAGTCCAACACCGGGGATCCCGTCCGGGGTCGCTGAAAAAGCCCACCGGCACCAGCGTCTGGCCGGTGAGATGCGTCTCCTCCTCCAGCTCTCGGGCTGCGCAGGCGTCCACGTTCTCGTCCGGGTTGGAAAACCCGCCCGGCAGCGCCCAGCAACCCAGATAGGGGTGTCCACCCCGGCGGATGAGCAGCAGACGGAGGGTCTCCCCCTGCCGCTCAAACACCAGCACGTCCGCCGTCACAGAGGGATGGGGGTAGTCTCCGGGCCGGTAAGCGGCCAAAAACTCGGCCTCGGTCAGGCCGTCCTTGTCTCGCAGTTCCATGTGGTTGGCTCCTTTCCATGTGAGCTGTTAGCTTTTAGCTCTTAGCTGTTAGCCAGAAACTGCTCACTTTTGCGGTTGTCCCTTTGAATCAGCCTTGTTAATCATTTCAGGCGGAAAGCCCCCCGTCATGGCTTCGCCGTGCCACCTCTGCCGTCAAGCGGGGTAATCAGTTGCTGAAAATTTGTATTACACTGGGCAAAAGTGCTGAACAAACGGCAAGCACTATCCAAACTAACAGCTAACAGCTAATGGCTAATAGCTGCTTTCCGCTTCTCCGCCGCCCGGCGCAGCAGCTCCTGCTCAATGATGTCCGCCATACCGTAGGGGATATACTCCAAATGCTCCAAATCGTTGGGCAGGTAGGGCAGCAGCCCCAGCTCCGGCTCCGGCCCCAGCGTTTCCGGGTCGGGCAGGGCGGCCACCGTCGCCACGCAGCGGTTGATTTTGGCTCCCTCCTGGGTGAAGCGGGCCTCGTAGTCGGTCATAATTTCCCCCGGCTCATCGGCGTGGAGGTCGTTCGTTACCCGGCTGAGGGCGTACCCCGCCCGGGGGAACTGGGTCAGGGAGAAGTCGAACAGGGGCTTGTTGTCCGTTTTGAAGTACAGCTCTCCCCCCTCCCCCAAAATCGCCCGGTAGGAGCGGAGAAAAGCCTCGTGGGTCAGCCGCCGCTTGGCGTGGCGCTTGCTGGGCCAGGGGTCGCAGAAGTTCAGGAACATCCGATCCACCTCGCCGGGGGCGAACATCCCCCCCAGCCGCCCTGCGTCCTCGCAGACAAAGACCACGTTTTTCAGCTTGCGATCCCTGGCCTTCTCCATGGCCAGCAGCAGGCAGTCCGGCACCCGCTCCACCGCCACCAGCAGCACGTCCGGGTGGGCTGCGGCGGTCTCCACAGTGAAGGTACCCTTGCCGCAGCCGATTTCCAGCCACAGGGCGGAGCAGTTGGGCATCCGGTCCCGCCAGCGGCCCTGGCAGCTCCAGGGGTCTTTTTCCTGCCAGTCCGCCACCCGCTCCATCCGGGGGACAAGGTTTTTCTTTTTGCGCATTCTCATGGTTGGTACCTCTAGCTGTTAGCTTTTAGCTGTTAGCTCTTAGCTTTGCACTGCTAACGGCTAACGACTACTGATTATCTTAACATAAACGAAAGGGCAGCGCAAGGTCATTCAAAAAGCGCAGAGGCGGCACATGGACACCTCTGCGCTCAAAAACACCCTGCGTTGGGTAAAGGTGCTGTTCAAACGTCAAGCACTATCCAAACTAACAGCTAATAGCTAACGGCTAACAGCTTACCTCACTCAAACTGCGCGTTATACAGCCTGCAATAAAACCCGCCCTGGCGCATCAAACTCTCGTGGGTGCCCTGCTCCACCACGTCCCCGTGGTTGACCACCAGAATCTGGTCGGCGTTCTGGATGGTGGACAGGCGGTGGGCGATGACGAAACAGGTCTTGTCCCGCATGAGCTGCCGCATGGCGGCCTGAATTTCCCGCTCGGTGCTGGTGTCCACGTTGGAGGTGGCCTCGTCCAGAATCAGCATTTTGCAGTCGTACAGCATGGCCCGCGCGATGGTCAGCAGCTGCTTCTGGCCTTTGGAGATGTTGCCGCCGTCCTCGCTGATGACGGTCTGATACCCCTGGGGCAGGCGCATGATGAAGGGGTGGATGTGGGCGGCTCTGGCGGCAGCCTCCACTTCTTCCTGGGTGGCCCCCTCCTTGCCGTAGGCGATGTTGTCGAAAATCGTGCCGTGGAACACCCAGGTATCCTGCAACACCATGGCGTAGGCTCCCCGGAGGCTGGAGCGGGTGTAGTCCCGGATTTCGCCGCCGTCCACGGTGATGCTGCCGCCGTCCACGTCGTAAAAACGCATGAGCAGGTTGATGATGGTGGTCTTGCCCGCCCCGGTGGGGCCGACGATGGCAATGAGCCTGCCCGCGTCCGCCCGCAGGTTGACGTCGTGGAGGATGGTGCGGCCGGGGTCGTAGCCAAAGCTGACGTGTTCCAGGGCCACGTCTCCCCGCACGTCGGTCAGCTCCTTCGCCGTTTCCCGGTCGGCGGTCTCCTCCGCCTCGTCCAGCAGGCGGAACACCCGCTCGGCGGCGGAGAGGGCGGAGAACAGCTCGTTGATGATGTTGGCAATTTCGTTGATGGGGCCGGAGAACTTCCGGGAGTAGAGGACGAAGGAGGAAATCTGCCCCAGAGAGACCCCGCCGGTCATATACAGCACTGCCCCCAGCATGGCGATGAGGGACAGGGACAGGTTGTTGATGGACCCCATGGTGGGGCCGATGGTGGTGCCGTAGTAATCCGCCTGATAGTAGGCGTCGGCGGCGTCGGCGTTGACGGCGGCGAAATTGTCCCGCACCTGCTCCTCGTAGGCGTAAGCCTGAATGGTCTTTTGGCCGGAGAACATCTCCTCCACAAAGCCGTTCATGGCACCGTAGCTGGCGGAGCGGCGGCTGTACCGGGGCTGGGTCTTGCCCCGCATATACACCGTGTAGGCCACCGACACGGGAATGGTGACGATAACCACCACCGACAGGGCGGGGGAGATGTACAGCATCATGCAGAAGGAGCCGATGACCGTCACCGTGGAGGTCAAAATGGAGACCACGTCGGTGCCGATGCAGGTGCAGACCACGTCGATGTCGTAGCTGACGCGGCTGATGATGTCGCCCGCCTGGTTGCGGTCAAAGTAGCCCACAGGGATGCGCATCAGCTTGTCGAACACGTCCTTGCGCATTTTTTTGGCAATCCACCGGCTGATGTACATCATCAGCACGTTGATGGCGATGGTCAGCAGGGAGGACGCCACATAACAGACCAGCATCAGCCGGGCGTAGTAAAACACCCGCTGGAAGTTGACCTGACCCGCACCGGCGGCGGCCTCGTTAATGGCGCTGCCCGCCAGACTTGGTCCCAGCAGGGCCAGCACGTTTGCCGTCACGCTGAGGGCCGCCACCCCCAGCAGCGGCCAGCGGTAGTCGGCCAGGTAGTCCACCAGGCGGCGGAGGGTACCCCGGGCGTCTTTGGGTTTTTTCATCACAGAAATCGTCGGTGGCATAGTCAGGCTCCCTCCCCCATCTGCGTCTGATAAATTTCCCGGTACTGGGGACAGCTCGCCATCAGCTGGGCGTGGGTGCCGTGGCCAATGACCTCTCCCTCGTCCAGCATGATGATGTCGTCCAGGCTCATGATGGAGCTGACCCTCTGGGCCACCACGATGGTGGTGGTGTCCCGGTACTCCTCCCGGATAACCTTCCTCAATGCGGCGTCCGTCCGGTAGTCCAGGGCGCTGGAGGAATCGTCCAGCACCAAAATGTCCGGGTGGGCCGCCAGCGCGCGGGCGATCAGCACCCGCTGGCGCTGTCCGCCGGAGAGGTTTGCCCCGTGGATAGCCGCCTGGTGCTGATAGGTGTCGTCATAGGCTTCGATGAAGTCCTTCGCCATGGCGTTGGCGGCGGCGGAGCGGATGCCATCCTCGTCCACGTCCCGGCCAAAGTCGATGTTCTCCGCCAGGGACGCGGCGAAAATCACGTCGTTTTGGAACACCACGCCAAACTTCCGGTGCAGGCTGTCCTTGTCGTAGGTACGCACGTCTTTGCCGTCCACAAAGATGTGGCCCTCGGTGGCGTCGTAGAACCGCATGAGCAGGTTGATAACCGTGGTTTTTCCGCTGCCGGTGGCCCCGATGATACCCAGAGAGCCGCCCTTCTTCATGGTGAAGTTCAGGTCGTTCAGGGCCATTTGGATGCCCTCGTGGGTCACGTCGGCCTCCCCGTAGCGGAAGGAGACGTGGTCAAAGACCACATAGCCCTCCTGCTCCGGCTGGGCGGCTTCGCCCTCCGGCAGGGGTTCCAGCCCCTCCGGCTGGTCGATGACCGCCTGGATACGCTTGGCGGAGGCGGTGGCCTTGGACATCATCATAAACACCCGGTTCAGGCCCATGACCCCCATGAGGATCATGTTGAAATAGGTCAGGAAGGCCAGAATGACCCCCGGCTGGGTGACGCCCGCGTTGACCCGAACCGCCCCGACGATGACCACCAGCGTCAGGCCGATGTTCAGCGCCATGGTCATCAGAGGCCCCGGCAGGGCCATAACCACGCCCGCCTTCCGGTCCCGGCGGGTCATGGTCTGGTTGGCTGTGGCAAACCGGCGGCGCTCATAGTCCTCTTTCGAGAGGGCCTTCACCACCCGGATGCCGGTGATGTTCTCCCGCATGATGCGGACGATCTCGTCCACGCTCTGCTGAACCTTGTCATAGAGCGGGATGCCCCGGAGGGAAACACCGATGGCCACCGCCAGCATAATGGGAGCCATGACGCACAGGATGGCGGCCAGGCCCACGTCCATCGTCATGGTGACGGCGATGCCCCCCACCAGCATAATGGGGGCGCGGACGCCCAGCGCCTGCCCGGACTGCAAAAAGTTCTGGACGTTGTAGGAGTCCGAGGTCATGCGGCTGGTCAGGGAGGGCAGGCCGAACTGGTCCGCCTGACTGCCGGACAGGTTGATGGAGTGCCAGAACAGATCCCGGCGGATGTCATAGGCGGCGCTTTTCGCGCTTTTGACGCTGATGCGGTTGGCGGTGACGTTGGTGAGGCGCACCAGCACGGTCAGCGCCAGCATGACCCCGCCCCAGAGGGCCACCAGCCGCATATTTTTGGTGGGAGCCACGCTGTCGATGAGGTATTCCAGCACGTAGGGCAGCAGCAGCTCCAAAATGGTACCCAGCAGCTTCAGGCTGATACAGGCCGCCACCAGGCCACTGTACTTCTTCAGGTAGGAGAGCATAAATTTCATGTGCCGCACCCTCTTTCGTCCCAGCTCGCCAGCAGCCGTTCCAGGCAGTCGGTCACAAGCGCCTGCTCCTCCCCGCTCAGGGCAGCGTACCGCCGGGAGAGGGTCTCCTCCACGGGCCGCAGCTCCAGCTCCTGGCCCCGTTGGGTCAGGACGATGTTCACCCTGCGCTTGTCCTCTCCGTCCCGCTGCCGCAGCAGAAAGCCCTTGCTCTCCAGCTTGGACAGCAGCTCGCTGACGGAGCCGGGCTGGATGTGCAGCGCCTCCTGCACCTCCCGTTGGCTCATGGGGCCGTTTTCCTGCAATAGCCGCAGCACCGTGGCCTGCCGGGGTCCGGCGGAGTGGTGGTAGAGGTAGTGTCCGCACCGGCGCAGCGCCCGGTTCAGCCGTTCCTCCGGGGTTTTCGGCTCCGAGCGGGGGGAGCCGTCACAGTGTCCGTTCAATTCCTTCGCCTCACTTATAGTTAGGTGCCTAACATTATAGCCGCCGGGCGGGAATTGTCAAGATGTTTTAGTGGTTAGTGGCTAGTCGTCATGTGCCAAACGGCGGCGCTCTGTGAAATACTTGTGCTGCGCTGGGCAAAAACGCTGAACAAACGACAACCATTATCCGAGCTAACAGCTAATGACTAACAGCTAACGTCTCTTTTTTCTTGACACCTTCCGAAAAACACAGTATCATTATGATAAGCTATTAGCTATTAGCCTTTAGCTTTTAGTGATTAGTGGTCAGTTGCTGGACGGTGGTTCTTTACAGAAAACCTGTACTATGATGCGTAAAACCACCGACCAACCAGTCAGCACGATCCTGACTAACAGCTAAGAGCTAACAGCTATTAACCCTTCCCGGTATGAAAGGAGCCTTGTATGGAACTGACAAAAGCAATGCGGATGCGCCGCTCCACCCGGAGCTACCAGCCTCAGCAGATCACCGGCCAACAGCTGAGCGCCCTGCTGGACGCCGCCTATCTCGCACCCACGGCCATGGGCCGCTATGACCACCTCCAGCTGCGCGTGGTCCAGGACCCGGACATTCTGGCCGCGCTGAACGCGGATTTCGCCGCCGCCATCGGCAACGTGGGCGCACACCCCACCTACGGCGCGCCCACCGTCATCTTCGTGCTGGGCAGCCGGGAGGATCCGGAGGCCCTGCTGGGGGCCAACGCCGCCTGCATGGTGGATCAGATGAGCCTTGCCGCCACCGATCTGGGGCTGGGCAGCGTCTACCTGTTCGGCATCTGCAACGAACTGAAAAACAGCGCACAGGCGTCCGCCCTGCTGCGTATCCCCCCAGAGTTCCGCATGGTCTCCGCCCTGGCGGTGGGCATCCCGGCGGAGCCGCTGGCCGAGCGGGAGCCGCAGGCGGAACGGGTGAAAGTGATCAATATTTGAGCTGTTAGCTTGGTTTCCGTTTGCTCAGCCGTGTGCGAAAACCCCTCCACCATGCTTCGCATGGTCCCC
>JAJQBR010000051.1 GCA_021203185.1 Clostridiales bacterium
TCGGCTGGGAGGACTATCTGGCCCGGGACGGCATCTGCGCCGTGGAGTGGAGCGAGGTGGCAGCGGACGCCCTGGAGGGTGGCGTCATCCGGGTAGACCTGCGCCGAGGTGAGACTGACGACCAACGAATCATCACCATCGAGGGGGTGGAGGAACGGTGAATATTTTAGCCATTGAATCCTCGGCCAAGGCCGCGTCTGTGGCCCTGTGCCGGGACGAATTTCTGGTGGCGGAATCCTACCAGAACAGCGGACTGACCCACAGCAGCACACTGATGCCCATGTGCGAGGCGCTGCTGCGCAACTGCGGTACGGCGCTGGAGGACGTGGATTTGGTCGCCGTTGCCAACGGCCCCGGCTCCTTTACCGGCCTGCGCATCGGCATTGCCACGGCTAAGGGGCTGGCCTGGCCGGGAGAACTGCCCTGTGCGGGGGTCTCCACCCTGGAGGCCATGGCCTGGAACCTGTGCGGCCTGGCGGAGGGCGTGGCCTGCTGCGCCATGGACGCCCGCCGGGGTCAGGTTTACAACGCCCTGTTCCAGCTGACCGAAGACGGCCCCCTTCGTCTGACCGGGGATCGGGCCGTCTCCCTGGAACAGCTTTTCGGGGACGAAGAAGCTCGAAAAAATATCCGGTTTGTGGTTGGCGATGGAGCGCAAATGTGTTATGATTATGGCAAGGAATTGGGGCTGAACCTGCGCCTGGTTCCTCAGAACCTCCGCTACCAGCACGCCTACGGCGTGGCCCGCTGCGCGCTGGAGCAGGCGCGGGCCGGTAAAACCGTCTCCGGCGGGGTGCTGACCGCTAACTACCTGCGGCTGAGCCAGGCGGAGCGGGAGCGGCTGGCCAGGGAATCCGCCCAAAAACGGGAAGCGCAGAATCACCCGGCAGAAAGGGAGAAGTGAACATGAACTACAAAGGCAACGACAAAATTCACATCCTTGAGCATCCGCTCATCAGCCACAAGCTGGCCATCCTCCGGGACGAGAACACCGGCACCCAGGAGTTTCGGGCGGTGGTGTCGGAGGTCGCCAGCCTCATCACCTACGAGGCCACCCGCAGCCTGCCCACCAAAGAAGTGGAGGTGACGACCCCCTGCGGCGTGGCCAAATGCCAGGTTCTCACCGGCAAAAAGCTGGCTATCGTCCCCATTCTGCGGGCGGGACTGGGCATGGTGGACGGTGTGCTGTCCCTGCTGCCTTCGGCCAAGGTGGGCCATGTGGGTCTGTACCGGGACCCGGAGACCCTGGAGCCGGTGGAGTACTACTGCAAAATGCCGGCGGACATCGCGGAGCGGGATGTTATCATCCTGGACCCCATGCTGGCCACCGGCGGCAGCGCCACCGCCGCCATCCAGTTTATGAAAGATTATGGCTGTAAAAAAATCGGCATGATGAACATTATCGCCGCCCCGGAGGGGCTGGATGTCATCGCCCATGACCACCCGGACGTGGAGATCTATGTGGCCGCACTGGACGACCATTTGAACGAACACGGCTACATCGTTCCCGGCCTGGGCGACGCGGGAGACCGCATTTTCGGCACCAAGTAAGCGTATTCACGCCTGCCGGGGGGCGAACACGCCACCTGAACAGGGGCTGCGTCGGTCTGGAAGGGCTGACGCAGCCTCTGTTTGACTCATAAGAACCGTTTTTTGGCGGAAACAGTCATTTACAACCGGCCCGTTCCCTGATATAATAAGTTCCTGATAAATGACAAGAAAAGATTGGAAGGAGAGAGAGCCAGTGCAGAGGCAGCGGAGGCGGCAGCCGCCCCGGCGTGACGCCGGACGCGAAAAGAAGCGGCCCTGGATGAGAATTGAATATCTGCTGTGCGGCATTGCTCTGCTGGCGGCCCTCCATATGACCGGAAAGGCGGTCAGTCGGGTGACTCACGCCGTTGGGGAGGCTGCCCGTGACGCTGCGGAAGCCGAGGCCAACGAGCCGGAATACGTCACCTTTATCCGGGGTGTGGTCAGGCACATTGCGGAAGAGGACGACGAACAGGACAGCGAACCGTCAGCGGCAGACACCGGGGTGGACATCAGCCAGTTTGCGGAGGACGACGGCTATGCCGGGCAGATTTACGCCCTGCTGGACGAGTACCCCAACCAGGTGGAAACCATCCTCTCCTATTACGAAAACGCGGCGCTGACCGTGGACGGCCAGCAGACCACCGTGGGAGAGCAGAGCGAGGACGCCATCCCGGAGCGGCTGCTCCAGCTGGTGGTCAACAACATCGAAACCATCGACTTTGTGGCCGCTTATCCCGCCAAACACAACCAGGACGCAAAAATCGACCTGAGCGATGAGGCCAAAAGTGATGAAGTGCCGCTGTTGCTCCAGTGGGACGAGCGTTGGGGCTACGAAGAATACGGCGACGGTCTGCTCTGTTACACCGGCTGCGGCCCCACCTGTCTGTCTATGGTGGCCCTGTACCTGACCGGCGACGCGGACATCACGCCTCTGGCGGTGGCCAATTACGCAGACGAGGCAGGCTACTACACCGATGGCTCCGGTTCCGCCTGGACGCTGATGAGTGAGGGTTGTGAACACTTCGGCGTGACGGGTACGGAGATGATGTACGTCTCCGAGAGCGACATGGTGGAACTGCTGGAGACGGGCCACCCACTGATTTGCGCAGTGGGACCGGGCGACTTCACCGCCTCCGGCCACTTTATCGTCATTTACGGTTACAGCGATGGGGTATTTTTGGTCAACGACCCCAACAGCCCCACCCGCAGCGGCCAAACCTGGAGCTATAACACCCTCAGCAGCCAAATTAAAAACATTTGGTATTATTCTCTGTCAAATTGACAGAGAGTGAGTTAAAACCGAGGCAAAAACCATGCTGCATTTTGAATGTGACTATGCGGAGGGCGCTCACCCTCGCATTATGGAACGCCTGATGGAGACCAATCTGGAACAGACCGACGGTTATGGGGTAGACCCCCACTGTCAGCGGGCCAGGGATCTGATTTTGGCCCAGTGCCAGGCCCCTGACGCCGACGTTCACTTTTTGGTGGGCGGTACTCAGGTGAACACCGCTGTCATCGCTGCGGGGCTGCGGCCCTGGCAGGGAGTGCTGTCCGCTGCCAGCGGCCATATTAACGTCCACGAAACCGGCGCGGTGGAAGCCACCGGCCACAAGATCCTCGCCCTCCCCCACCGGGACGGCAAGGTCAGCGACGAAGCCATTGACTGGGCCATCAGCGGCCACTACGCCGATGGCAACGCGGAGCATATGGTGCAGCCGGGGATGGTCTACCTCTCCAACCCCACGGAGTACGGCACCCTCTATACCAAAGCCGAACTGACCGCCATCAGCCAGGTTTGCCGCCGGTGGCGCGTCCCCCTCTACGTGGACGGGGCCAGGCTGGGCTACGCCCTGGGCGCAGAGGGCAACGACCTGTTCCTCCCCGATTACGCCGCCCTGTGCGACGCTTTCACCGTTGGCGGCACTAAGGTGGGCGCGCTGTTCGGAGAAGCGCTGGTTATCACCAATCCGGAGCTAAACCGTGACTTCCGCTACACCATCAAGCAGCGGGGCGGGATGCTGGCGAAAGGCCGTCTGCTGGGCGTCCAGTTTGAGGTACTCTTTGAGGACGGGCTGTATCATTCTTTGGGAGAAAAGGCGGATCGGCAGGCCATGGCCCTGCGCCGGGCCTTCGAGGAGCGGGGCTGCGCCATGCTGCTGGACTCCCACACCAACCAGCAGTTCCCCATCCTGTCCCGCGACCAACAGGCGGTGCTGGGAGAGCAATACAGCTTCTCTTACTGGGAACCGGTGGGGGAAGACCGGGACGCGGTTCGGTTTTGCACCAGCTGGGCCACCACCGACCAGGCGCTGGAGCGACTGATTGCGGATATTCGGACAAAATTGTAAGAAGCTATTCGCTTTTAGCTGTTATCATGCTCCGCTATCAGATTTCGGTTAAAATGAAAAGGCACAGAAGCAGGGGATTTCCCCCTTTCCGCACCTTATGTAACACATCCTCGAAGGAACACTGCCAGCGGGCCTGATTTGGAATTTACAGATCCCGGCGTTGACAAAGCCCCCGAAATCGCCTATAATACAAATAGAAAAGCGGGCGCTGCGGCAAGCGGTTAGCCCAGGTTATAAGTTAAATTTCCAAAAGGAAACCGTCACCCTGCCCGGTGGCGGTTTCGCTTCGTTACCCTGATCGTCACAGTCCATTGCAGAATGTGAAAAGTCAATGTAATCGGCATCGTCTCACCTCCCTTCGGGAGATGTGACCAACCGCCTGCCGCTTTGCAGCGCCCTAACTCCAATGGAGCTAACCACAGAATACCACAGTTTTTTGCAAAAAACAACAAAAAGCGCGAAAATGGGGCAGTTCCTCCATTCCCGCACTTTTTCAGCGTGTCTTTGGTAAATCTTTGTCTGTGTGCATGGCTTGGAATTTACAAATCCCGGCGTTGACAAAGCCCCCGAAATCGCCTATAATACAAATAGAAAAGCGGGCGCTGCGGCAAGCGGTTAGCCCAGGTTATAAGTTAAATTTCCAAAAGGAAACCGTCACCCTGCCCGGTGGCGGTTTCGCTTCGTTACCCTGATCGTCACAGTCCATTGCAGAATGTGAAAAGTCAATGTAATCGGCATCGTCTCACCTCCCTTCGGGAGATGTGACCAACCGCCTGCCGCTTTGCAGCGCCCTAACTCCAATGGAGCTAACCACAGAATACCACAGATTTTTGCAAAAAGCAACAAAAAGCGTGGGCTGACCGGAAAACAGGACAGCCCACGCTTGTTTTGTGTGATGATTCAGTTCATTTACTTGCTCAGCAATGCGTCAACCATGGCTTCCATGTCCTTCACCGTGTTCTCCTTCATGGTGGAACGGATGGAGACCAGCGGCTCTACCACGGTGCAATTCTTAAACCCGTCGGCGTAGGCTTTCATCAGCCGCCCGGCAGCGGGCGCCCAGGAGCCGTTCTCCATGATGCCGATGGTGCGCTTCTGGTAGTTCTTCACCTTCAGGTGATAGAGGAAGTCCTCCATGCAGGGGAACAGGGAGGCGTCGTAGGTGGGGGCAGCAAGAACCAGCTTGTCATAGCGGAAAGCGTCCTCGATGGCCTCGGACATACTGTCCCGGGCCAGATCGAATATAGAGACCTTCTGCCCCCTGGCTTCCAGCATCTCCGCCAGCTTTTTGGCGGCGATGGCGGTGTTGCCGTGGATGGAGGCATAGGCCAGGGTCACGCCCTCGTCCTCCGGGCGGTAGCTGGACCAGATATCGTACTTTTCGATGTAATAGCCCAAATTTTCCTTCAAAATGGGGCCGTGGAGGGGACAGATGGTCTGGATGTCCAGCTTGGCAGCCTTTTTCAGCAGGGTCTGGACAGAGGGGCCATACTTGCCCACAATGTTAAAGTAGTATCGGCGGGCTTCACAGGCCCAGTCCTCTTCCACATCCAGCGCGCCGAATTTGCCAAAACCGTCGGCGGAGAACAGCACCTTCTCGGTGGATTCATATTCCACCATGACCTCCGGCCAGTGGACCATGGGGGCCATGACGAAGGTCAGGGTGTGGCTGCCCAGAGTGAGGGTGTCCCCCTCCTTAACCGTCACCGTGCGGGGGGAAAAGTCCAGCGTGAAGAACTGGGGCAGCATCTGGACGGCCTTGGCGCTGGCGACCACCTGCATGGCAGGGTACTTTTCGCACAGGCGCTGGATGTTATAGGCGTGGTCCGGCTCCAGGTGGGACACCACCAGGTAGTCCGGGGTGCGGCCCCCCAGTTCCCGCTCCAGGTTGGCGAACCACTCCTCGCTGACCCGGCGGTCCGCCGTGTCCATGACGGCGACCTTCTCGTCCAAAATCAGGTAGGAATTATAGGAAACGCCGTTGGGGACGGGGTATTGGCTCTCAAACAGGTCGATTTTGTGGTCGTCACACCCGATGTACCGGATGGCGCTGGAAATGGTCACATTGCTCATGGCTTTGTCCTCCTCATGAGAGAATTACAGTTCTACAAAGAGACTATATCACATTTTGCCGCCGTTGTCACCCCAATTTGAACAGAGTTTCATGATTTACGCCTGTTTTCCCCTCCCGACCATAGACGCTCCGGGCCAGGGTCAGACAGCAGACCTCCGCAGCCCCGGCCCGCCGCAGCACGGCGCTGGCCTCCTCCAGCGTTGCACCGGTGGTGACGACATCGTCCACCAGCAGCAGGCGTTTTCCCTTCAGAGAAACGCCGGATTTGGGACGGTAGACGCCTCGAACGTTTTCCCACCGCTGAGCGGCCTGCTCTGTGCCGGATTGGGGCGGCGTGTGGCGAAACTTCACCAGCGTCTGTTGGAGCGGCAGCCCGCTGGAGCGGGACACGGCCAGCGCCAGCCGCTGGGCCTGGTCATATCCCCGGCGCTGCCGCCGCCAGAAGCTCAGCGGCGCCCAGGTGATGCAGTCAAACCGGGAAAAGTCCGAGTCGTTGGCCCGCAGACAGTCCCACATCCATCCGCCGAAGATCCAGCTATAGTGCCAGTGGCCCAGGAATTTATAGCGGTGGAAAACAGGCTTGAACGCCTCCGTATAGTAGAGGGGTGAGAGGCAGCGGTCAAAGTGGATGCCCTGCTGGGCGCAGTCCTCCCCGGTCCAGGGAACCTGCGGCCCGCATTTGGCGCAGAGCAGCGTCTCCCCTTCTCTCAGCGGACGCTGACAGAACAGGCATTTGGGCGGCCAGAGAAACTCCCTGACCAGTTCACCGGCGCGGCGCAGACTTTTTACCACGGGATCCCCCCTTTCCTTTTTCCCACAGTATGACAGGATTCGACAAAATTCGCAAGGGAAAAGGACAAAGTTATTCATTTGTGGAACACAAAACCGACAAAATTCCCTTGACTTCCTCCGCTGGAGGGAATTATAATAGGCATACAAAGTAAAGGGGAGTAGTTTGCACCGCCTCTGCGGTGTGGCGCGGTTCGTCAGCTCGTGTCGGGAGGATGCCCGAAACCGGGCCGCGCCCAGGACTTCTGGTCTGGAAACGAGACTTTTGCTGTGCGCTTTGCGCGCGCGGCAGGGGTCCCGCTTTTTTTATGCCCCCGATTCCACCACGAAAGAGGTCTTATTTATGTTGATTCCCGTTCTCCTGTTTGCCGTTGGTCTGGTGCTGCTCATCAAGGGCGGCGACTGGTTCGTGGACGGAGCCACGGGCATTGCCCGCCGGTTCCACCTGCCGGAGCTGCTGATCGGGGCCACGGTGGTCTCCATCGGCACCACCCTGCCGGAGGTCATGGTGTCCACCACGTCGGCGCTGTCCGGTCACAGCCAAATCGCCTATGGCAACGCCGTCGGCTCGGTTATCTGTAACACGGCGCT
Organism: Clostridiales bacterium; assembly: GCA_021203185.1. GTDB lineage: Bacteria > Bacillota > Clostridia > Oscillospirales > Oscillospiraceae > Onthomonas. The sequence continues at coordinate 7,339 of JAJQBR010000051.1, forward strand.
GATCGCCGCCCTGACCATCGCCGTCCGCCCCACGAGGGTGGACACCCGGTCGCTGCGGACGCCGGTGGCCTTCTTCTTCGCTGCGGCGGCTTTTTACGCCGTTGTAGCCTATACCACGGGCTATTTCAGCCGTATGGCCGGTGTGCTGCTGCTGGTGTTCTTTGTGGTCTATATGGTGCTGACGGTGCGGGAAATGACCGGCGGCCCGCAGACCGCGCCCCAGCCGGGGGACAAACTCCAGGAGGAAACCTCGCTGTGGCGGCTCATCCTTCTGCTGGCAGTAGGGGCGGCCCTCATCGCCGTGGGCGCGGACCTTCTGGTGGACAACGGCACCCTCATCGCCCAGGCGTTGGGCGTACCGGAATCCGTCATTGCCCTGACGCTGGTGGCGCTGGGGACTTCCCTGCCGGAGCTGACCACCGCCATCACTGCTCTGGCAAAGGGCCACAGCGCACTTTCACTGGGCAACATCATCGGGGCCAACCTGTTCAATCTGGTGCTGGTCAGCGGTACGGCAGTGGCCCTCTCCCCTTTCCACATCCCGGAGAACAGCACCCTGTTCGGTATCAACAGTTCGCTGGTGGTGGACCTGCCGGTGATGCTGCTGGTCATGCTGATTCTGACCGTGCCGACCCTGAGACGAGGCAGGCTGACCCGCACCCAGGGAGTGGCGCTGCTGGCAATTTACGCGGCGTTCTGCGTGTATCAGTTTACGATGGGATAAAACGATAAAGAACAAAAAACAGGGGCTGTATCCGCAGTTTGCGGGTACAGCCCTTTCGAATGGTTTTGGAGATGGCAGACGATTTAATTCCCTTACGCAGAGGCTATATAAACGAAGCTATAGCAATTGTCAAAAAAGGTGACACACTTGACAATGGGTGTATAACAGTG
>JAJQBR010000192.1 GCA_021203185.1 Clostridiales bacterium
TGCGGGAGACGCTGGAGCGCATCATCAACGAGGGCAGCGGCGGGCTGATTTGCATTATTTTGTGACGGAGGACTGGCCGGGGGCCGCTGTTTTTGCAGTTCCCGGCCTGGTGTTTTGGGCCACGTCCCCCAAATGCCCACTTTTCTCCCAAAAGCACTTGACGCACCCCCGTCCCAATGTGCTACACTATGGGCAGGAACAAACACTTAATTCACACTATGGCTGGATATACAAAAGGAGAGATACAGCATGAAAAAACTGGGCTTTGGCGCTATGCGCCTCCCCCTGACCGACGCCGCCGACCAGACAGCGGTGGACATGGAACAGGTCTGCCAGATGGTAGACTCCTTCCTGGAGCAGGGGTTTACGTATTTTGACACCGCTTATATGTACCATAACTACGCCAGCGAGAGAGTTCTCCGCAAGGCTCTGGTGGAGCGACACCCCAGGGACAGCTACACCATCGCCACCAAGCTGCCCACCATGATGCTCAAGGAGCCGGAGGACCAGCCCCGCATTTTCAACGAGCAGATGGAAAAGCTGGGGGTGGACTACTTCGATTATTATCTGCTCCACTGCCTGAACCAGGAGAACTACGCCACCGCCCAGCGGCTGGACAGCTTCGGGTTCCAGTCCCAGATGAAAAAAGAGGGCAAAATCCGAAAAATGGGTTTCTCCTTCCACGACAGCCCGGAGCTGCTGAACCAAATCCTCACAGAACACCCGGAGGTGGAGTTCGTTCAGCTCCAGCTCAACTATCTGGACTGGGACAGCGTCTCCGTCCAGTCCCGGCGGTGCCAGGAGGTCTGTCTGCGCCACGGCAAGCCCATCGTGGTCATGGAGCCGGTGAAAGGCGGCACCCTGGCCAAGGTTCCCGCTGCAGCGGAGGCCCTGATGAAAGCAGCGGAGCCGGATATGAGCGTGGCCTCCTGGGCGGTGCGGTACGCCGCCAGCCAGGAGAACGTGTTTATGGTCCTCTCCGGGATGTCTGACCTGAGCCAGATGCAGGACAACACCAGCTATATGCGGGACTTCCGGCCCCTGACTGCGGAGGAGACCGCCATGCTCCGCCAGGTGACGAAAATCATTCAGGAGGATATGCAGGTACCCTGCACCGCCTGCCGCTACTGCACAGAGGGCTGCCCCAAACAAATCCCCATCCCCGACTATTTCGCCCTCTATAACCGGAGCCTGAAAGAAGGGCGGCCCAGCAACGACACCCTGGCCCAGTACCGCAGCTTCCACCAGGAGCAGGGCAAGGGCAAGGCGTCGGACTGCATCGCCTGCCGCCAGTGCGAGCGGCACTGTCCCCAGCACATCCACATCGTGGACCAGCTGAAGGCTGTGACAAAGCAGTTGGAGATGGGCTAAGCGATGGGGAAAACACTTTATCTGGACTGTTCCACCGGCATCAGCGGCGACATGACCGTGGCCGCCCTGCTGGACCTGGGGGCAGACGTGGCGGTGCTGTACCAGGCTCTGAACAGTCTGCCGCTGACGGGCTATCAGCTGCGCATCAGCCGGGTACACAAATCCGGGCTGGCCGCCTGCGACTTCGCCGTGCTGCTGGATGCCGGGGACAACCACGACCACGACATGGAGTACCTCTACGGCCACGGGGAACACACCCACGAGCATCCCCACGACCATGACGGTCATACCCATGATGGCGCCGACCATGGGGTTGTTGCCCATCCCCAGGAACACCATCAATTCCATGACCACGGGGAACACCACCACGACCACGCCCATCGGAATCTGCCGGAGATTCTGCACATCATCCGCCACGGCGACCTGACGCCCCGAGCCAGCGAACTGGCGGAGCGCATCTTCACCATTCTGGCCCAGGCCGAGGCAAAGGCCCACGGCGTTCCGGTGGAAGAGGTTCACTTCCATGAGGTCGGGGCGGTGGACTCCATTGTGGACATCGTGGCGGCAGCGGTCTGCTTCGACAATCTGGACATCGAGCGGGTCATCCTGCCCCGCCTGAACGAGGGGCGGGGGTCCATCCGCTGCCAGCATGGGGTCATTCCCGTGCCGGTGCCGGCAACGCTGGCCATCGTCCAGGCTTATGGCCTGCCCCTCCACATTGGGGACACCGAGGGAGAGCTTGTCACCCCCACCGGCGCGGCCATTGCCGCCGCAGTCGCCACGGACTTCCAGCTGCCCGACCGGTTCCAGGTGGAGAAAACCGGCATCGGCGCGGGGAAACGGGCCTATGAGCGGCCCAGTCTGCTCCGGGCCATGCTGATTACCGAGGATGTTCACCAGGAGACGGTGTGGAAGCTGGAGACCAACGTGGACGACTGCACCGGCGAGGCCCTGGGCCACGTTATGGAGCGGCTGCAAGCCGCAGGAGCAAGGGAGGTTCATTTCTTTCCGGTGTATATGAAGAAAAACCGACCGGCCTACCAGTTGGACGTGCTGTGCGACGAGGGGGACATCCCCACACTGGAAAGTATTCTCTTTTCGGAGACCACCACCATCGGCGTCCGCCGGATGAAAATGGAGCGGACGGTTCTGCCCAGGGAGAAGCGGATCGTTTCCACCCCTCTGGGAGAGGCCCAGGTGAAGGTCTGCACCCTGCCCGACGGTACCCGGCGGGCCTACCCGGAATATGACAGCGTGGCGGCCCTGTGCCGCGAGACCGGGCTGTCCTACCCGGAGGTGTGCCGAATCGTGCAGAAAAGCGCGGATTTGAACCGGTAAAACGCAAAAAAGCGCCTGCCCCGTTTTCAGGGACAGGCGCTAAAAGTTTGTAGTCGGAAAGCGACAGGATTTTTACTTAATCATGGAGGCGACTTCGTCCGCGAAGTTCTCCTCTTTCTTCTCAATGCCCTCGCCGGTGACGAAGCGAGTGAACTTGACGACCTGAATCTTGCCGCCCAGTTGCTTGGCGACGGCCTTGACGTGCTGCTCCACGGTGGTCTTGTTTTCCTTGACGTACTGCTGGTTCAGCAGGCAGACCTCGGCATAGAAGTTGTTCATGCGGCCCTTGACCTTGTTCTCGGCAATCATCTTGCGCTTGGCTTCGGGAATCTTGGTGTTTTCCTTGCCCTCTTCGATGGCCTTAGCCAGCTGCACGGCTTTCTCCTTCTCCACTTCCTCAGCGGGGATCTCGTCGGAGGAGACGTAGGAGGGACTCATGGCGGCAATCTGCATAGCCAGATCCTTGCCCAGCTCAGCGACAGCGGCGGTGTCCTCGATGCCCTCGGCCTTCAGGTTGACCAGCACGCCGATCTTACCGCCCATGTGGACATAGGCCACGTTGATGCCGTCGGCATAGCGGACGAAGCGGCGAATCTGGATGTTTTCACCGATGGACAGCACCCGGTCGGCGGTGACGGCGTCCACGGAGCGGTTCTCGCCGGGATAGTTGGCGGCTTTCAGGGTCTCCACGTCGGCGGGGTTCTCGGTGGCCACGACGGTAGCCACATCGTCTACGAAAGCCTGGAAGGTGGCGTTCTTGGAGACGAAGTCGGTCTGAGAGTTGACCTCAATGATAACGCCTACGCCGTCGATGACATACGCCTTGGAGACGCCCTCAGAGGCGACCTTGGAAGCCTTCTTCGCCTGGGCGGCCAGGCCCTTTTCACGCAGCCAGTCAACGGCCTTGTCCATATCGCCGTCGCAGGCGACCAGGGCCTCTTTGCACTTCATCATGCCCACGCCGGTCATTTCCCGGAGCTCTTTTACAGTCTTAGCGGAAATTGCCATTGTTATAACCTCCTGTATCGGGTCCTAAGATGCCCGCCCGCAGGCGGGCATAGAATTTTTTTGCCTTACTTCTATTAAGCCTCGACGGTCTCTTCGCCCTGCTTGCCCTCGATGATGGCGTTGGCCATAATGCCGGAAATCAGGCGGATGGCGCGGATGGCATCGTCGTTGCCGGGGATGACATAATCGACCTCGTCGGGATCGCAGTTGGTGTCCACGATGGCGACCACGGGGATGCCCAGCTTGCGGGCCTCGGCGATGGCGTTGTGTTCCTTGCGGGGATCCACCACGAAGATGGCGCCGGGCAGGGTGTTCATGTCCTTCACGCCGCCCAGGTACTTCTCCAGCTTCTCCTGCTCGTGCATCAGCTTGATGACTTCCTTCTTGGGGAGCATATCGAAGGTGCCGTCCTCCTGCATCTTCTGGAGCTGGTTCATGCGGTCCACGCGGCCCCGCATGGTCTTGAAGTTGGTCAGCATACCGCCCAGCCAGCGGCTGTTCACATAGAACATGGAGCAGCGGGTGGCCTCTTCCTTGATGGCCTCCTGGGCCTGCTTTTTGGTGCCGACGAAGAGCAGGCTCTTGCCCTCCGCGCCCAGGCTCTTGACGAAGTTGTACGCCTCGTCCAGCTTCTTGACGGTTTTTTGCAGGTCGATGATATAGATGCCGTTGCGCTCGGTGTAGATATAAGCGGCCATCTTGGGGTTCCACCGACGGGTCTGGTGGCCGAAGTGAACGCCGGCCTCCAGGAGCTGTTTCATAGATACGACTGCCATGGATAAATTCCTCCTTGTTTTGTTGTTACCTCCACCCGGTTCATCTCCCGCGTCCACCGCCCCTTTGGGACGGCACAGGGCGCAAAATCCCCCTGGTGTGCGTAATCACGGTTGCTATCATACTACATTTTCCCACCCGGCGCAAGAGGTTTTTGCCGGTTTTCAGAAATTTTTTCTGGTTATCTTTGTTCTCAACCATGCGTGAGAAACTCCTCCGTCACGGCTTACGCCGTGCCACCTCCCCTTTCAGGGCAGGGAGCGAAGCGGAAGTGCCGCTTGACGGCGGAGGCAAGCGGGGTGGTCGGTTAGAGAATGGAATTTCTTCGCGGTAAACTTGTACTCCGCTCTGAAAAAAGCTGTCGCTGGCTAACAGCTAACAGCCAATAGCTAACAGCTTTCATTGCACATTGCTAATTGCACATTATAGTGCAGCGACTGTGTAACCGGAACCGTCAGAAAAGTTTCTTCCTCTCCCGCCCGGCAGGGCGCACCTCCGGCGCGCCCTCCACCAGAATGATGTCCTCCCCGAACCGTCGCACGTCCTCCCAACGGACCAGCCGCTCCTCCCGCCGTCCGAACAGACCGAAGAACCTGGCCCGTCCCGGCACCACCAGCGTTCGGATCTGCCCCGTGTCCAGGTCGAAGGAACAGTCGTCCACATAGCCGTATCGGGTCCCATCGGTGACGCAGATCACCTCTTTCCAGCGCAGGTCGTTCAGCGTGGTCTCCATCGTCAGCCCCCCTTGTTCCTTTCAGGATACGCAAGACACAGATTGTCCTATGTGCGCCTCCCCGCTTTTCGGTTTCGTAAAAGGAATTTAATCAGATTTTTAAAAAATCCCCCCTTGCGGGAATCCCTGTTTATAGTATAATAGAGGTCAGGGTACAGAGAGAACGACGCGGGAGCCTTCCCGCTTTGAAGATAGAGGAGGACGAAATGAACGATTTCCACAACAACAACCGACAGCCCCCACACATTCCCTGGGGGATTATTGTCGTTGGCTTTGTCTTCTTCTGGCCGGTGGGACTGGGCCTGCTGATTTACAAAATCGCCACGGAGAACAGCGCCAAGTCGGAGCGCCCCAACTGGGAGGAGGCCCTGGACGACTTCGCCGATGACGTACACGTCATTGGCGACAACTTCAAGGAGGATTTCCAGCGGGAGTTCAGCCGCACCAGGGACGCCGCCCGGCAGAGCAACCCCTTCGGCCAGCGGCAGAGCGGTTCCTATCAGCGGAGTTATGCGCCTGGCGAAGCGCGGAAGCAGGAATCCCAAAAGAAACCCGCCAAAATCAAAGACGGCAAGCTGATGACCGCGCTGGGTGCCATCGTCGGGCTGGGCGGTCTGACCGCCTGCCTGAATGAGCTGGCTTTCTGGCTGCCCTACTATCCCCTCTACGCTCTCCAGGACGCAATGGCGCCCTTCCTCGTGGCCGGGGTGGGCGCGGGGATGCTCGTGTGGGGCCAGTTCCGGCACAGGAAGGCCCGCCGCTTCCGCAAGCTGCTGAACCTCATCGGCGACCACCAGCAAATCGATATCCGCACCCTGGCCGAGGCCATGCCGTGCAGCTACAACCGGGCCTGCGACCTGGTGCAGGACATGGTGGACGACGGTCTGTTGGGGCCAAAGGCTTACATCGATATGTCCACCGGCTATCTGGTGCTGGACGGCAAGGGCGTGACCCCCAAGCCCAGGCCGGAGCCCAAGCCCGAAACCCCGGAGGAGGCCCGCTCCAACGATGAATCCGTGCTGGAGCAGATTCGCAAAATCAACCAGGCCATCCCCGACCCGGTCCTCAGCCGGAAAATTGACCGCATCGAGGAGATCACCGGCCACATCCTGGACTACCAGAAGCGCCACCCGGAAAAAGCGGGCGAGCTGCACCGGTTCCTGAACTACTACCTGCCTACTACCCTGAAAATCCTCAACGCCTACGCCGAGCTGGACAGCCAGGGGGTGGAGGGGGCCAACATCACCGCCACCAAAGAGCGCATCGAGAACATGATGGATCTGGTGGTGGAGGGCTTCGAGAAGCAGTTGGATAAGCTCTTCGAGGGGGACATGATGGACATCTCCTCCGACATCTCTGTCATGGAGAAAATGCTCAACCGGGACGGTCTGGCCGGGGGGATGAAAATCCCCAAGACGGAGGAGGCGGAGCAATCCGCCGACCCCGGCATCCGCCTGACCCTGGATCCGGAGGGAACCGTCTCCCAGACGAAGGCCAGCGCCGCCCAGCCTTCCCCCCAGTCCTTTTCCCAGTATGACGAGGATCCCTTCCCCGCCCGGCGGGACACTACCACCGAGGCTTCCTGGGCGGACGGCTTTTACCGCCGCACCAAAGACGATTTGGACAGCGAATAAAATCGTTCTGACAATCCCCTTTTACTCACCTTCGACGCGAAACCCCTCCGTCGCGGCTTGCGCCGCGCCCCCTCCCCTGAAAGGGCAGGGAGGGGCAAAGCCCCGGAAGTGCCGCTTGACGGCGGAGGCGAGACCATGCGAAGCATGGTGGAGGGGTTTTCTGCCGGAATCACTGATAAGGCTGATTCAGAAAGATAACCAATGAAATGGTTAAGCCGTCTTTCCGCGCCTGCCCTGTGCGGGCGCGGCTTTTTTTGCCCGCAGCGTGGTATAACACGCCGGGAACACGCATATCCTGGGGCTGTTGGGGCCGTGTTCGGTGCAAAATGGGGTAAAAAACGCACCGTTTCCACAAAAGTGCCAGAATACGTGTATCTTTCGCCTCCGAACTTCATAAAAAATTCAAAAAAAAGGGCTTGCAAAATGCCGCGAGGTGGTCTATTATAATAACGAACTGGCACTCAGGCAAAAGGAGTGCTAATTCTCCTCAACTTGTTTACAACCAATCTTTTCTCTATAAGGAGGCAATTCCAAATGAAACTCAAACCCCTGTCTGACCGTGTCGTCCTGAAGATGGTCGAAGCGGAAGAAACCACAAAAGGTGGCATTATCCTCACCGGCTCCGCTAAAGAAAAGCCCGAAGTGGCCGAAGTTGTGGCCGTCGGTCCCGGCGGTATGGTGGACGGCAACCAGGTCGAAATGACCGTCAAGGTGGGCGACAAGGTCATCACCAGCAAGTATTCCGGCACTGAGGTGAAGATCGACGGCGAGGAGCTGACCGTCGTCCGGCAGAGCGACATTCTGGCAATCGTCGAATAATGCTGCTAAAAAAATCGCCCGAATTTTTCTCTCTCACTTACTTGGAGGTAATGCGTTATGTCTAAACTCATCAACTACGGCGAGGAAGCCCGCCACACTCTCCAGTCTGGCGTAGACCAGCTGGCCGATACCGTTAAAATCACCATGGGTCCCAAGGGCCGCAACGTGGTGCTGGGCAAGAAGTACGGCTCTCCCCTCATCACCAACGACGGCGTCACCATCGCCAAGGAAATCGAACTGGAGGATCCCTTTGAGAACATGGGCGCCGCTCTGGTGAAGGAAGTCGCCACCAAGACCAACGACGTGGCCGGCGACGGCACCACCACTGCCACCCTGCTGGCCCAGGCCATCACCGCCGAGGGCATGAAGAACCTGGCCGCCGGCGCCAACCCCATGGTCATGAAGAAGGGCATCGCCAAGGCCACCACCGCCGCTGTGGAGGCCATCAAAGCCAACAGCCAGCCCGTCTCCGGCACCGAGGACATCGCCCGGGTCGGCACCGTCT
>JAJQBR010000002.1 GCA_021203185.1 Clostridiales bacterium
TAATAGCTAATAGCTCATTACAGGTCGATGGTAATGATAATCTTCTGGGTGGAGGGGTTGCCCTCGGTCCCGTCCGCAAAGATGGGGGTGCAGGTGATATAAATGGTGTGGCTGCGGCCATGCCACCGCTCCGTCACGTCCCACTGGACTTTTTCGCCGGGGGCCACAGGGTCACTGGAAAAGAGGACGCTCCCGTCATAGTCCGCAATGACGAACCGGAAGTCCACCTCGTTGTTTTTGCTGTTGGACATATTAAGCATATGGCTGTCTGCGGTGAAGGTCTTGTCAGTAAAGGCGGGGTAGATGATATACTCCGGCTCCACCACCACTTCCTCCAAGCTGGCGGCGGCGGAGGTCTCCGCCACGGAGACAGAGCCGTCCCCGGCGTTCTGGCCGCACCCGCACAACCCCGCCACCAGCAGCGCGGTGACGCACCATTTTCCGATGTCCGACAGCTTCATGCTCCTGCCTCCGTTTATCATGCAAAATCGGCGCCGTGTATGCTGTATCTTGTATACAACAGCGCCACTTTTCCATTATATCCGATTTTGGCGGGAAACACAAGGGAGAACTGACGGAAAATGCAATACTTCCTGCATGGGAGCTTTCCTGCGGCAGGTCAGCCGTCGGCGGGCGGCGTACCCCGGAGGTTGACGGCGGAGTTTTTCACCATGTCCGCCTCCTGCGCCTCCAAAATGCCCCCGATGAGAGGATTGGAGCGCAGGAAGCCCTCTGGCGTGAAGCGCCATCGACCATTTTCGCAGACCGCCCAGCCTTGTGCGGCGTACTCCTCCAGCTTGCTCTGGAGGGGGACGAAGCTCATGCGGAACAAGTTGTGGTATTCTTCCTCCTGAATCCCCTCTGTGGTGCGCAGCCGGAGCATCAGATACTCTCTGGCCCGCTCCTTTTCGGGGATCTGCTCCGACTCGGCCACCAGTTCCTTTCCGCTGGCCATGCCGTCGATGTAGCCCTCCAGGTCGGCGATGTAGCTATAACGGCAGCCGCCGAAGTCGGAGTGAGCGGCGGGGCCAAAGCCCACGTATTCCTCCCCCCGCCAATACTTTTGGTTGTGCCGGGAGGCATAGCCGGGTTTTGCGAAGTTGGAAATTTCGTACTGCTCGTATCCGGCGGCGCCGAGCCGCTTCACCGCCCACAGGTAGCGTTCCGCCAGTTCATCGTCGTCCGCCATAGGTGTGCGCTCCCTGGCGGCCCACAGGGAGGTTCCCTCCTCCAGCGTCAGGGCGTAAAGGGAGAGATGCTCCGGCCCCAGAGACAGAGCCTCCTCCACGCTGGACTGCCAGCTCTCCATGGTCTGTCCCGGCAGGCCATAAATCAGGTCCAGGCTCAGATTCTTGATTTTTCCCTTGCGGATGGCCTGCACCGCCCGGCGGGTCTGCTCCATGGTGTGGGGACGGCCCACCGCCAGCAGCTCCTCATCCTGGGCGGACTGCATTCCCAGGGAAATGCGGTTGACCCCGGCCTTGCGTACGGTGCGGACAAGGGAAGGGGTCACGCTATCCGGGTTGCACTCCATGGTGAACTCGCAGTTTTTGGCCAGGTGCAGCGTCTTGTTCAGGAGGTTCAGCAGGTTTTTCAGCCGCTGCTCTCCAAAGATGGACGGCGTACCGCCGCCCAGATAGACAGTATCCACCGTGTAGGAGGCCATGCTGGGGGCCAGCTCGGACAGATTGGCGGCCAGAGCGATGGCGTAAGCGTCCATCCGGCTCTCGTGACCGGGAAGGGAGTAAAAATCGCAGTAGGCGCATTTGCTCTTGCAAAAGGGTATGTGGATGTAAACGCCCAGCGTCCGGTCCCGGAGGCTCCGTTCCAGCTCCTTGATGCGCTTTTCCTCCCGCTTCTGGTGCTGACGGACGGTTTTCAGGTTGGTAACCGGCTTCTGGTGCCGTTTCCGGGGGGTGGGGCTATTTCTCTTGCCAAGCATTGGGTATTCAGCTCCGTTCTGATGGTGATTTCGTTCTAGCCTTCATTATAACAGGTTGTTTCCCTGGGGGAAAGCCTTTTTTCATGCCGTTCCCCGTTTTTCCGGCCCGTTGAGATAAATTTGGGACTGTACCACGCCAACCTTCTCATTCGCCGCAAAAAAGAAGCGTTGCAGACTTCGCTGTTCTGCAACGCTTCTCTTGTTCTGGCTTCCGCCTGCTTTATTTGTTTACGCTGGTGCTATAGACCTCGTCCGTAACGGCCTCCAGCCATTCGTTGGAGGTGTGTTCGCCGGGAACCTCCACCGCCAGATGGGAAAACCAACTGTCCGGCGCGGCGCCATGCCAGTGCTTCACGCCGACGGGAATGTTGATGCAGTCGCCGGGCTTCATCTCCACTGCGGTCTTGCCCCACTCCTGGTAGAAGCCGCGCCCGGCCACGCAAATCAAAATCTGGCCGCCGCCCTTGTCCGCGTGGTGAATGTGCCAGTTGTTGCGGCAGCCCGGCTCGAAGGTCACGTTGAAAATCCCCACCTGCCCGACGGATACGGGAGCCAGGTAGCTTTGCCCGACAAAATACTGGGCATAGGTGTCGTTGGGTGCGCCGACGGGGAAAACCATCTCAGCGGCGTGGGCGGCCTTTTCGTCGGTGGAGGCGGCGTCCTCTGCCCAGACCTCTTTCGCCAGGTTGAACACCGCCCAGCCTTTGGGCCAGCCTGTATAGAAGGCGGTGTGGGTGATGACCGCCGCAATCTCCTTTTTGGTGACGCCGGCCTTTTTCGCGTTTTCCAAATGGTACGTGAGGGAAGAATCTGTAATGCCGGAGGACATCAGCGCCACTACGGTGATGAGGCAGCGGGTTTTGTGGTCGATGTCGCAATTGTTCCAGTTCTCGCCAAAAAGCACATCGTCATTGAAATGGGCAAATTCAGGCGCAAAGTCCCCTAAAGCGTTCCGCCCCGCCGTCTGTACGATTTTTTCCATAGTAAACCTCCGTCAAGCTCGAATAAACTGTGCGTCCTGGGCGGGGAGCGCGTCGTCAGAGACATAGCGCTCCACCTTCATGTGCAGGTCGTATTTCTCCCGCAATTCAGCGATTTTCCCCATCATGGGGGAAGCGTGGTGGATGTCGATGGCGGCCTGGTCTGTCCAGGCGTCGATCAGCAACACCGTTTCCGGGTCATCCATGGGGAAGAAGTACTCGTAACGGAGGTTGCCCATTTCCCCGCGAATCAGCTCCACGGTGCCGCTGGAGACCATCTCCTGGGCGAATTTTCGGGCGTTTCCGTTGGTTCCGGTGTAATAAAGATTGACTGCGATTGCCATACTGCCCTCCTCACACAGTCTCGACCCAGCGCTTCAGCGCCGAGGCAGAGGTGCTGCCGTTGAGCAGCTTGCCGGTGACGACAGTGGCCTCCGGCGAGACGGATTTTTTGAGTACGTCCGCCGTCCGGCCAAACCCACTGCCGCCGGAGGTGGCAAAGAGCACGATTTTCTTTCCGGAAAAGTCGTAACTTTCCAGGAAAGTGCAGACCACGGTGGGCGCAACTCCCCACCAGATGGGGAAGCCGAGGAACACTGTGTCGTAAGCGGCGATGTCGGCGTCGGTGTCCGCCAGGGCCGGACGGCTGGACAGGTCGTTCATTTCAACGGAGCTGCGGGAACGCTTGTTCCGCCAATCCAGGTCGGCGGCTGTATAAGGTACGGCGGGGCGAATCTCGTACAGGTCGGCGTCCGCCGCCGCTGCCAGCGCTTTGGCCGCCCGGCCGGTCACGCCGCTGGCGGAAAAATACGCCACAAGGGTTTTCGTTGCCATATCAATCTCCTCCTCGTACTTTTGCAGATTTTTTCGCTGTCTGTAACTGATAAATCAGATAGTCCACCTGATCGACCAGCTGCTGTTTGCCGTGCAGTTCTTCCATCAGGTTCAATCTGACCTTTTTTAACAGGCGCGGCTTTTCCTCTGTGGTTTTCTCGTTCGATTCCATGAGCGCTGTGAGTTCAATTATGGTCATGGGCAGCCCTCCTGAAACGTTACGGATATGGAATACCTGTCTGTTTGTATTCCATACCCGTATTATATATCCTTGCCTGGGAGATAGCAAATACTTTATCTCTATTGGTCAGCTATGCCTGAAAAGCATTTGATTTGCCTGACAAACCGCTCCACCGCCGGGGTCAACGGCTGGCTGCGCTTCCACGCAAACACGCTGTCCGACGTGACGGCCGGGGAGAGAGGACGTCGCGCAATTTTTCCCTCATCCCAGAAAGGGAGCGCCCCTTCGGTCACAATGGCATACCCCAGCCCGGCCTGCACCATCAAGGCGGCGTTGGTGGCCAGGTTGCTGGTGAACAGCACCTGCGCCTGGGAAAATGTATCTCCCAGCCAGTTGAACAGCTCATTGCGCACATTGGCCCGGGCGGGCAGAATCAGCGGCTTTCCCGTCAGGCCCTCGGCGCAAATCACGTCTTTTTGAGCGAGAGAATCGTCGGGCCGCATGAGTACGACCCAGCGCTCCCGCTGTTTCAGGCGGATAAAGTCGAACTTTTCCATGTCGATGGGTTCCATCAGGATGCCGATGTCCACCAGACCCTTTTCCATCTGCTCTTTCACGGTGTCCGCAGTCGCGGTAAAGAGGTCATAGGTCACAAGGGGATACGCCGCATGGAAGGAGGAGATCATCTCCGGCAGAAGCCTGACCGCCGCCAGTTCCCCGCAGCCGATGACAATCCGGCCTTCCACCAGTTCCTCCTGTTCGATTAGCTCCCGCTGCGTCCGGTCCACCAGAGAGAGGATTTCCTCCGCTCTGCGGCGCAGAAGCATCCCCTCACTGGTTAGGGTGATTCTTCTGGCCCCTCGTTCAAACAGCTTGACACCGACTTCTTCCTCCAGTCCCGCCATCTGTCGGCTGAGGGTGGGCTGTGTGATGTGCAGCGCCTCCGCCGCACGGTTGATGCCACCCTCCCGGGCGACGGTGAGGAAATAGTGGAGTACGCGAAGTTCCATATGGGTTCCTCCTTCTTTTTATCCCATCCCCGACAAGGATTCAAGCACCCGCACAACGTCCGCAAAAAAACAAAGAAATCGTGTCAAAACGGAAGGTGAGAGACAGCGGTTCCGCTTTCCGCTGGGACAGTGATTTGCGGAAAAGAAAAGACCCAAATACAGCCACCGTAAAACTGTATATGAGCCTCACATTGGAAAGTGAGCCGGGCCAAAACTGGTCGGTACGTCGATTTGCCGTTCCCCCACGGGAATGTTGGTTTCAAATGCTTTTTGTGTGCTGTTATGACAGGAACAGAACCCGAAAACAGGCAACAGGCAAATTGCAGGCGCAAACAGAGCGCGGTGATTGTCATAACGTCCAATGCACAACAGGAGGACAAAATCGGCTGCAATCAAAATTATTATACTACATTATGTTTGTAACTGTCAACAATTTTCTGCGAGTACGTTGACAGATTTTTTGGCAATCTTGCCAATTATCGGTTTTGTACATCTTGACGAAAGTATTCCCGGAAACTTTGTCAAGAATTTATCATTCTTTTTGGCGTTACCCCTTGCAACCGGAAAAGAAAAGGGGTATACTTTGTATCAAGATAGTTAGTTAAAAAAATAACAAACTTCATTCCCGCAATCCAACACCAAGGAGGAACCTCTATGTCTTTCATCAACCTGGAAACCCAGGGAGCGGTGGCCGTTCTGACCATTGACCGTCCCAAAGCCCTCAACGCGCTGAACAGCTCCGTCCTGGAGGAGCTGGATGCCGCCATTGATTCCCTCGACCTGGACGCCATCCGCTGCCTCGTCATCACCGGCGCCGGTGAAAAGAGCTTCGTCGCCGGAGCCGACATCGGCGAGATGAGCAGTCTGACCAAGGCCGAGGGTACTGCTTTTGGCAAGAAGGGAAACGACGTGTTCCGCAAGATCGAGTCCCTGCCCATCCCCGTCATCGCTGCGGTCAACGGCTTCGCCCTGGGCGGCGGCAACGAGCTTGCCATGAGCTGCGACATCCGCATCTGTTCCGACACCGCCGTCTTTGGCCAGCCCGAAGTGGGCCTGGGCATCACCCCTGGTTTCGGCGGCACCCAGCGCCTGGCCCGTCTGGTCAGCCCCGGCATGGCCAAGCAGCTCATCTACACCGCCCGCAACATCAAGGCCGACGAAGCCTATCGCATTGGCCTGGTCAACGCTGTCTATCCCGCCGCTGACCTGATGCCTGCCGCCCTGAAAATGGCCGCCGGTATCGCCAAGAACGCCCCCATCGCCGTCCGTGCCTGCAAGAAGGCCATCAACGACGGCCTGGATATGGACATCGATTCCGCCATCGCTCTGGAAGAAGATCTGTTCGGTTCCTGCTTCGAGACCCACGACCAAATCGAAGGCATGGGCTGCTTTATGAGCCGTGAGAAACCCAAGCCCAAGCCTGTTTTCACTAACAACTGAGTGATGAGCTGTTAGCCGTTAGCTGTTAGCTGTTAGTCAGGTACTGCCAAACTAAGGCGAACGGCTAAAAAGAAAGCCGAGAGCAAAACGGCTGTTTGTAAAGCAATGCAAACGATAAACGCAGCACTTAAAACCAAGAACCGCCAAGCTAATAGCTAGTAGCTAAAAGCTGCAAGTGCGGGAAATGTATCACTGTTACGCAAATCCACTTTATATAAAACTTTTCAGGAGGTCACAAACATGAAAGTTGGTATTATCGGCGCCGGTACTATGGGCCAGGGCATCGCCAAGGCGTTTGCTCAGAGCGGTGTGCAGGTCGCCCTGTGCGACATCAAGGCGGAGTGGGCTGCCGGTGGCAAGTCCAAAATCGAGAAGGGCTATGCCCGTCTGGTCTCTAAGGGCAAGCTGACCCAGGAGAAGGTGGACGGCATCCTGGCCAACATCACCCCCGGCCTGAAGGAAGACCTTTGCGGCGACGCCGACCTGATCGTCGAGGCCGCCTTTGAGGATATGGGCGTGAAAAAGACCACCTTCGGCGAGCTGGATAAAATCTGCAAGCCTGACTGCATCCTCGCCTCCAACACCTCTTCTCTGTCCATCACCGAGATCGGCAAGGGCATCGAGCACCCCGTCATCGGTATGCACTTCTTCAACCCCGCTGACCGCATGAAGCTGGTCGAGGTTATTGCCGGCGCCAACACCGCCGCCGAGACCGTAGAGCAGATCAAGGAGATCTCCGTTCAGATCGGCAAGACTCCCGTACAGGTCAACGAGGCCGCCGGTTTCGTGGTCAACCGCATCCTGATCCCCATGATCAATGAGGCTGCCTTCATCAAGATGGAGGGCGTTTCCGACATCGCCGGTATCGACGCGGCCATGAAGCTGGGCGCCAACCACCCCATGGGTCCCCTGGAGTTGGGCGACTACATCGGCCTGGACATCTGCCTGGCCATTATGGACGTGCTGTATGAGGAGACCGGCGACAGCAAGTATCGCGCCTGCCCCCTGCTGAAGAAGATGGTTCGCGGCGGCAACCTGGGCTGCAAGACCGGCAAGGGCTTCTATGTCTACAACGCTGACCGCACCAAGACCCCTGTTGACGCCCTGTAATTCCTGAAAACCACCGCTGGGGCGCGGCCTGTGTCCCGGCGGGTGTACATCAATCAAATAGGAGGATCTAGTTTTATGGATTTTACTCTGTCCAAAGAGCAGGAACTGGTACAGAAGATGTACCAGGAGTTCGCTGAGAACGAGGTCAAGCCCCTGGCCCAGGAGGTCGATGAGGAAGAGCGCTTCCCCGAAGAAACCGTCAAGAAGATGGCCAAGCTGGGCATGATGGGCATTTACTTCCCTAAGGAGTACGGCGGAGCCGGTGCGGACGTGCTGAGCTATGTCATGGCCGTGGAAGAACTGAGCAAGGTCTGCGGCACCACCGGCGTTATCGTCTCCGCCCACACCTCTCTGTGCGCCGCCCCCATCTTTGAGAACGGCACCCCCGCCCAGAAGGAAAAATACCTGCCCAAGCTGTGTTCCGGCGAGTGGCTGGGCGCTTTCGGCCTGACTGAGCCGGGTGCAGGCACCGACGCCCAGGGTCAGCAGACCGTCGCCGTGCTGGACGAGGCCACCAACGAGTGGGTGCTCAACGGCTCCAAAATCTTTATCACCAACGCGGGCTATGCCAACGTGTTCATCATCATCGCCGTCACCGGCACCGTGCTGGATCGCCGTGGCCGCAAGCAGAAGGAAATCTCCGCCTTTATCGTGGAGCGCACCGACCCCGGCTTCTCCGTGGGCA
>JAJQBR010000131.1 GCA_021203185.1 Clostridiales bacterium
GGGATGATCTCATCCATGATCTCCAGAAATTCTTCCCGCTTTGTTTTCTTCTTTCGCAAGCTGTATTCAATGTCGGTAAACGTTTGCTGATCTTTCATGGTGGGAATCCTCCTGTACCCTTTGTCGATCCTTTTTATTATTATAGCACATTTCAGAATATCTGGGGGATTAAATCAGAGATTCCTTAGCTTTTAGCTATTAGCTTTGTGGTTCTTGGCATTACTTGCTGCGTTTACCGGTTGTATGACTTTGCAAACGGGTGGTTTCACTCTCAGCTTCCTTTTTAGCTGTTTGCTTTAAACTGGCAGCACCTGACTAACAGCTAACAGCTAACGGCTAATAGCTTATCACAACGCGGCTGATTCAAAGGGATAGTCAGAAACAAAAAAACTGCAATGCCCCCTTCGCTTTTTGTGGGCGGTTTATAAGTATGCTGGAACATAAAAGAAAACCCGGCAGACCGTCACAAATTCTGTGTCAGTCTGCCGGGTTCGTTTTGCGTGTCGGCGTTTCTCGCCGTTCTTCCTGTTTCCTGTATTGCTCAAAGCTGCTGTTAATCCAAATAATGAAGCCCGGTTAATTCTTCAGAAGCTTCCCACAGTTTTTTTGCAGTATCCAAATTGTGAGACGCTTTATTTGACTTGACGACATCCGGCATCCTGTCCTTTGACGGCCCGAAGTATTCGCCTCCCACGACTTCTGTATCAGTCGCCGCGCGAATCAGAGGCATTGCGCCATAGATGGTTGGCTTCAATGTATAGGAAAGCAACGTCAACAGCCTCCTGGAAACGCCATTTTTCGCCTGCGCAGGCATGATATTCGTCTGCGCGAGTCCGGGGTGCGCGGCAAGGGAAATCGCAGCCTTGCCTGTGCGGGTCAGACGCCGCTGCATTTCATAAGCGAACAGAAGCATTTCCATTTTGGAACGTCCATATGCTCGCCATCTGCCATAACCCTTTTTATTCTCATAATACAGATTGTCAAAATTGATTTGATTCCCGAAAAAGTAGGCGAGGCTGCTGACGCTGACCACTCTTGCGCCAGGCGTTGCCTCCAACAGATCAAGTAATCTTCCTGTCAGCGCAAAGTGGCCGAGATAGTTGGTCGCAAAGTGATTTTCAAACCCATCGACGGTTTCGGAATAGGGAGCCGCCATAATTCCGGCATTGTTGACGAGGACATCAAGCCGGTTGTATTTCTGCATGAATTGATCTGCAAAATCTGCAACGCTTTTTTGACTGGCAAGGTCTAACAGCATGATATCCAAATCCGCATCCGGGACAGCGTCCTGAATTTTTTGCATGGCGGCGTCCGCTCTTTGCGGGTTTCGACAGGCCATCACGACCTTTGCGCCTTTACGGGAAAGCTCTTTTGTTGTCTCAAAGCCCAGACCGCTGTTTGCCCCTGTCACAATCATCACTTTCCCGGAAAGGTCCGGGATGTCCTCTAATTTCCAACTCATATTCATTCACCCACATAAAACTCCGACTGCATCATGTCCTTCAGGGTGACGTTGGGATTCTGATAACGCCTGCGCTTCTCCGGCACATTGGGGTGGCAAATCGCATGGTTGGGACACCACATGATACAGGCCATGCACTGCTGGCAATCGTGGCCCCAGACCGGGCCGTCCTCCGTCAGATGGATATTCCCGTTTTTACAGATTTTCTCGCACACGCCGCACTTTGTACAGGTGTCCGAGGTGTAGAAGCCGCCCTCCACGCTGTCCCGGTCCACACCCAGCCAGCCGTTGAAGGTCTTGGATACCCAGGAGAGCGCTTTGCGGTTGAGACCCTTTCGTTTTTTGGTAATGGCATCTGACCGGATTTTCTCCGCGATTTTGGCGGAAGCCTTCGCCTCGTGGTTCAGGTAAATGCGGTTCGCCCAGTCCGGCAGGGGAGAAAAGCCCACGATGTGGTTGGGCGGCATGGGGAGCATAAAGGTCTGCACAGCAAAATCCGTTTTCGGCTGCAAAATGGCTTTCAGGTCAATGCAGACATAACCGTCGTAGCCGCCGCAGGTGGCGAGGACAAAGACCTTCTGTTGACGGGAAAGGCGGAGCTTTTCGCAGACCTCCTTCACAATGCGCGGCGGACGGACAAACCAGGTGGCGGTCACAATGCCGACCCTCGCATAGTCTGCCGGGACCTCCGGGTCGTCCCGCAGGGTATAGACAGAGAGCAGCGTTGTGTTCCCCAGCTTCTCGCCAATGTGCTTCGCCACAGAGAGGCTGTTGCCGGAGCCGGAATAATAATAGATAACCGTTTTTTCAGCCATTTGACACCTCCATATGTTCTGCTTACGTTGTTATTTCAGGCCGATTCTTTGCAGGATGGACGGCTTGCTGTCCCGCCAAATCTCCAGCACCTTTTCCTTCTTGTACCCGTACATCTCCTCCTCGGCAAAGGGATAGGGATTCTTCCGGTTCCGCATCAGCAGCACGGGGGCGATGAAGCAAATGAGCATGGCGATAATCGCACCGGGAACGCCAATCCAGAGCTGCCCCGCCTTCTCCGGCATGGTGGTACAGACATACCAGATGTAATAGACTGCAACCGGCAGCTGTAAAAACACGGTGGAACCAAGTCCGGGGTTATAGAAATCCCTCATGGAGAAATTGACCAGCAGACCGTGCGCCGCCAGCTGGACGAGAACGCCCAGCACCTGAGAAGCCCCCAGCCAAATCACATGGGGGAAACAAATCGCCAGGATATAAAAGGCATAGCACAGGAACACGTTGCAGATAAAGCACTGCTGGGCGTTAAAAGGATACCGTTCCGGCGCTTCCTTCTCTCGGAAAGCCGCCATATTGGTGACGGACGGCATCCCGCCGGGGAAGCCGTATTCCTCCACCTGGTGGACAAGCATGGCCATCCAGCTGAAAATCAAAATCGTCTGTATCTTCGGCAGGTGCTCACTGCCCCAAAGCCCCATAATAAAGGCCAGAACGACAAACAGAACGCCGCCGATCCAGTACCAGTATCGTCTCCAGAATTTCATACCGTTTGCCTCACATCACTTCTTCCAGAAGGAGGGGTACTTCTCATAATACTTGGCGTCCGCAAAGGCAAACGCATCCATGTCCTGCTTGTACACCCACTTTTTCAGCGGCGTCTCCGTCAGGACAATGCAAATCAGCAACATGATGATGAACAGAATAACTGCCCAGAGCCAGTCGCTCCCGGTAACATTTTCCAGATGCGCCGCGATATAGACACCTGCGGGCAGGAACATCATCCAGGAGGTGGCGAAGCCGGGGTGATAAATCGTTTTCTTCCCGTCCTTTCTCAGCCAGAAATAGGTGAGGGTGCCTCCGCCGGTGTGAGCCAACACTTCGATGAAGCACAGCAGCATCATACACAGGGCGGCAGCGTTGGAAAGACCGGTGAAGAAGCTGAGTACCAGGTAGACCAGTGGAACCCACTGCAAGCCCACGTTGGTAATCATATCTGTCAGGCGGCTCATGGGGAACCGGTCAATCTGCTGCTTCTTCACGTCCTTCGGCCCCAACAGAACGTTGTAGAAAATATGCAGCCCGCCGGGGAACTTCCACTCCTCCAGCACGTGGAAGGGCATAATCATCGCCACAAATACCGCGCCCTGCGCACCCAGGGGCATATCCTCCCAGAAGACGGCGGACAGTACGCCGGTGACAACGCCCGTCACGCAAATGAAGATGATCCAGTTGATGTCACACCATTTATCCAGTTTTTTAACCATTGTCAATTGTCCTCCTATGCAGTCTTTGCTGTCAAGCAGCACTTCCGTCACTTACCGTCAAGCGGTGCTCCCGCTGCGCTCCCTGTCGTGCCTCCCTGTGCGGCCTTTTCCGCTTTCCGTTCGTCCCACAGCGCGGCAACGTGTTCTTTGTTGTAGCCGTACAGCTCCCGCTCCTCAAAAGGATAGGGAGAATTTTTGTCCTTCATCACCAGAATGGGGACGATAAAGGTGAGCAGCAGCATCAGAATGGAACCGGGAATGCCCCACCAGAGCTGTCCTGCCTGTTCCGGCAGATAGGTACGGACATACCAGATGTAGTAAATCGCCACCGGCGTCTGCAAAATCGCCGTGGACGCCAGACCGGGGTTGTACTTGCTTTTCAGCCGCACATTCATGGCGATGCCATGCCCCGGAAGCTGCCACACACCGGCCAGCACCTGACTGGCTCCCATCCAAACCAGGTTGGGGAAACAGATGGGGATGATGTAGCTCAGGTAGCAGAAGATAACGTTGCTGACAAAGCTCTGCCTTGCGTTCAGCGGATAGCGCTCCGGGTGTTCCGTTTCCCCAAGCCCGGCCATGTTGGAAATCAGGGGGAACCCGCCCGGAAAAGCGTATTCCTCAAACTGATGCATCAGCATTCCCATCCAGCTGAAGATCAGGATGACCCGAATCTTGCTCATATGGTCGCAGCCCCACAGCCCCATGACAAAGGCCAGCAGCACAAAAAGGACGCCGCCGATGTAATACCAGTTTCGCCTCCAAAACCTCATTTGATGAACCTCCTACAGAGCAAAAAGTTGACAAATCTCTGTGGTTTCATTATAATAGACACAGGCAATCAAAGTCAACAGACTGTTGGTGTTAAAATGTTTTGTGGGCAACACCAGTCAGCTTATTTGTGTTAAAGTCAACAGATGTCAAAAATTTGTCGAGGTGAATCAAAGGGATGGAAAACCAGAGGGTGCGCATCAGCAAGGCCATGCTCAAAACCGGGCTGCTCAAGCTGCTCCGGGAGAAGCCGCTGAACCAAATCACGGTTTACGAGCTTTGCAAGGTGTCGGAAATCAACCGCACCACGTTTTACAAATACTACGGCAGCCAGGAGGAACTGCTCTGCGAAATCGAAGCAGACTTTTTGCGGCAGTTGGACGACGACTTGAAGCAGGTCATTACCCAAAACTCCAACGCCCTGCTTCTGATTTTGCAGCACTTATATGACCAGCGGGAGTTGTTCTGCCTCCTTGTCCGGTCTGCTCCCACACAGGAGTTTGCCGCGCATTTGTTTGCTATTCCCAGCATCGGTGTTATTTTCCAGAATATGATTGACGAGAGCAGCTATTCCGAGACGGAAGCGAAGTATATCCGTCAGTTCGTCTTTCAGGGCGCTTTTTCCGTTCTCTATGACTGGCTGAACAGCGAAAACCCGGAGCCGGTGGAGATCATCGTCGATGTGCTGGGGCTGCTGAAAA
Organism: Clostridiales bacterium; assembly: GCA_021203185.1. Classification (GTDB taxonomy): domain Bacteria; phylum Bacillota; class Clostridia; order Oscillospirales; family Oscillospiraceae; genus Onthomonas. The sequence continues at coordinate 5,193 of JAJQBR010000131.1, forward strand.
GTAAGTTGTAAAAAACGCTAAAGGAAAAAATACCGGCAGGCTGTCACGATTTCTGTGACGACCTGCCGGTTCCTGTTAGCTGCTCATGCTATCAAACGGTATTACTCTGCCCACTCAAAGCTATCCTTACCGGCGCCAAGCTCGAAATGATATTTGCCGATTCCCAAATCAGCGCCGGAATAGGAGCCGTTGCTGCAGGTCATGCTCACCTTATTTCCCTTGCCTTTGATGGTAAACGCCTGCTTGTTCATTGCCGTAGGCGCTAACAGAGCGGCGGAAACGCCTGCCTGGAACCACTCCGGAGCAGTCCCTTCATAGGAGGATATATCTGATCTGACGCAGACTTCGATTTGTGCTGGACGCCCTGATTTTCCCCATAGCCAACCACAACGATGCCGATAATTTTGGCTTTGTCTCCTGCGGTAGAGTTCTTCTTCGTGTTCTTGCGGCTGTACATACCGCCGATCCACCAGGTATTCAGACCGAGCGTTTGCGCATAAAGCATCAAATCGGCGCTGCTGTATCCCAGCTTCTCATCGACGTCCGGCGTATCAGGGCCTGCCAGGATAATATAATTTTTGACGCCCTTTGACATCAGCGCTGCGATGACCCCAGGCATGGCATCCTTGCTTTCTGTAACAAGCTGGATGTTCAAACCATATTCCTGATTCTGCGCATCAATTCTGTCGTTGAGCTTCCGAACGACATCTGCGGACAACGGCGTATCCTTGTATTTGCTCACTTTATGTCGTGCGCTCATTGCTTCCTGTAATGTCATAATGGCCTCCTTAAACGGGTAAATGCTGTTAACGTCTCTGATTGTGATTTTTTGTAATTTCTTATCGTTTTGTCCTTGAAATCCAAACCGATTGCACAACTGTTATCTTACAATGCTATTATACCGTGTCGCACATCGTTCATCAAGTGACAATTCAAGACAAGTGTCTTATTGTAGACAACTGTCTCTTGTTTTTTGAAAACACCCGCTGTAGAATGATGCTGCTGACGCATCACTAAATGAGAACGCCACATTTTCACTTATCATACTACAGGAGAACGATATGAAAAAACAGCCAGAAATTACAGATGCCACAAGAGAAACCCTCGTCAAAGCATTTTTCCAGCTTGCCCAGAAAAAAGATGTAACCCAAATCACCGTCCGGGAGATTATAAATTTAGCCGGGTACAGCCGCGCAACCTTTTATCGGTATTTCAGAGACGTCTTTGCTCTGATTGAATATGCAGAGGATAGCTTTTTCCAAAGAACAAGAGCGGTTTTGGAGGAATATGGGGAAGAATGCGGTGTATATGACAGGCGTTTCTTTGAAATTTTCATTAACTGCTTCAACGAAAACCCTGAGCAAATATCTGTTTTAATGTCAGAGCAGAACCTCTCCCATTTTATCCGAAGAATGAGAGAAAAGGCAATTGACAACATCGAAACGAAGATTGCAGACACCCCTAAAAAAGAGGCCGTGACAGATATGTTCTTTTCCGGCGTTTTTTCCGCTGTGGCAACCCACTTGCAAAGGAAAAAATCTCTGACGGATGATGATTTGTTGGATATTATTCAGAAGCTGTTTACCGATTGGTATTGGCCGCAAATGACAGAAGACGATCCATTCCTGTAAGGAGGCGCGTCCGGCGTGGTTACGCTGTTTCCCTCGCTTCGTCAGTTCCTCCCAAGGGATAAACCCCGGCCATCGTACTTGATGCGGAGGGCCTGCCTTTGCCTGCCGCTGGACTTGTCCGGCGCCTCCACATAGAGATGGCCTGAACCAGTTCGCGCAGGGTGCAGGCGTCAAGGCTTTCAATACCCACATAGTTCTGGGCTTTCTGAATATACTTATCAATCTCAACTTGCTATTGCAATTCGAGACCAAAAAATTTCGCAGTTTCCTCTTTACAAATCGAAAATCCGTGCTATAATAGGCTGTGGTTTTACGGGGGCCTGTAGCTCAGCTGGGAGTGCAAGCGTATCGGTTTTATGCACGACAGTTTTGGGCCTGTGACCCGCTTGTAAGCAATCAATTCACATCACAAAATAGGGGCCTGTAGCTCAGCTGGGAGAGCGTTCGGTTCGCATCCGAGAGGTCGAGAGTTCGAATCTCTTCAGGTCCACCACCGCAGGGAAGTTATGAAATGTAACTTCCCTGTTTTTTGCTTTTGGGTAATTTAAGCGCTCAGTCGGAAACCCGGCTGAGCGCCTGTGCTTTTATTCCCGGTTTTTCGCGGCCAGTGCCGGATAACGCCGCTGGTGAGCGTCCAAGTCAGTCCCATGTACGATAACATTTATAGCACTTCCAATGTGGCGCACTTCCAATGTGGCATATACCATCTTTCGTAGACCGGATCATAATAGGACTGAACAAATGCAATGCGTGAACTGCCGCAGTAGGGACATCCATCAGACGATGATTTGGTTTCTCTATCTTTCTTCGCCTGTTCCGCCAACTCTTTTGCGGCAGCCGCATCTTTTGCCGCCTTTGCACTATTGGCGGCCATCTGGCGTGCTTGTTCTTCTATGTATTGGTAATGTTGTTCTTCTCTCTTAGCTCTTGCCTGTCCATCCAAAGCTGCCTGATATGCCTGCAACGCTGCAAACCAGTTAGGCGCTCCTCTCATCAGCTGGGTTCGTATTCCTCGCACACAGTCTAGGCTTGTCATCTCCTCTGTCATCAGAGATTGTACCTCATATAGCCACGGCTGCAGTGATTCAATCTGCTGATTTCCTTGTGCAATCCTGGCTTCCACATCGGGGAGATCTACGGACTTGATATGTTCCACCTGTTCCTCGACATATGCTCCTCTGTGCTTCTTATAGAATACAACAGCTGCAATGACAAGGATAATCAGAATCCACTGCACCCATCCCGGAAGGGAACCCATAAAAAATAGCGCCGGAATGATGGCAATTTTAAGGAACCTCTGATTAAAAGAGGATTTCGTTGGCAAGTTTGCAAATTTACTA
>JAJQBR010000170.1 GCA_021203185.1 Clostridiales bacterium
GCTAATAGCTAATAGCTAAAATGCTCATAAGGCTGAGTAAAAGGGATAGCCAATTACTTTTAATCACTCAAAACCGGAAAGGGCATCCATCTATGACAGAAAAACAGACAAAAGACGTATTTATCTCCATTCTGGGCCTCCAGGACTACGAAGGGACAGACGGAGACAGTGTGGAGCTGACCACCGCCGGCAAGCTGACCCGGACGGCCCGGGGCTATCATCTCAGCTACCAGGAGAGCGCGCTGACCGGCATGGAGGGGACGCAGACCAACATTGAAGTCTCTCCCAACCTGGTGATGCTGACCCGGACGGGCCAGGTCTGCTCGGAGATGGTCTTCGAGCAGGGGGTCCGACACCTCTCCCTCTACAGCACCCCCTATGGCAACCTGGAGGTGGGGGTGGCCGCCCGGAAGATTCATTCCACCATTGGGGACCGGGGCGGCGAGTTGGAAGTCAACTATTCCATCGACATCGACCACCGGCTGGCGGGGGAGAACTCCTTCTCCCTGAAGGTGCGGGAGGCCAAGGTGACCCAGTGAACCCCCTGCTGGCCGAGGCCATTTCGCAGGCGGACGCACTGACCCGCGCCGCTCTGGGCGGCGGCTGCCCGGTGAAGAGCCGCCCCTCGAAGCGGGGGACGGTGTCCAACGCCACGCCCCAGGCTCTGGGGCTGGACGGAGCGGAGCTGACAGGACACATGGACCTGACGGGCAGCTGGTTCCAGAGGGTGGAGGCGGCGGGCGGTTATCTGAACTTTTTCCCCGCCCCGGCGTGGTACTGCGCTGCGGTGGAGCAGCTGCCCCCGGTGGGGCCGGAAGTGGATTTGCTACCGCTGAACGTGGATTTTCCCGCCACAATCCACCCGGAGGACTGGGCCTTTTGGCAGGCCCTCCGGGGAACGGCCCCCGACCCGGCGCTGATGGCTCGGCAGGACGCCGCCAACCCCGGCTGGCTGGTACGGTACACCGCCCGGCGGCTGGCCGACCTGGAGCTGCGGGCAGACGCGGCGCTGGACTGGACGGCGGAGCGGCGGCAGCTGCTGTGGACGCTGGCCCAGTTCCCCCAGGAGGGGAACCGGCGGCGCATGGCGGGGTATCTGCTGATGCTGGCGGGGAAGATTTGGGACGTTGGCCCGCAGAACCTCCCGCTGGCGCTGAACCGACACGGTCAGGCGGTAATAACCGCTGGATTGCGGCAGGTTTTGGCGGAGAAACCGTGTGAAGCGCGGTAATCCCTTTCCTTTTACAAAAAATTCACTCAAAGCCCGACAAAATATCTTATACTGAAACAGACAGTAGGCGGCCTGTGGGCCGCTGCGGACAATTCCCAGGATGCTCCTGAACGAGAGGAGAGCGAGGTTATACCTATGGCATTAAAAGTTTTGATCGTAGAGGACGACAGCAATATCGCCCAGCTGCTCCAGCTGTATCTGGAGAAGGAGGGCTTCGAGACCCAGGTGGCGGAGGATGGCAGCAAGGGCCTGAATCTGTTCCACGAGAACAGCCCCGACCTGGTGCTGCTGGACATCATGCTTCCCGGCATGGACGGCTGGGCCGTCTGCAAGAAGATTCGGGAGACCTCCAAGGTTCCCATCATTATGATGACCGCCAAGGGGGAAACCATGGACAAGGTCAACGGCCTGGAGATGGGTGCGGACGACTACATTGTCAAGCCCTTCGAGATGAAAGAGGTGCTGGCCCGCATCCACGCGGTGCTGCGCCGCTACGGATCCAAGGAGACCGCCGAGAAGAAGCTGGTCTTCGACAAGCTGGTCATCAACATGGACTCCTATGAGCTGCTGGTGGACGGCAAGCGGGTGGACACGCCCCCCAAGGAGATGGAGCTGCTGTTCCACCTGGCGTCCTCCCCCAACCGGGTGTTCACCCGGAACCAGCTGCTGGACGAGGTCTGGGGCTTCGACTACTTTGGCGACAGCCGCACCGTGGACGTCCACATCAAGCGCCTGCGGGAGAAGTTGGAGGGCGTCTCCCCCAAGTGGGGGCTGAAAACCGTCTGGGGCGTGGGCTATAAATTTGAGTTGGAAACCTGACCGGAGGCGAACCATGAATAAGCGGATGGGTTCCATTTATCAACAGCATTTTCTGCTGACGGCAGGGATCATCCTGCTGGCCTTCGCCATGCTGGGGGCCTCCTTTATGGTGCTGACCTACCGCTACGCCATCGGAGAGAAAAAGGACTCCATGAACAACAGCGCCACCTACATCGCCAACATCGTCGGCATTTTCCTGGAGGACGGCAGAAACCCGGGGGATCAGCAGCTGATGGAAAACCTGGCCTATGTGACCTCTGTGCCGGATGTGGACGTACTAATTTGTCAGTCCAGCGGCGCCGTAATTTTCAGCTATGACGGCGACCAGAGCGGAGACGAGTTGAAAGGCGATACCGTCAGCCAGAGCGTCCTGGAGGAGACTCTGGGGGGTGACGGCGGCTACCAGGGCATGAGCGACCTGGGGGTATACGACTCCGCCAAGTTCGCCGTGGGCGCGCCTGTGGTGGTTCAGGATCAGCTGTCGGGGTTTGTGTTCGTCACCTCCAGCACGGAAAACCTGACCTCCCTGTGGCGGACCTTTGGTATTTTGTATATCGTCACGGCGGCGGTGGTGCTGTTGCTGGCGTTCTGCTCCAGCTTTTTCAGCACCCGGCAGCAGGCCCGCCCTCTGCGGGAGATGACCGACGTGGTCAACCGCTTCGGCATGGGAGAATATGACCTGCGGGTGCAGGATTACCACCGACGGGACGAAATCGGCCAGCTGGCTGCGGCCTTCAACACCATGGCGGACTCTATCGCCAGCGCGGAGCAGCGGCGGCAGGAGTTTGTGGCCAACGTCTCCCACGAATTAAAGACCCCCATGACCACCATCGCCGGGTTCAGCGACGGCATTCTGGACGGTACCATCCCCCCAGAGAAGCAGCGGGAGTGCCTCCAGGTGATTTCAGACGAGACCCGGCGGCTCAGCCGCCTGGTGCGGCGGATGCTGGACATGAGCCAGCTCTCCGCCAAAGAGCAGAGCGACACCTGTCAGTCCCAGTTCAACGGGGTGGAGACCTTCGCCCAGGTACTCATCAGCCTGGAGCGGAAGATTACCAGCCGGGGGCTGGACGTAGACGTAAACTTCCCGGACAAGGACGTGATGGTGTGGGGAGACCCGGACTCCATCACCCAAGTGTGCTACAATCTGATGGACAACGCCATCAAGTTTGCCACCCCCGGCACCGCCATCGGCGTTTCCATCGTCACAAAGGGGAACAAGGCGTGGTTTTCCGTGCGCAACACCGGCGAGACCATCCCGCCGGAGGAACTGAACCTGGTGTTTGACCGATTCCACAAGAGCGACCGCTCCCGAAGCCTGGACAAAGAGGGCGTGGGCCTGGGCCTCTATATCGTCAAGACGATTCTGAACAACCACAAGGAGACTATCACCGTCACCAGCGAGAACGGGGTCACGGAGTTCCGGTTCTCCCTGACCCTGGCGGAATGAGGTGACGCGGATGAAGCCCTGCGTGTTATTCTTCGGCGCAAAGGCGCTGGAAGGCCCCATGGTGCAAAGCGCCTTGTCCCCGCTGGGGCTGGAGGTGCGTCTGCCGGAGCGGGCCAGATACGGTCAGCCCATCGGCCTGCTGGCCGGGAACGAGCCGCTGCCTCCGGTGAAACCGGGCGGCGCGCAAACCCTGGCCGCGCCGGTGCTGGTGTTCTGCGCCGTGCCGGAGGAAACGACCGACCGGGCGCTGGACGCTCTCCGGGGCGCGGGGCTGTGTACCGGCGCGCTGAAAGCCGTCCTGACCCCAGCCAACCAGTATTGGAACGCGCCCATGCTGGCCCGGGAACTGGTGAAGGAACACCGAAAGTTTGAAAAACGGGCGGGAAAGCGGTGAAAGCGTTGGTTTCCGCCTTCATAAAAAGCATATTCGCAGAAAAGCGGCTCTCTCCACAGGGAGGGGCCGCTTTTTTGCGGCAGAAGGGGTGTCGCAAAGAAAATTTTATTTTACCCCATTTTCCTATTGACTTAGTAGGAATATTGTGCTAAGATACCCTCATCCGGTTCTCAGAGAGCCGAGCTTCCACGGAAAGAAAGTGTTACAATGATGTGTTTTTCCTGTTCCCGATGTCGGGCGCGCTGAACAGACCCCAAAGGGAAGAAGTTTGAATGAAGTTAAATAAAATTGTGTTTTACCGCTGAAAGGAGCGTTTTCTATGGCAATTTATCACTCTGTTACTGATTTGGTGGGCAACACCCCCCTGCTGGAGCTGTCCAACTACGAGGCAAAAAACAACCTCCAGGCCACCCTGCTGGCCAAGCTGGAGTATTTCAACCCCGCCGGGTCCGTCAAGGACCGCATCGCCAAGGCCATGATCGAGGACGCGGAGGTCAAGGGTCAGCTGACCTCCGACTCCGTCATCATCGAACCCACCTCCGGCAACACCGGCATCGGCCTGGCCGCCATCGCCACCGCCAAGGGCTACCGCATCATCATCGTCATGCCGGAAACCATGAGCATCGAGCGCCGGAACCTGATGAAAGCCTACGGCGCGGAGCTGGTTCTGACCGAGGGGGCCAAGGGCATGAAGGGAGCCATCGCCAAGGCCGATGAGCTGGCGAAGGAGATCCCCAATTCCTTTATCCCCGGCCAGTTCGTCAACCCCGCCAACCCCGCCGCCCACAAAGCCACCACCGGCCCGGAGATTTGGGCCGACACCGAGGGCAAGGTTGACATCTTCGTGTCCGGTGTGGGTACCGGCGGCACCGTCACCGGCGTGGGCGAGTACCTGAAGGAGCAAAACCCCAACGTGAAAATCGTCGCCGTGGAGCCTGCCTCCTCTCCCGTCCTGTCCCAGGGCAAGAGCGGCAGCCACAAGATTCAGGGCATCGGCGCGGGCTTCGTCCCCGACACGCTGGACACCTCCATCTACGATGAAATCATCCCCGTCACCAACGAGGACGCCTTCCACACCGGCAATGCCGTGGCCAAGACCGAGGGCGTGCTGGTGGGCATCTCCTCCGGCGCGGCGGTGTGGGCCGCCACCCAGCTGGCCCAGCGCCCGGAGAACAAGGGCAAGGTCATTGTGGCGCTGCTGCCCGATACCGGCGACCGTTACCTCTCCACCCCCCTGTTTCAGGACGAGTAAACGAATATGATTATCCCTTTGAATCAGCCGCGTTGTGATAAGCTATTAGCCGTTAGCTGTTAGCTGTTAGTCAGGTGCTACCAATAGCTGAGAGCAAAACCACCTGTTTGTAAAGGAATACAAACGGTAAGCGTAGCACGCAATGCCAAGCACCACAAAGCTAATAGCTAAAAGCTAGGAGCTAAGAGCTAAAATGCTCATAAGGCTGCGTAAACGGGATAACCAATTAAACGAATAAAAAAGGAGTTTCCCATGACCGTTTCTTTCCCCCAACTGCTGCGGCACAACTTCCGCTTTGGGCGAATGTGTACCCGATAATTGTTCCATTTCCATCCAATTATCCTGAAAAATCAGAAAGAGGTACACATCATGGCAAAAATTACTGATACTTCCAAATGGGCCTTTGAGACCAAGCAGCTCCACATCGGCCAGGAGGACTACGACCACACCTCCGATGCCCGGGCCGTTCCCATCTACCAGACCACTTCCTACGTGTTCCGGGACTGCGACCACGCCGCCGCCCGCTTCGGCCTGGCCGACTCCGGCAACATCTACGGGCGGCTGACCAACTCCACCCAGGGGGTGTTTGAGGACCGCATTGCCGCCCTGGAGGGCGGCGTGGCGGGGCTGGCCGTCGCCTCCGGCGCAGCCGCCATCACCTACAGCATCCAGGCCCTGGCCAAAGAGGGGGAGCATATCGTCGCCCAAAAGACCATCTACGGCGGCAGCTACAACCTGCTGAGCCACACCCTGCCCCTGTACGGCGTCTCCACCACCTTCGTGGACGCCCATGACCTGGCCGAGCTGGAAAACGCCATTCAGCCCAACACCAAGGCGGTCTACATCGAGACGCTGGGCAACCCCAACTCCGACATCCCCGACATCGACGCCATTGCGGAAATCGCCCACAAGCACGGCCTGCCTTTGGTCATCGACAACACCTTCGGCACCCCCTATCTCATCCGGCCCATCGAACACGGCGCGGACATCGTGGTTCACTCCGCCACCAAGTTCATCGGCGGACACGGCACCACACTGGGCGGCGTTATCGTAGACGGCGGCACCTTCGACTGGGCTAAGAGCGGACGCTACCCCTGGATCTCCGAACCCAACCCCAGCTATCACGGTGTCAAATTCACCGACGCGGCAGGCCCTGCGGCCTTTGCCACCTACATCCGGGCCATCCTCCTGCGGGACACCGGCGCGACCATCTCCCCCTTCGCCGCGTTCCTGCTGCTCCAGGGGACAGAGACACTGTCCCTGCGGCTGGAGCGCCACGCGGAGAACACCAAAAAGGTGGTGGAGTACCTGGCGAACCACCCCAAGGTGGAACTGGTCAACCACCCCTCTCTGCCCGACCACCCCGACCACGCCCTGTATGAGAAATACTTCCCCAACGGCGGCGCGTCCATCTTCACCTTTGAAATCAAGGGCGGCCAGAAGGAAGCCTACGAGTTCATTGACCGGCTCCAGATTTTCTCCCTGCTGGCCAACGTGGCCGACGTAAAGAGCCTGGTGATCCACCCCGCCAGCACCACTCACTCCCAGCTCAGCCCGGAGGAACTGCTGGACCAGGGCATCAAGCCCAACACCATCCGCCTCTCCATCGGCACCGAGAACATCAACGACATTCTCGCCGATTTGGAACAGGCGTTTGGGGACTGACCGGTTACACAGCGCGGAGGTTTTCACAGCCCCCACGCTGTGTTTTTGCGCCACCAGAGGTTCGCGCAGAAAAAAACGCAAAAATCGCAAAAAAACGGTTGCCTTTCCCGGAACCCCGTGGTATAATCAAAACAGATTTGGTGGAACTGCGCAACGCGGCGTACGGTGGGCGGCGCGGCTTGTGCAGATTTGCTGAAACAATTTATCCCCGTAAGGGGACGGCTACATAAAGATAATGTCATAGTGCTTTAGCGTATTAGAAACAATTTATCCCCGTAAGGGGACGGAAACTCCTTTTGAAAATTCGTTGACTGAAACCTAAACAACTTAATCCCCGCAAGGGGGCACGCCCACCGCTTCAATTGCTAATTGCTAATTGAATTATCCCCGTAAGGGGACGGAAACAGACAACCGCATTTCTGTGATTATTTACTTTCTACAGAAACAACTTAATCCCCGTAAGGGGGCAAAAAAAGAACGCCGCACTCAACCGTGCGGCGTCTTTTTCTGTCTTTCTTCTGTTTTTCTGCGGTTCTATCATCAGTTTTTCAGGCTGTTCAGCGGCGCGGGGATGCGTCCGCCCCGGGCGATGAAATCCGCCGCACTCTCCTTGTGGACGGGCATTACCGGGGCCGTCCCCAGCAGGCCGCCCATCTCCACGGTGTCGCCCACGTCCTTGCCGGGGGCGGGAATGACGCGGACGGCGGTGGTCTTGTTGTTAATCATGCCGATGGCGGCCTCGTCCGCGATGATGGCGGCGATGGTCTCCGCCGGGGTGTCGCCGGGAATGGCGATCATATCCAGTCCCACCGAGCAGACGCAGGTCATAGCTTCCAGCTTGTCGATGCCCAGCGTGCCGGAGCGGGCGGCGGCAATCATCCCCTCGTCCTCAGAGACGGGGATAAACGCGCCGGACAGCCCCCCTACGCTGCTGGAGGCCATGACGCCGCCCTTCTTCACCGCATCGTTCAGCAGGGCCAGCGCCGCAGTGGTGCCGTGGGTGCCGCAGGTCTCCAGGCCCATCTCCTCCAGGATACGGGCCACAGAGTCGCCCACCGCCGGGGTGGGGGCCAGGGACAGGTCCACAATGCCAAAGGGAACATCCAGCCGCTGGCTGGCCTCCCGCGCCACCAGCTGGCCCATGCGGGTGACCCGGAAAGCGGTCTTTTTCACCGTCTCCGCCACCTCGTCGAAGGGCCGGCCCTTGACGGACTGGAGGGCGTGATACACCACGCCGGGGCCGGAGACCCCCACGTTGATGATGCTCTCCGCCTCGCCCACGCCGTGGAAGGCTCCCGCCATGAAGGGGTTGTC
>JAJQBR010000078.1 GCA_021203185.1 Clostridiales bacterium
TGCCATGTTAAAAAACTCATTTATAAATAGATAGAATATTATGCCGGGCATCGCCCGGACAGGGACGGTGTCGGTGCCTGCTCCCCGGCTGAGGCTCCTCCTACGGCGTCTGGCCCGTCGGCCAGACGCCGCGTTTATAAGGAGCTTTCCAGATGGAAACCGGGAACAAGCGTTTGAGGGAGGGGGGTATTACAGGAAAGGAGGGGGAACAGTTGCCTGTTACCGGTTACTTTCTGGCAGCTTTTTTCGCTTCCACGTGTTCCAGATAGGCGTCGTAGTCCTCGGTGATGAGGAAGTAGCCTTCGGGATCCATGCGGTACTCGATCTGCGGGATGGCCAGCAGGATGATAACCACCAGCGCCACGCCGATGTAGCCCAGATACTTCATCAGGAAGGTGAACACAGGCCAGACGGTATCCCAGTCGAACATACCCAGGTATCCGCCGTAGTTGGCCAGGCCGCACCAGCCGGCGATGATGGCCGCGCCAAAGACCTCGACCAGACCGGCGATGAAGGGGATGATGAGGCAGGCCTTCAAACCGCCCTTGTCGTTGGCGACCAGACCCATGGTGGCGTTGTCGAAGAACACGGGCACGAATCCACAGATAATGATAACAGGGGAACCGGCAAAAATCAAGACCAGGATTGCAATGACCTGACCAACCAGACCGGCCAGGAAGCCGAAGGTGACAGCGTTGGCGTCGCCGAAACCGAAGCAGACCGCGCAGTCCACGCCGGGGACGGAGGAGGGCAGCAGCTTGTCCGCGATGCCCTGGAAGGATGCGGTCAGCTCAGTAACGAAGGTACGGACGCCCAGCTGCAGGATGGCCAGGTAGACAGCGAAGTTCAGGGAGGTGTCGAAGCAGAACCAAACAAAGTTGGTGGTCTCGTCGATGTCGCCGGTGCTGATGAAGTAGGGCTTGCCGATGATGGCCATGATTGCGCCGAAGAAGACGGTCATCAGGATGGCGGTACAAACCATGTTCTCGTTGAAGATGGAGAAGAAACCGGGCATTTCCAGCTCGCCGACCTTCTTAATCTCGCGCTCCTCATGCTTGCCGCCGTCCTTGCCGAAGAACTTGTCGGCCAGGAACGCGCTCAGGCGGATACCGAACATCTGCTGATGGGCGATGGCGAAGCCTGCGCCCTCGGACAGCTCCTGCATGGGCTTGATGGTCAGGTTGGCGCCGACGGCCCAGTACGCACCCAGGATGACGGACATGACGATGAGCAGCGCGGTGTTGTTGCTCAGCAGGCCGGGCAGGGCGAACATAATCAGCCAGTAAGCGGTGGCAGCCTGCTGCACCTGGACGTGGCCGGTGGTGAACAACGCGCGGCATTTGGTGATTTTGTTGAAGCGGACCAACAGGATATTGACGATGAACGCGATGAGCAGCAGGGTCATCGCCTGGGAGAAGCCCTTACCAAAGACCTCTTCCACACCGGCGGTGACGGCGTTCTGGCCATAGTAGGGGTCGATAACGGCGGCGGTCAGGTTGAAGCGATCCTTCAAACCGGCCAGGATGGGACGGAAGGTGCTGGTCAGACCGGTGGAACCGGCGTTCAGAATCAGCATACCGATGATGGCTTTCAGGGTGCCGCCCAGAGTGTCGTACCAGGGCTTGCCCATCAAACAGTAGCCCAACAGGGTCAGGAAACCGACCATGTAGGGGGCCTTCTGCAGCACATAGGTGGCGAAGAAGGTCCAAATCGCGCTCAAAACATTGAGAACTATCATGATTTATCCTCTCTTTCAATTCTTAGGGGTGGGCAGAGCATCTTACATCTCTTCGCAGGGATACTTGGCCTCGGCAGCCAGGATGTCCTCAGGGGTGTTGGCTTCCATCAGGGCGTCCAGCAGTTCCTCGTTGGTGAACACGCCCATCAGCTGCTGAATGTTGTTCAGGTGCTCATCGGGGTTGCAGGCGGCCAGGGTGAAGAACAGCTTGGCTTCCTTCTTCTCGCCGTCCTCGTCCTCGCCGAAGTCCACGACCTGCTTGGAGACCATGAAGCCGATGCCGGTCTTGTGGACGCCGGCGGCGTTCTCCTGGGAGTGGGGCATGGCCACATAGTGGTCAAAGACCACGTAGGGGCCGTACTTGGTGATGCAGTCCACAATCTGCTGGTAGTAATCCGCGTCCACGCTGCCGTCGGCAACCAGGGACTCGGCGCTCAGGCGGACCGCCTCCTGCCAGGTGACCGGCTCGTCGATGAACTTGTAGTGCTTCTTCTCAACGATTGTCTGTAAAACAGTGGCCATAGTAGCTGTCTCCTTTCCCCATTACAGGCAGGAACGATAGGGGATGTTCTGGGGCGCCTCGAAGCAGTCCTCGAAGCCGCGGCGGTGATGGTAGTAAATCTTGTCCTTATCCTGGGGATAGACATACTTGCCGCCCACCTGCCAGAAGAAGGGATGGAACTTGTACTCGTTGCGGTCCTTCTTGAAGTCGTAGAGCAGTTTGATTTCCTCGCAGTCGGCCTGGAAGTTGGTCCACACATCCCAGTGGATGGGTACAACCACCTTGCACTGGAGGTTCTCTGCCATGCGCAGCACATCAATGGAGGTCATCTTGTCCTGCATACCGATGGGGTTCTCGCCGAAGGAGCCGAAAGCCACGTCGATGTCGTAGTCCTTGCCGTGTTTGGCGAAGTAGATGGAGAAGTGGGAGTCGCCGGAGTGATAGATGTTGCCGCCGGGGGTCTTGACCAGGTAGTTGACGGCCTTGTCGTCCATATCGGTGGGGCAGACGCCGGTCAGCTCTTCCCGGTCGGGGCCGGTGGAGTCGGTGGTGACGATGCAGGTGCGGTCAAAGCTGTCCAGAGCGATGATTTCGATGTCCTTAATCTTAATCACGTCGCCGGGCTTGACGGTGATGCAGCGATCCTCCGGCACACCCCACTTGACCCAGGTCTCCACGGACTTCTTGGGGCCGATGAAGGGGACGGGGATGACGTTGCCCTTGTCGTCGGTGGTGGTCATGCCGCTCTGGAGTACGTGGGCGGCCCACTCAGCGGACATATGATCCTGATGATAGTGGGTGGCCAGAACCGCGTCCACCTGCTTGAAAGCGAAGGGATCGATGACGAAGGGGACGTTGCGCAGGTTGGGCTGCATGGCGCGGCCGCCGCACATATTGGCCATCTGGTGGCCCACCTTCATCTTGCCGTCACCGTGGGTGCGCTTGCCGTTGCCGCACCACAGGTCGATGGTGATGTTGGCGCCGCCTGGGGTCTTGAACCAGACGCCGGTGCAGCCCAGCCACCACATGGCCACGTTACCCGGCTGGACGACTTCGTTCTCGATGTCCTCCACCAGCCAGGTCCCCCACTCGGGGAAGGTACTCATGATCCATTTCTCGCGGGACATTTCAGATACTTTGCTCATAATGCTCCTCCTTTTGCTGCGAACAGATGGTGAATTTATGTTTTTTTGCTTCCGTGTATCAAACTATAACGTAAAACCGCTCAAATTGCAAGTGTTTTATCGTTCAAATTTTTGGCTTCGCGCGTTAAAAAACGGCTTTCGGGGCCAAAATTCAGGAATTCGACGAAAACATTTTTGCAAATTAAAGAAAAAATAAGACCATATAATGCCTTATTTTGAACTTTTATATGTTTTATTTTTGTTTTAGAATGTGTCCTTTTCGGCAAAACGCCGAAATTTTATGATACCGATTTCACAAAATAAATCAGAAAAAATTCAAAAAAGCCCTTGAAATTGCAAATATGACCGTATATAATACAAATGGTTGGAAAAAGAGAAACATCAGATCTTATGTTCGTTTTAACGTTCGTTTATTTGTTCGTTTTTATGTTTGCTTTTCGTTAAAATGAACAAAAGCTCCTGGTTTCACCGGATTCCCCGCTTTTTCCGCAACTTTATCCGCAATAATGTCACTTTTACCGGCCCAAACATCAGGACAAAATTACGAGAAGGAAGGATGACCGCTTATGAAACCATACGCTATCGGACTGTACGAGAAGGCCATGCCCAAGACGATGGACTGGCGCGCCAAGTTGGAGTGCGCCAAAGAGTGCGGCTACGATTTCGTTGAAATCAGCATCGACGAGACCGACGACAAGCTGGCCCGGCTGGAGTGGACCGCCCAGGAGCGGCTGGACCTGGTGAAAACCATGTATGAGGTGGGAACGCCCATCCGCAGTATGTGTCTCTCCGGCCATCGGAAATACCCCTTCGGCTCCTCCGACCCCGCTGTCCGGGCCAGGAGCATGGACATTATGGAGAAGGCCATTCAGCTGGCCGACGACCTGGGCATCCGCGTCATTCAGCTGGCCGGTTACGATGTCTATTATGAGGAGGGTACTGCCGAGAGTGAGCGGCTGTTCCGGGAGAACCTGGAAAAAGCTACCCTGATGGCCTCCGCAAAAGGTATCCTGATGGGTTTTGAGACCATGGAGACGGAATTTATGAACACCACCGAGAAGGCCATGAAGTATGTCAACCTGATTGACAACCCCTATCTGGGCGTGTATCCCGACTCCGGCAACCTGACCAACGCCGCCAAAACCTACGGAACCAACGTGCTGGACGACCTGGAGACCGGGCGGGACCACATCGTGGGCCTTCATTTAAAGGAGACCGTTCCCGGCAAGTTCCGGGAGATTCCCTTCCTGACCGGCCACGTGGACTTCGAGGCGGTTATCGCCAAAGCCTGGAGCATGGGCATCCGCCGCTACGTCACCGAGATGTGGGACGTGGGCAGCCCCGCCTGGAAGGACGACATCAAGTTCGCCTGCGCCAGCATGAGCGCCATTCTGGATAAGCAGTGACAGAATAGCTGTTAGCTATTAGCCGTTAGCTGTTAGTTAGGCGCTGCAAAACAACAGCAATGTGCTAATAACAAAACGCAGCTCATAGGGAATTGTAAGCCAAAACGAAGATCGAAACGGAAAGAATTGCCAAGCTAATAGCTAAAAGCTAAAAGCCAATAGCTTCATTTTACAGGAGGTACATTTTAATGAAGGTCGAGAAAAAAGTTATCGCCAACCTGACCAAATGCTACGCCACCACCCGCCTGAACTACCACGGCAAGTCCTGCTTCCTGGTGGCCGCCGAAAAGCAGGACCCCTGCTACCTCTTCGCTGAGGACGGTACCAAGTTGGAGACCGTTTGGGACGGGCCTGGCGGCGTTATGACCATGCTCCAGGTTCCCGGCTCCGACGGGCAGTTCCTGGCCACCCGCAAGTTCTACGGCCCCAACGACGGCGCGGACGCCAGCATTGTCATCGCCACCCCCAAGGCCGAAAACGACTGGGAAATTCGCACTCTGCTGCACATCCCCTTTGTCCATCGGTTCGGCATCCTGAACCGGGCCGGCGTCAACTACCTCATCGCCTGCTGCCTGAAATCCGGCCACGAGTACAAAAACGACTTCCGTTTTCCCGGCGAGGTCTACGGCGCGGTGCTGCCCAAAGACTTGTCCGCCTTTAACGACGACAACCAGCTGGAAATGACGCTGCTCCAGGACGAAATGCTGAAAAACCACGGCTTCTCCGTGTTCCAGCACGGCGGCCACGACGCGGCGCTGGTGGGCTGCGAGGAAGGCTCCTTCATCTTCGACCCCCCCATGGTTCCCGGCGGCGACTGGGTCATCACTAAGGTGCTGGACATCCCCACCAGCGACTCCGTGATGGTGGACTTCGACGGCGACGGCAAACCGGAGCTGGGCGTTATCAGCGGCTTCCACGGCAACAGCCTGACCATCTATCACCTGAACGAGCATGACCACTACGTCCCTCAGTGGAAGTATCCCGCGCCTGAGGCGGACACCGAAATGCTCCACGCCACCTGGGCGGACACAATCCTGGGCAAGCCCACCTGGATTGTCGGCTGGCGCAAAGGCACCAAAGACACCATCGCCATCACCTGGGACGCCGAGGCCGGTACTTATAAGACCGAGTTCATCGACCGGAACACCGGCTGCGCCAACGCCATGCACTTCGTCAACGCCGCCGGACAGGACGTGATTGTCGGTACCAACCGGGAGATCAACGAGGTGGCCCTGTACACTGTTACGGAGTAATTCAGAGTTGTCCGCTCAATTTGTACGGTTTCTCTTGAATTTATTCCAAATTGACATTGTCACAACCTCCGAATTTGCGGACATTTTAAAAGAATCTGTTGATTTATGGGCGGCACTTTGGTAAACTAGACTCATAAACCCGGGGAGCGTTGGGGCGCTCCCTCAACGAACGACTGACAGGAGGAGAAATTTATGCTGGAAGAACTGAAAGTTCAAGTCTACGAGGCCAACATGGAGTTGCCGAAACGCAACCTGGTCACCTACACCTGGGGCAACGTCAGCGGCATCGACCGGGAAAAGGGCCTGTTCGTCATCAAGCCCTCCGGCGTGGAGTACGACGAGCTGAAGCCGGAGGACCTGGTGGTTATGGACCTCCAGGGCAACAAGGTGGAGGGCGAGATGAACCCCTCCTCCGACACCAAGACCCATCTGGTTCTCTACAACGCATTCCCGGAGATCGGCGGCATTGTCCACACCCACAGTCCCCACGCGGTGGCCTGGGCCCAGGCCGGACGGGACATCCCCGCCTATGGCACCACCCACGCCGACTACTTCTATGGTCCCATCCCCTGCGCCCGGAACCTGACGCCGGAGGAGATTGAAGAGGACTACGAGACCAACACCGGCAACGTCATTGTGGAGACCTTCCAGGCCCGCAACATCAACCCCGCCTATGTCCCGGCGGTCATCTGCCGTAACCACGGCCCCTTCACCTGGGGCAAGGACGCCGCCCAAGCCGTCTACCACTCCGTAGTGCTGGAGGAAGTGGCCAAGATGAGTATGTTCACGGAGATGATTAACCCCAAGGTGGGTCCCGCTCCTCAGTGCATCCAGGACAAGCACTTTATGCGTAAGCACGGCCCCAACGCCTACTATGGCCAGGCTAAGAAATAAGGAGGTTCACCCAACATGACTTCTGCTGAAAAGAAAGCCCTGAAGCTGACTGCCGTCAGCGTGCGGGAAGGTATTCTCACCAGCACCCACGGCGCCAAAGCCGGTCACCCCGGCGGCAGCCTCTCCGCCGCCGACGTGTTCACCTATTTGTACTTCAAGGAAATGCGCATCGACCCCAAGGACCCCAGGAACCCTGACCGGGACCGCTTCGTCCTCTCCAAGGGCCACACCGCCCCCGGCCTGTACAGCGCGCTGGCGCTGCGGGGCTACTTCCCCGTGGAGGATCTGCCCACCCTGCGGCACATCGACTCCTACCTCCAGGGCCACCCCAACATGAACACCGTCCCCGGCGTGGATATGTCCACCGGTTCTCTGGGCCAGGGTCTCTCCGCCGCTGCGGGCATGGCCAAGGGTGCCAAGTACCTGGGCAAGGATATCAACGTCTACTCCCTGCTGGGCGACGGCGAGCTGGCCGAGGGCCAGATTTGGGAGGCCACCATGTTCGCCGCCCACTATAAGCTGGACAACCTGTGCATCATCGTGGACCTGAACGGTTTGCAGATTGACGGCCGCACCTGCGACGTGATGAACACCGCCCCCGTGGACGAGAAGTTTGCCTCCTTCGGCTGCGATGTGGTGCAGATCAACGGCCACTGCTTCGACGACATTGAGCGCGCCTTCAACAAGTTCCACGCCAACAAGGGTTCCGGCAAGCCCACCGCAATCCTGATGAAGACCACCAAGGGCAAGGGCGTCTCCTATATGGAGGACAAGGCCGGCTGGCATGGCAAGGCCCCCAACGACGCAGAGTACGCACAGGGCATGGCCGAACTGGAAGCCGCCCGCAAGGAAATCGAGGAGGCGTAAATCATGGCTGATATCAAGAAAGTCGCTACCCGTGACAGCTACGGCAACGCCCTGAAAGAGCTGGGCGCTACCGCAGAAAACCTGGTCGTGCTGGACGCAGACCTGGCCGGCGCTACGAAAACCGGCATCTTCCAGAAAGCCTATCCCGACCGCCATTTTGACTGCGGCATCGCCGAGGCCAACATGATTAACGTGGCTGCGGGCCTGTCCACCATGGGCCTGGTCCCCTTCGCCTCCACCTTCGCCATGTTCGCCGCAGGCCGCGCCTATGAGCAGGTCCGCAACACCATCGGCTATCCCCA
>JAJQBR010000063.1 GCA_021203185.1 Clostridiales bacterium
TCTTCATAAGACTATCTTACCACATCTCATCAGAATTTTAAATGCTTTTGCCCTGGCCAAATTTGGCAAAAAAGCACCCGGACACAGGCACAGGTCTGTATCCGGGTGAAGAATGGTTTGCTTTTAGAATGGCTGTCGGGGCTTATTCCTTCGCGGCCTTGATCTCCTGCACCAGGGCAGGGATGACCTCAAACAAGTCGCCCACGATGCCGTAGTCCGCCACCTCGAAGATGGGGGCGTTGGGGTCCTTGTTGATGGCGATAACGGTGTCGGAGCCGCTCATACCGGCCAGATGCTGGATGGCGCCGGAAATGCCGCAGGCGATATAAATTTTCGGAGCCACGGTCTTGCCGGTCTGCCCCACCTGATGGGCATGGGGAATCCAGCCGGAGTCCACGGCGGCCCGGGACGCACCCACGACACCGCCCAGGGCGTTGGCCAGGTCGCGGATGACACCAAAGCCCTCCGGCCCCTTGACGCCGCGCCCGCCGGACACAATGATATCTGCCTCCTCCAGGTTGACGGCCTCGGCCACTTCCTTGACCCGCTCCAGCAGCTTGACGCGGATGGCGGCGGGGTCGATGTGGATGTCCTCAGCGATGATCTCACCGGTGCGGCCCGCGTCGGGCTGGCTCTTTTTGAATACGCCGGGGCGGACGGTGGACATCTGAGGCCGGTGGTCCGGGCAGGCGATGGTGGCCATCAGGTTGCCGCCGAAGGTGGGACGGGTGGACATCATCAGCCCGTCCTCGATGTCCAGGCCGGTGCAGTCGGCGGTCAGGCCGGTCTGCATCTTGCAGGCCACACGGGGTCCCAGATCCCGTCCGTTGCTGGTGGCGCCATAGAGGACGATGGTGGGCTGATACTTCTCAATCAGCTGGCACATGGCATAGGTGGCGGCGTCGGTGTTGTAGGTGTTGTACTCCTCGCCCTCCACCAGAATGATCTGGTCCGCGCCGTAGGCGATGGCCTGCTTCGCCACAGGCTCCACGTTCTGGCCCATGACCACGGCCACCAGCGCCTCACCCAGCTTGTCCGCCATGGCGCGGCCGGGGGTCAGCAGCTCGTAGCCTACGTTTTTGGCGCGGCCTTCGTCGGTCTCGATAAATACCCAAAGATTCTTAGACATAGTCAGCACCCTCCTTACAGCAGCTTGGCGTCGCCCAGCAGACCCACCAGCTTGCTGGCGGCCTCAGCGGCCTCCAGCCCTTCGATTTTCATACCGTTCTTCTGGTGAGTGGGGGTATACGTCTTTTTGACCTTGGTGGGGGACCCCGCCAGGCCCCGCTTGTCCTCGGGCACCACCACTTCGGCGGCGGTCAGGACGGTGATAGCGGCGTTGCGGGCGGCCATCTTCCCTTTCAGGCTGGGATAGCGCAGGTCATAGGGGGTCTTGTTCATGGTGATAACGCAGGGCAGGGGGGCGGTGAAGTAGTCGTAGCCCTCGTCGCTCTCCCGCTTGACGCGGAGGGCGTCGTCCTTCAGCTCCACCTCGGAGGCGTAGGTGATGAGAGAGCGGTTCAGGTGCTGGGACAACTCAGGACCCACCTGACCTGTGTCTCCATCGATGGCCTGTTTGCCGCAGAAGATGATGTCGAAGGGCTTGCCGTTCTTCTCCTCGATGGTCTTGATGGCGGTGGAGATGATGCGGCTGGTGGCCAGAGTGTCGGAGCCGCCGAAGGCCCGGTCAGAGAGCAGATACGCCTCGTCCGCGCCCACGGCGATGCAGTCCCGCAGGGCTTCCTTGGCCTGGTCGGGACCCATGCACACCAGGGTGATTTTGCCGCCGTTGGCCTGGCGCAGCCGCAGAGCGGTCTCCAGGGCGTAGGTGTCGTAGGTGTTGACGATGGCGGGAACGCCCTCCCGGATGAGGGTGTGCTTCACCGGGTCGATTTTGATTTGGGTGGTGTCCGGCACCTGCTTGACGCAGACCAGCAGGTTCAGGGGCTTGCCGCCGGAGACGGCGGGAGCCGGGGCGGGCGCTGCCACGGGCGCGGGCTTGGCCTCAGTCTTGGGCGCGCTCTTGGGCGCGGCAGGTGCAGGCTTGGGGGCGGACTTCTTGCCGTTGTCGGTGTACTTCTTCTTGATCTGCCCGGCGATGACGGTGCGCTGAACCTGGTTGGTACCCTCGTAAATCTGGAGGATTTTCGCGTCCCGCATCAGCTTCTCCATCGGGTAGTCCTTCATATAGCCATAGCCGCCCATGACCTGTACGCCGTCAATGGCGCACTTCATGCCGGTGTCGGTGCCGAAGGTCTTGGCGATGGCGGCCTCGTTGGTGAAGGGCAGACCCGCGTCCATCAGCTCAGCGGCGTGGAGATACATCTGCCGCCCAGCCTGAACCTGAATCTCCATATCCGCCAACATCAGCTCCACGGCCTGGAAGTTGGCCACAGGCTGGTCGAACTGGCGGCGTTGCTTGGCGTATTTGGTGGCTTCCTCCACCACGCGCTGGCCGATGCCGATGCCGAATGCGCCCACACCGGCCCGGCTGTGGTCCAGGGTCTCCATGATATACTTAAAGCCCCGGTTCTTCCGGCCCAGCAGATGGTCCTTGGGGATGCGGACGTTGTCGAAGATGACCTCGCTGGTGCAGCTCAGGCGCATACCCATCTTGTCCTCTTCCTTGCCGATGGACACGCCGGGGCGGTCCCGCTCCACGATGAAGGCGGACAGGCC
Source organism: Clostridiales bacterium (assembly GCA_021203185.1). GTDB lineage: Bacteria > Bacillota > Clostridia > Oscillospirales > Oscillospiraceae > Onthomonas. Next base: position 2,680 of record JAJQBR010000063.1, read on the forward strand.
CATAACACCGGCAGAGGGGCGGGTGGAGGCCAGCACCGTGTAGATGCCCGCGATGGGGCCGTTGGAAATAAAGCTCTTGGTGCCGTTGATGACGTATTCATCGCCGTCCAGCACGGCGGTGGTGCGCACGCCGCCCGCGTCGGAACCGGCGTTGGGTTCGGTCAGGCAGAATGCGGCGTACTTCTTCTCGTGCATGGTTTCAAACCACAGCTTTTGCTGGTCGTGAGTACCGGCGATGAGTACCGGATAGGAAGCCAGGCAGTTGCCGATCAGGGTGGTGCCGATGCCGATGTCGCCCCGGGCGATTTCCTCGCAGATGGCGAAGCACTGAACGTTGGTCAGGCCGTTGCCGCCGAACTCCACGGGGACGCACAGCTCGTTCAGGCCCATGTCGCAGGCCATGTCCAGCAAGGGCTTGGCCGCTTCGGGGGGATTTTCGGTTTTTTCAATCTCACCGACTTGGGGGATGATCTTATTGTCCACAAATTCCCGGACCATGTCCAGCAATGCTCTGGTTTCTTCATCAAAAATCATGACAGTCTACTCCTTTGCATTGGATGTCAGATTAGATTATACCATTGAATCAGGCGGTTGGCAATCTTTTTATTAAAAACAATTGGCTATCCCCTTTACTCAGCCATATGCCAGAAACCCCTCCGGCGTCAAGCGGCACTTCCGAAGCTGCGATTCTCCCTGCGCCACCGCCTAAAGGCGGCGCGAAGCATGGTGGAGGGGTTTTACGCCGGAATTACTGACAAGGCTGATTCAAAGGAATAACCAGTAAATATTTTAGCGCAGGACAGATAGAAAAGCAATCTATCGTGCGAAATCGCAAAAGCACAAACCCGCCCAAACGCGAATCGTGTTCGGACGGGTTTGCCGTTTATTATAGGGGATTCAGGCGGATTTTACTTGCAAATCAAGCTCTCGCCGTCCATCTCCGCAGGCTTCTCCAGCCCCATCAGATCCAGCATGGTGGGGCAGATGTCGGCCAGACGGCCGTCCCGCAGCTTCACATCGGCGCCAACGATGCAGAAGGGAACCAGGTTGGTGGTGTGGGCGGTGTAGGGCTTGACGCCGTCGGGCTGGAGCATCCGCTCGGCGTTGCCGTGGTCGGCGGTGATGAGGGAGACGCCGCCCATCTTGGCGGTGGCTTCCACCACCCGGGCCACGCACTTGTCCACGGTCTCCACGGCCAGACGAGCGGCCTCGTAGACGCCGGTGTGACCGACCATGTCGCAGTTGGCATAGTTCAGGATGATTACGTCATACTTGCCGGAGAGGATGCGCTCCACACAGTTGTCGCAGACCTCATAGGCGGACATCTCCGGTTTCAGGTCGTAGGTGGCCACCTTGGGGGAGGCGATGAGGCAGCGATCCTCGCCGGGGAACACCTGCTCCACGCCGCCGTTGAAGAAGAAGGTGACATGGGCGTACTTCTCGGTCTCGGCGATGCGCAGCTGAGTCAGGCCCAGGTTGGAGATATACTCGCCAAAGATGTTGTCCAGATGCTCCTTGGGATAGGCGATTTCCACGTTGGGCATGGTGGCGTCATAGGAGGTGGTGCAGACGTAGTTGACGTGGAAGAAGCCCTTCTTCCGCTCAAAGCCGGAGAAATCGGGGTCCACGAAGGTCCGGGTGATCTCCCGGGCGCGGTCCGGGCGGAAGTTCATAAAGATGATGCTGTCGCCCTCGCCGATCTCGGCGTTCTCGGCGGTGATGACAGGGATGACGAACTCATCGGTGACGCCTGCGTCATAGCTGGCCTGCATCGCGCCCACGGGGTCGTCGATGAAGCGCTGGGCGCTCTCGCCGTAGACCATGGCCTTGTAGGAACGCTCCACACGATCCCAGTTGGTGTCACGGTCCATGGCGTAGTAACGACCGGAGATGGTGGCGATCTTTGCGCCGTACTGGTCGCAGGTCTCCTTCATCTGGGCCACGTAGCCCTTGCCGGAGGTGGGGGGGACGTCACGACCGTCCATGAAGCAGTGGACGAAAATCTTCTTGCAGCCCAGGTCGTGGGCCATCTTGACGGCGGCCTGGATGTGGGTGATGTGGGAGTGAACGCCGCCGTCGGACATCAGGCCGTAGATGTGGACGGCAGTGTCGGCGTCCCGGGCGGCGGTCATGGCCTTCACATAGACAGGATTCTCGAAGAAGGTCCCCTCGTTGATGGCCTTGGTGATTTTGGGCAGATCCTGGAACACCACTCGGCCAGCGCCGATGTTGGTGTGGCCCACCTCGGAGTTGCCCATCTGTCCGTCGGGCAGGCCCACGTCCAAGCCGGAGGCGGACAGGCGGCTGTGGGGGTTCTCCGCGAAAATTTTATCCAGGTTGGGTTTCTGGGCATGGTAGACGGCGTTGCCCTCGGTGTAGTCGGTCAGGCCGAAGCCGTCCATAATAATAAGGGTAGTGGGAGTTTTCATTGATAGCCTCTTTTCCATTCAGTAAGCGCGGCGTACCGCCGCCCCTCTCGAAAATGACTGCATTTTTGAGAAGCTCGTCAAGATTGCCTTGACAGACGCTGCCCGACGGGGAACCGCCGGGCAGGAAAGCACCGCACGGGCAGAATTACTCCTGGTTGGCGGCGTTGATGATGGTGGTCAGCTTGGTGGGAACCAGGGAAGCGCCGCCGATCAGGCCGCCGTCCACATCGGGCTGGGCCAGCAGCTCTTCGGCGTTCTGGTCGTTCATGGAGCCGCCATAGAGGATGGTGACAGAGCGGGCGACACGGGCGCCGTACAGCTTGCGGATAACGGTGCGGATCTCCTGGTTGACCTCGTTGGCCTGCTCCGCAGTGGCGGTGCGGCCGGTGCCGATGGCCCAAATGGGTTCGTAAGCTATGACCACATGGCGCATCTTGTCGGCGGGGACGTTGGCCAGGGCGGTCTTGACCTGGAGGTCGATCAGCTCCTTGGTGATGCCCAGCTCCCGCTGCTCCAGGCTCTCGCCCACGCAGATGATGGGATACAGACCGGCCTCGATGGCGGCCAGGGCCTTCTTGTTGACGATGATATCGGTATCGTTCCAATACTGGCGGCGCTCGGAGTGGCCCACGATGACGTACTTGACGCCCAGGTCCTTGAGCATAGCGGCGGAGACCTCGCCGGTGTAAGCGCCCTTTTCGTACTCGGAGACGTTCTCCGCGCCCACCATGACGCGGGTGTCCTTGAACGCCTTCTGGGCGGCGGGGATGTTCACATAGGGGACGCAGACCAGAACATCGCACCACTTGGCCTTGGGCAGCATGGTCTTCAGCTCGTCGGCAAAGGCTTTGGTCTCGGAAGCGGTCTTGTTCATCTTCCAGTTGCCGGCAATCAGGGTTTTACGATATCTTCTGTTCATAGTTGGATACCTCTTTCTGTTTTTGTGCGTTTTTGGCCGTAATCTGGCCAGCAGAATTTAGAGTTGACAACGGGGCGATGGGAAGTCGCTCCGTTTATTGAAAACCTCGCTCCGCAGAGGGAGGGGAATCAACATGAGGATGGACCGACGAGTTCGGCCTGCTGTAGGAAGCCCTCTTTGCGCCGGACTGGTTCCGGCTGGCGGCTCCCGGCTTTCTTCCTTATTTTCCTGCCTGGAAAGGAGAAGGGGGATGGCAGGGCCATCCCCCTTGAAAAATTGCAAAAATGGGGGATAACGGGTTAAAATGCTGTTGTGTTGTGGAGAGCGGCAACGTAGGTGCAGAAGCCGCTCAGAGGGGAGGTGGCACATTTGTCGAGCAACGTAGCGGAATCGTGGAGGCGCCTACGGCGCATGGACAGCAAGCACAGCGCAAATATGCCACTGGCATATTTGTCTGGATAAATAACGAAGTTATTTATCCAGAAGCGCCGCTACACCAGGAAGCTCCTTGCCTTCCATAAACTCCAGGGAAGCGCCGCCGCCGGTGGAGATGTGGGTCATCTTCTCGGCATAGCCCAGCTGCTGGACAGCGGCTGCGGAGTCGCCGCCGCCGATGATGGTGATGGCGCCGGTCTTGGACAGAGCCTCGGCCACGGCCTTGGTACCCACGGCGAACTTATCGAACTCGAACACGCCCATGGGGCCGTTCCAAATGACGGTGCCGGCGTCGGCCACGGCGTCGCAGTAAGCCTTGACGGTGTCAGGACCGATGTCCAGACCCTGCCAGCCGTCGGGGATCGCGCCGGTGGGGACCACCTGGCTGTCGGCGTCGGGAGCGAAGGCGTTGGCGGCCACGGTGTCGCTGGGCAGCAGCAGCTTGACGCCCTTCTCGTCGGCCTTCTTAATCATATCCAGCGCATACTGTTCCCAGTCGGCTTCCAGCAGGGAGTCGCCCACGGTGCCGCCCTGAGCGGCCGCGAAGGTGTAGGCCATACCGCCGCCGATGATGATGGTGTCAGCGATCTCCAGCAGGTTGTTGATGACGCCGATCTTGGAGGAGACTTTGGAGCCGCCCAGAATGGCCACCAGAGGACGCTTGGGAGCGGCCAGCGCGCCGCCGATGATCTCCAGCTCTTTCTGAATCAGGAAGCCGGACACGGCAGGCAGGTAAGCGGCGACGCCAGCGGTGGAGGCGTGGGCGCGGTGGACGGTGCCGAAGGCGTCGGAGACATAGACGCCGTCCGCACCGGCCAGGTCAGCCAGAGCCTTGGCGAAGGCGGGGTCGTTTTTGGTTTCGCCCTTGTCGTAGCGCAGGTTCTCCAGCAGCAGGATCTGGCCGGGCTGGAGGGCGGCGGCCTTGGCCTGGGCGTCCTCACCCACGATGTCGGCGGCCAGAATGACCTCTTTGCCCAGCAGCTCGGACAGGCGGGCGGCCACAGGCTTCATGGACAGCTCGGGCTTCCACTCGCCCTTGGGTTTGCCCATATGGGAGCAGGCGATGACAGCGGCGTTCTGGTCCAGCAGATACTGGATGGTGGGCAGAGCGGCGCGGATGCGCTTGTCGTCGGTGATGACGCCGGAGCCATCCTTGGCCATGGGAACGTTGAAGTCACAGCGCAGCAGGACCTTCTTGCCGGCTACGTCGATGTCGGTAACGGTCTTTTTGTTGTAATTCATAAAAATTACTCCTTCCTTGCCCTTTGTTAAGAGATTTTATGATATAAATAAGCCCAAAGGCGTATTTACGCAGGATGGTCACGGCGTAGGGTTCCCGCCCATGGCGCCCACACCGGTCAGACCGGGGAAATCGTTCTGCCGCAGCACCTCGTAGGCCATCACCGCCACGGCGTTGCTCAGGTTCAGGCACCGCACGTCGGACAGCATAGGGATGCGGACGCAGTGGGAGAAATGCTCGTCCAGAAACCACTGGGGCAGCCCGGCGGTTTCCTTGCCAAAGAAGAGCCAGCAGTCCGGGGCGTAGCGAGGCGCGGTATAGCTCTGGGGGGCCTTGCTGGAAGCCAGCCACAGGTCG
>JAJQBR010000024.1 GCA_021203185.1 Clostridiales bacterium
ATTTTAATGAGGTTTCAGGAAGGCTTTTTGTGCGTTTTGCCGGTAATCATTTTTTTGCTTTTCCATCACATTCAGTATACCACAACTACAGCGAAATGCAAGAGGGTTTCGTTTTTGGAAACGTGCGTTTCTGATTTGGAAAGCAGCCCCTTCATTCACCCGCCACAAGCCTGGCCCGGAGGCCGCTGTACCGCCGGGCCTGCCGGTCGTTTCCCACCATACGATAAACCACCTGGTCGCTGCCCACGATGATGAGCAGCTCCTTTGCCCGGGTAATGGCGGTGTACAGTACGCCCCGAGTCAGCAGCATGGGCGCGCCGTTGCACGCGGCCAAAATCACCGCCCGGTACTCGCTGCCCTGGGCCTTGTGGACGGTGAGGGCGTAGGCCAGCTCCAGCTCCGACAGCATATCGGCGGTGTAGTCTACCAGCTTGCCCTCGAAGTTCACCGTCACCACCTCCCCCTTGGGGCCGATGTGGGTGATTTCTCCAATGTCGCCGTTAAAAACGCCCATCCCGGCCTTGCCGGTGCGCGCCTCCTGCCACATGATGTCGTAATTGTTCCGAACCTGGATGACCCGGTCACCCTCCCGGAACACCAGAGAGCCGAGCTTCCGCTCCTGCTTGTTCGGGGTGGGAGGATTCAGCGCCGCCTGGAGTGCACTGTTCAGGCTGGCGGTGCCGGTGACATACTTTCTGGTGGGGGAGAGTACCTGGATTTGGTTTGCGGGGATGTGCATATTCTCCGGCAGCCGCCGCTTGCACAGATCCAGAATGGTCTCCACCGCCGCTTCGCCGTCCATTCTCCGGAGGAAAAAGAAATCGCCTTCCCCCTGGTTGGCCAGCAGGGGCATCTGTCCCTGGTTGACCCGGTGGGCGTTCATCACAATGGCGGACTGCTGGGCCTGACGGAAAATCTCCGTCAGCCGCACCACCGGCACCACGCCGGAGCGAATTAAATGGTCAAAGAGCTGGCCTGGCCCAACGCTGGGCAGCTGGTCCGGGTCGCCCACCAGCACCAGGCGACATTCGTTTTTCAGGGCGGACAGCAGCGCGGCCATCAGGGGGATGTCCACCATGGACATCTCGTCCACAATGACGGCATCGGCCTCCAGCGGGTCGTCCTCGTCCTTGCTGAACGCCAGCTGACCGCTTTCCGGGTCGTAGCCCGCCTCCAGCAGCCGGTGGATGGTGGCGGCCTCCACGCCGCACAGCTCGCTGAGCCGCTTGGCGGCCCGGCCTGTGGGCGCTGCCAGGGCGGTTTTCAGCCCCAGCGCGTCAAACAGGCCCAGTATCCCCCGGAGGGAGGTGGTCTTGCCGGTGCCGGGGCCGCCGGTCAGCAGCATGATTTGCGTTTTTGCGGCCAGCGCCACCGCCTCCCGTTGTTGGGCGGCGTAGATGATGCCCTGCTCCCGCTCCACCTGGTCGATGAGCCGGTCAACATTTTTGGGGGCGCGCAGCTCCCGGCGGCACATCTCGCCCACCCGCTGGGCCACAGTAACCTCTGCGTCGTAAAGATCCCCGCGGTAAACCGCGTCCACCCCGGCGATGGCCTCCTGCTGCACCATGCCCCGAAGAGCCAGGGCGTCCAGCCCCTCCGCCAGCAGATCGCCGCCAATGCGGGTTTCCTGGGTGGAGAGCAATTGGGAGGCGGCGGCCAGCAGCTTGTCCTGAGGCAGGAACACATGGCCCAGATCCAGGTTGTGGGTCAGCACGTAGTAAATGCCCGCCTCGATGCGCTGGGGGTCGTCCACTTCCACGCCGATGGAGGCGGCCAGTTTATCCGCGTCCCGGAAGCGAACCCCCAGTTCCGGGTCTACCAGCACATAGGGGTCAGCGCGAACAACGGTCAGCGCCTCCGCCCCGTACTGCCGCCACAGCTTGACCCCCAGTTCAGGGGGCATGGCGTGGCGGGTGAGAAATTCCAGCAGCGAACGCATTCCCGCCCGCTGCAAATACTCTTTCTGAATGGCGCGGGCCTTTTTCAGGCTGACGCCCTTCATTTTGGCCAGTTCCTCCGGCTGGGTCTCCATGACCTCAAAGGTCTTATCCCCGAACCGGTCTACCAGCCGCCGGGCCATTTTGGGGCCGACGCCCTTGATAATGCCGGAGGCCAGGTAGTCGAAAATGGCGTCCTGCTCCGTGGGCAGGTTTTGCTCCATTTTCTCCGCCTTGAACTGGGGACCGTAGGAGGGGTGACTGCCCCAGCTGCCCTCCAGCGTCACCTGGACGCCGGCGCAAATGCCCGGCATAATGCCCACGGCGGTGATTTGCTCCCCTTTGTGTTTCAGGCGGACGACAGAGTAGCCGTTTTCGTCGTTGCGGAAAATCACAGCGGCGACGGTACCCTGGATCTGTTCGGTTTTCGGGGCTGTCTGCTCTGCCATGATTCCGCCGCCTTTTTGCTTATTTTTTGACTGTTCTTTTTGCTCAGCCATAAGCATCTCTGATAGCCATTCGCTTTTAGAGTAGCCAATAGTGTCTGTTTTTTCGCTCTGCGCTTTTGACCAGTAGCACCCTACTAATGGCTAACAGCTAATAGCTAACAGCTCTCTTTACTGCCGTTCTGTCTGGATGAACTCTGTCCCCGGATACTGCCGCAGCAGGTGCTTCACCTGGGCGCGGCCCTCGCCGTTCAGACCGGTGTCCACAATGTCCACCCCGGCCCGGAGCAGTCCCGCAGTTCGGAGCCACTTCAGGCCCCGGAGGGTGTGTTCCACCTCCGCGCCCGCACCGCTGGCCAGCAGGCAGACCCGCAGGGTGCCCTCCGTGCCAACAGGCATTAGGCACACCCCCAGCAGCAGCCAAAGCACCGCGCCCAGTCCCACAGCGGCCAGCGCCGCCAAAATCACCGTTGTCATCGCCATCGCCTCCGGTTCAGCCTATGCCGAAGGGGGAAAATACGTACCGATTCAGACCAGCGCCGCCACCCCATAGCTCAGAGTGCTGATGACCACGGCGGCGATGACTACCCCCAGGACAATGGCGGGGAACGCCTGCTTGAGCCGCACGCCGGTCAGCGCCGCCAGCAGGGAGGAGGTCCAGGCTCCGGTCCCCGGCAGGGGAACAGCGGTCAGCAGCACCAGACCCATCCAGGCGTATTTGTCCAGCACGTCCCGGTGTTTGTTGGCTCTGCGTTCCAACCCGTCTACCAGACCGGCGAAGAAGCCGCCCCACTGCCGCATTTTGGCGAACACTGCCTTGACAAAGAGGATCACCGGCACAATGGGTAGGATGTTGCCCAGCACACAGACGGGGATCGCCACCCGGGGCGCAAGCCCCAGACCCACGGCGATGGGAATACCGCCCCGCAGTTCGATGACAGGCAGCATGGAGACAAACAGGGAAGCGGCCAGCTTGCCCCCAAAGGTGCTGGTCACCCAGACCCACAGGGCTTGAAGAGATGCTGTCATGGAATGAAAAACCTCGCTTTGTGTCTGTAAAAGGTGTCTTTACTTACCTTCCAAGGTTGGGAACACCTGATAGAGGGCCTCCCGGCACAAATCCACCACCGCCTGAAAGATCATGGGCGGCAGGGTACCGTATTTGCTCTTGCACTCTGCCTCCGCCCGTTCCTCAGTGCAGCCCATCAGCCGGGCCAGGGCGAAGGTCAGGTAAAACTCGAAGCAGGTGCGGTAATGCTCTGCGAAGCAGTCGGTTCCCGGATAAATCAGCGCGGCCATCCGCCGAACCAGTTCTCCGGCCTGCTCCAGCCCGCCGGGGAACAGCTTTTCCCGGAAGTCCGGGCGCAGCTCCTCATAAGCCGTTTTCAGCTGGCCCTGGGTGAATTGTTCCATATAGTTCATAGCATAATGCCTCCAGACATTGTACTGCGGGAAAAGGAAAACGAAAAGCCCTCCGAAAAAATTTTACAAATTGGATGCCCGCTCATCCCTCCAGATAGGACTTCAAATATTGGCCGGTGTAGGAACGCTCACACCGGGCCACGTCCTCCGGCGTACCGGTGACCACCACATGGCCGCCATCTTCGCCGCCCTCCGGCCCCAGGTCGATGAGCCAGTCGGCGGTTTTGATGACGTCCAGGTTGTGTTCGATGACCAGCACCGTGTTCCCCGCCTCCGCCAGCTTTTGCAGCACATCGATGAGCCGCCGCACGTCGTCGCTGTGGAGGCCGGTGGTGGGTTCGTCCAGGATATAGAAGGTGGCCCCGGTGGACTTCCGGGAAAGCTCGGTGGCCAGTTTGACCCGCTGGGCCTCGCCTCCGGAAAGGGTGGTGCTGGACTGGCCCAGCTTCACATACCCCAGCCCTACATCGTAGAGGGTTTGCAGACGATTGAAAATTTTCGGCACCGGCTGGAAGAAGTCCAGCGCCTCCTCCACCGTCATGTCCAACACTTCCCAGATGTTTTTGCCCTTGTATTTGACCTCCAACGTCTCCCGGTTGTAGCGCTTGCCCTTGCACACGTCGCAGGGGACGTACACATCGGGGAGGAAGTTCATCTCGATTTTCACCAGACCGTCTCCGGCGCAGGCTTCGCACCGCCCGCCCCGGACGTTGAAGGAGAACCGCCCCGGCCCGTAGCCCCGGCTGCGGGCGTCCTCGGTCTTGGCGAACAAATCCCGGATGTCAGTAAAGAGGCCGGTATAAGTGGCGGGGTTGGACTTGGGTGTCCGGCCAATGGGAGACTGGTCAATGCAAATCACCTTGTCCAGATACTCCTCCCCCTCCAGGCCCAGGTGCTTCCCCGCCCGGCACTTGGCCCGGTTCAGGTCGGCGGCCAGCCGCTTGTGGATAATTTCATTCACCAGGGAGGACTTACCGCTGCCGGAGACCCCCGTGACCACGGTGAAAGTCCCCAGGGGAACAGACACGTCGATATACTTCAAATTGTTCTCATAAGCCCCCCGAACGGTCAGAAAATTGCCGTTTCCCGGCCTGCGCCGGGTGGGGACGGCGATTTTCTTCCGCCCGGCCAGATAGTCGCCGGTCAGAGAGCCGGGGGTGTTCATCACGTCCTCCGGCGTCCCGGCGGCGACGATTTCCCCGCCGTGGATGCCCGCCCCCGGCCCCCGGTCGATACGGCAGGCGGCGGGGCGCATGGAGGCGTCGTCGTGTTCGACCACGTTGAGGGTGTGGGCCCGGGCCCGCATATGCCGCATGGTTTCCAGCAGCATGGCGTTGTCCCGCTGGTGGAGGCCGATAGAGGGTTCGTCCAAAATATACAGCACCCCCATCAGCTGGGAGCCGATTTGCGTCGCCAGACGGATGCGCTGGCTCTCGCCGCCGGAGAGACTGCCCGCCCGCCGATCCAGGGTCAGGTATTTCAGCCCCACCGACTGCAAAAAGCCCAGCCGGGCGCGAATTTCCTTCAAAATCTGTCCGGCGATTTGCTGTTTCTGTCCGGTCAGCTCCAGGTGGTCGATGAAGCCCAGCGCCTGCTCCACCGGCAGGGCGCAGAACTGGTCGATGCTCAGGCCGCCCACCGTCACCGCCAGCACCTCCGGACGCAGCCGCCGCCCCTTGCAGTCGGGGCAGGGACACTCGCTCATGCACTCCTCCAGCTCCCGCTTGGTTCCATCGGACTGGGTCTCCCGGTAACGGCGCTCCAGATTGTTGATAATGCCCTCAAAGGGCTGGTACAGCGTCCCCCGGCCACGGGGCTGGTCGTAGTGGAGGGTCAGCTTTTCGTTTTTGGTGCCGTAGAGGATGATGTCCTTCACCGGCTTGGAGAAGGTTTTCACCGGCGCGTCCAGCTTGAATTTATACTTTTTCGCCAGGGCCTCGAAGTACATCCGGGAGATGCTGTCGGACTTGATGTTGTTCCAGCCGGGGGCTTGAATGGCCCCGTCCAGGATGGAGAGGTTTTCGTTGGGCATGACCAGCTCCGGGTCGGCCCGAAGCTGACTGCCCAGGCCGGTACAGGTGGGACAGGCCCCGTAAGGATTGTTGAAGGAGAAGGCGCGGGGGGACAGCTCCTCGATGGAGATGCCGCAGTCCTCACAGGCGTAGTTCTGGGAGAAAGTCATCTCCTTCCCCTCTCTGGGCAGGTCGATAATCACCAGCCCGCCGGAGAGGTTGGCGGCGATCTCGCAGGAGTCGGTCAGCCGCCGGACGATGTCCTCCCGGATGACCAGCCGATCCACTACGATCTCAATGCGGTGCTTGATGTTTTTGTCCAGCTTGATTTCCTCGGACAAATCATAGAGGCTGCCATCGATGCGGACCCGGACATAGCCGGAGCGCCGGGCGCTTTCCAGCACCTTGGCGTGTTCGCCCTTTTTGCCCCGTACCACCGGAGCCAGAACCATAATGCGGGTGGCAGGGGGCAGCGCCATGACCTGATCCACAATTTGGTCGATGGTCTGCTGCTGAATCTCCTTGCCGCACTTGGGACAGTGAGGCGTACCCACCCTGGCCCACAGCAGGCGGAGGTAATCGTAAATCTCCGTCACCGTTCCCACCGTGGAGCGGGGGTTTTGAGAGGTAGTTTTCTGGTCGATGGAGATGGCCGGGGAGAGGCCGTCGATGTAGTCCACGTCGGGCTTCTCCATCTGGCCCAGGAACATCCGGGCGTAGGAGGACAGACTCTCCACATAGCGCCGCTGCCCCTCGGCGTAGATGGTGTCGAAGGCCAGGGAGCTTTTTCCGCTGCCGGAGAGACCGGTGATAACCACCAGCTTGTCTCTGGGGATGGAAATATCAATGTTTTTCAGGTTGTTGACGCGGGCGCCTTTGACAAAAATGTGATTCTGCATGATAACTCCTTGGATAAACTATCCTATAAAATACAAAAAGTATCAAATCTCACATAATTTCCGTTTTTCCTTGCGTTCTGCCGCCCCGCCGGGGTATACTGGAGGTAACTTCCACGTACCGGAAAAGGAGGCCCCATGGAACGGACAAACAGCCAAAAGGGAAAGCTGCTTATGCTGCTGCAAATTTTCGCCCAGGAGACGGACGAGCAGCACCCGTTGAGCGTCCCCGCCCTGCTGGAGCGGCTGGCAGACGCCGGCATCCAGGCGGAGAGAAAAAGCGTTTATGAGGACATCCACACCCTCCAGCGCTACGGCTACGACATCGTTCTCCACCGGGGGCGGGGCTATTACCTGGGGGAGCGGGACTTCCAGTTGGCGGAATTAAAACTGCTGGTGGACGCGGTTCAGGCCAGCAAATTCATTACGCCCCAAAAGAGCCAGGCCCTCATCGACAAGCTGGCCCGGCAGACCTCCCGCTATCAGGCCCGCACCCTCCAGCGGCAGGTCTATGTGGCGGGCAAGGCCAAGAGCGCCAACGAGCGGGTTTATTACACCATCGACGCCATCTATGAGGCCATTGGACAGAACAAACAGGTCTCCTTCCGCTACTTTGACCTGAACCAGCGGCGGGAGAAGGTCTACCGCAAGGGAGGCGCGGTTTACATTGTCAGCCCCTACGCCCTGGTGCGGGACAACGACAATTATTATCTGGTGGCCTACGACAAGACTTCCGGCCGCCTGCGGCACTACCGGGTGGACAAAATGGATCGCATCGCCGTGAGGAAAGAGGCTCGGCTGGGTCGGGAGGTCTACGAGGCGGAGGACCCCGCCCGGTACACCGACATCCACTTTGGAATGTTCCAGGGGGAGGAAAAAGAGGTGGTGCTGCGCTGCCAGGACTGGACGGCCCATGTACTGATTGACCGCTTCGGGGACAATCTGGAGATGTACCCCGACGACGGCCCCACCTTCCGGGCGGTGGTGCGGGTGGTGGTCAGCCCACAGTTCTTCGGCTGGCTGTTTGGGCTGAACGGCGGGGCCGTCGTTCTGGCCCCGGAGCCGGTGCGGTTCCAGATGGAGCAGATGCTGACCGCGCAGCTGGAGCAGTATCAGAAAGGACAGAACTGAAATTTATTGGTTATTCCTTTGAATCATCCGCATTGTGATAAGCTATTAGCCGTTAGCTGTTAGCTGTTAGTTAGGTGCTGCTAGTTTAAAGCAAACAGCTAAAAAGGAAGCTGAGAGCGAAACCACCCATTTGTAA
>JAJQBR010000030.1 GCA_021203185.1 Clostridiales bacterium
AGAATTTGAAGGTGTTGCACTTCGTATTGTAACCTACCCTCCTCCCCTTTCAGGGCAGGGAGCTCAGCGGAAGTGCCGCTTGACGGCGGAGGCAAGAGGGGTGGCCGGCTTCTCAAGGATGTTCTCTTTAGGGAACAGTTGCTTTGACGAGGAAAGTGTATTTTATTCATCCAGAAATATCCCACTAGCTGCTAACCACCAAAAAACGGAAGGAGAGAAGCAATGAAACGCACTTATACCCTGCGGTTGGACGGGCAGAAGTTCCAACTGCGGCTGACCGTGGCGGGACAGCGGGCGCTGCGGGAGAAATTTGACGAGGAGCCGCTGCAAATCATCCTGTCGGCGGCCACGGACGGGGAGCGGATGGCCGCTCTGCTGGAGGAGGCTCTGAACTGGCGGGGCAACGATAATGGCATCACCGACGGGGAGGCCCTTTACGACCTGCTGGTGGACGAGGGTTGGAGCGGACAGGCCCGGTTCGGGGCGCTGGCCTTTGACATCGCGGCCCAGTCAGGGCTGGTCAGTGAGGAACAGGCAGAGCAGCTGAAACGCAGCGTGGCCCAGGCGGTGGAGCAGGCGTTCCAGCTGCTGGAGGACAGCGAGGAGCCACCGGAGGAGGCGGAGAAGGAGGAACGCCCTTTTCCGGAGGTGTGACCCTGGAGGAACTGATACAGGAGGGAGAAATCGCCGGAATACCGCCCTGGGAACTGGAAAACCTGACCTGGGGGGAGGCGGCCGGGGTCGTCCGTGCCTGCCGGGAGCGGGAGCGTCGGCGCGCCCAGCGGCAGGCGGCCATCGCCTGGCAGCAAGCGGGGCTGATTGCCCAGGCTATGACGGAGGGACGGATGGACGAGGTCTATGAGGTGTTCCCCTACTGGAACGAGGAGGAAATTCGACAGCGGAAGGTGGAGAAGTACCGGCAGATGATGGAGCGGCACGCCGGGGCGCAGACGCAGGCGGCGAACCGTGAGACAACGGAAAGGGGGAAACCATGGCGGAAGAAACCTACAGCCTGACCAACGGCACCAAAAAGCTCAGCGACGTATCCAACGCGCTAACCAAGCTGACCCAGGCCACTCGCGCCGCCACGGCCAGCGTGACGAGCCTGAAAAAAGCCGTCCGGGACGTGCTGAACTTTGACGAGATCAACAAGCTCAGCAAAGCGGCGGCAAGCTCCAGCGGCAAAAAGGGCAGCGGCAGCAGCAGGAGGAGCGGCAGTTCCGCTTCCGGCGGGAAACCCCGGCTGACGTTGCTGCAACGGGCGGCGAAGTGGTTGGACAAGCTGAAAAAACTCGCCAGTCGGCTGCTGACGCCGCTGAAAAAGCTCTGGGCGCTGAAGGGGTGGAAGGTGGTGAAAGCCTTCCAGGATTTGAAAGCGGCAGCGGAGAAGCTGACGAAGCAGCTCAGCGGCGGTTTGAAATGGGGGTATGAGAATGTCCTCAAGCCCCTGGCGAACTGGGCGCTGGACGAGGCCATCCCAGCGGTTCTTGAGGCGTTGGCCGGGGCGTTTTCCCTGGTTTCGGCGGCGCTGGACGTGCTGGCTCCCATCGGGCAGGCCATTTGGGACAACTTTTTATCGCCATTGGCGGCCTGGGCCGGAGAGGGCATCGTGGCGGTTATCGAGGGGCTGGGCGAGGGCTTCTCGCTGCTGGCGGAGCAGATGGAGAATGTGGCCGACGGCGTGAGCGACTTGCTGCAATCGGATTTGGCGGTGAGCATCGGCGTGACCCTTTCCAGCACCGCCAGCGACGTGTGGAGTACCTTCAAAACCGCGTGGGGCAAGCTCTCTGGCGTGGCGGTCACCATTGCGAACAGCCTTGCCAGCAGCGCCAGCAGCTTGTGGAGCGGCTTCAAAAGCGGATGGAGCGGCCTGAGCAGTACGGCAGTCACCATCGCCAACAGCCTGAAAACCTCCGCCAGCAGCTTGTGGAGTACCTTCAAGTCAAATTGGGGGACGCGGACGGTGAGTATCACCAACACCCTGAAAAACACTGCCAGCAGCTTGTGGAGCAGCTTCAAAAAAGGCTGGTCGGGCAAGACCCTGAGCCTTTCCATCACCTACAGCACCAACGTGGGCGCGGTCAAAAAGGCGGTTTACAAGGCGCTGGGCCTCAGCGGCTGGCCTACCATCAAGTTTGCCGCCCGTGGCGGCATCGTGGATCGGGCGACCCTATTCGGGGACACCGTGGCGGGCGAGGCAGGGCAGGAGGCCATCGTCCCCCTGGAGCGCAACACTCAGTGGGCGGACATCGTGGCCACGCAAATCGCAAGCAAACTGTCCCAGTCCGGCGGCGGGAACCAGACCGTCACCATCAACACCTACGTCACCCTGGACGGCAAAGTGGTGGGCAAGGCTTCGGCGGATTACGCCATCAGCCAGGCGCGGGCCACAGGGAAGCTGCCCTGGGCGGCGTACACCTGAGCAATTTGCAATGTGCAATGTGCAATTAGCAATGAAGCCGGGAGCCGAACACTGTCTGAAAACTGCTGGATGTACAGCAAACACCGGGTAAAAGGGTCGGAATTAGCACAAAAAAAGCCCTCTGCCTGACAGCAGGCAGAGGGGAGGATGGAATTTTAGCGGGACAGCTTGTAAAGCATATATTGGTTCAGACTTACACCTTCCAGCGCGGCGGCTTCCTTCAGGGATTTGTGCAAACTGCGGGGAATCCGGAGGACAAGCCGCCCGCTGTATTCCTCCAGGTCGCGCTGAAACGCTTCCAGGCTGACGGTGGTGCCATCGTCCATCGCTTCGGCTGCGGCCAAACTTTTGGCTTCTTCCTGCGTGGGAGTTTCCGCGGGCAGCGCGTTGATTTCTGCGAACCGGCGCTCGATTTCCGCGGGAGTGAGTTCATTTGCCATTTGAAACGCCTCCTCAATACTTGATGTTGCTTCGGGTGTTGATTTCGATAACCGTGATGATGATTTCGCCTTTGACCCAGTCAAAGGTTATGCGGTAGTGGTCGATTTTATAGCGGTAGCGGGACTGATACCCGGCCAGACGGACGATGTTCCCCTCCAATCGGGAGAGTTGCTCCAATGCGCGGTAGAGTTTCTTTCGGGTTTTGGCGTCTACGCTTGCAAGGTACTTTTGCGGCTGCTTTTTGAGTTTTATCTCCACCTGAATTCCTCCCATCTTTTATTGTGATGATACTACATATAGTATCAAAAGTCAAGAGCCAATTTGAAAGGAAGTGACGGTGTGGCAACATCTATCACCGTATCCGCCCTTTACATCGGCGGGGTGGAAATGCCCACCCCCGCCCTGGAGGGCGTGACCATCACCCAGGAAAAGGTGTGGTCCTCTGACACGGGGCGCAGCTCCAGCGGCAAAATGCTGGGGACCATCGTGGGCATCAAGAGCAAAATCACCATTAAGTGGCCGGTGCTGACCTTCGATGAGGTGGAAACCATCGAGAGCGCGGTCAGCGATGCGGACGACCCCTTTGTGACCGTGAAATACACCGACATGACCGGAACCACTGTGACGAAAACCATGTATTTTGGAACACCGACGTACACTCTGTACAGCGGAGCGGACGGGTTCCAGTATGTGAAGGACGTGACCGTGGACGGCATTGAACAATGAGCAATTTGCAATGTGTACAATGTGCAATTGGACATAGCCGGACGCGGGAAGTGAAATGCCAGACGCGGCATCGACACCAACAAATCCCCGCTGTCAGGCGGCGCATTGCAAACCACTAAACACTGGAAGGGAGTGAATCAATGTACGAACTGACCAACGAGACCGTAGCCGGACGAAAATACTACGCCAAATTGGAGTTGGACGACGGGACCACGCTGACCAACTACGGAGACGAGGCGGTGGGAATCACAAGCATTTCCATTTCCTCCACCCTCTGCGGGTCGGAGAGCGTCTCCATCGGCTGTGTCAACGCCGCCAGTGTCACCATCGTCCTGGAGGCGGGAACAGCGCTGGAAAACCAGCGGTTCACTCTGTACCTGGGGCAGGAGTTTGACGGCGCGGTGGAGTGGGTTCCCATGGGGATTTTCACCGGCATCAAAGCTGAAGTCAATGAGGACAGCCTGACGGTAGAAGCCTGGGACGGCCTGTACTTCGCCGGGGGCGACTACACCCCCTCCGACAGCGTCACCGGGGAATGTGCTGTTGCCACGGCGCTGTATGACGTGTGTGACCAGCTAGGGATACAGTTCTTACAGTCCTCCGTCCCTGAAGATGTGACCATCGCGGGGATGCCCACGGGGTTGACCTGTTCCGCCGCCATTGGCCATCTGGCCGCCCTGTGCGGCGCCAACGCCTGTATGGACCGGGACGGATATTTGGTGTTCCGGCAGTTCGAGGAGACCGGCCAAGTGCTGGGGACCGACGACTGCTACAGCGGCGGCATGGTGTTCAAAACCAGCGACTTCACCGTGGCCAGCCTGACCAACACTCTTGAAACCGAAACCACCGACGACGACGGGGAGACCACCACCGAGACGACGGAGGTGGAACGCACCACCGGGGCCTCCGGGGGCAGCATCGCCCTGACGAACCCGCTGATGACCGAGGACAACATCGACACCGCCTGGGACGTGGTCAAGGGTTTTGCCTACCGCCCGGCCACGCTGACCGCCGTGGGACAGCTGGCGGTGGATGTGGGGGACATTCTTCGGGTCCCCACGCTGACCGGCGGGCGAAACTATCTGCCCAACACCCGCTCAATGGACGGGTGGACAATGGATTCTAACGTCACCATGGCGGAGGATGACGAGGGCTACATGGTGGCAACCTGGGCCGCTGCCGAAACGCTGGCTTACAATTCCATCTACAGCCGCGACCCCATTCAATTTTCGTTGGTCCGGGGGCAGACGGTAATGGTGTCCTTCGATATTCGAAGCGATGACTACGAAACCATCAACACCTCCACCACCAACAGGATTATGGTGATTTTCACCCTCTGCAAGGCAAGCAGCACTTCCAGAACCCTTTACAAAAACATCTCTCTTACGGGGACCTCCATCACGGACGACTGGATGCGGCTGACCTACACCACCACGCTTTCAGACGACTTTTTCACCGACGGCAGCGGGGATATTAACGACACCACCCGCTTCTATTTGCGGATATGCAACTATTCGCTCTATTCCATGCAGGTGCGGAAAGTCAAACTTGAAATCGGAGACGCCGCCACCAGTTGGACACCCGCTTTTGAGGACGACGATGAGAGCATTTATCTTGTCCCTGTGATGGCCCACACCCTGGACTATGACGGCGGGCTGAAAAGCATCCTGACGGCGGCGGGAGAGAGCGAGAGCCAGCAGAGCGCGGCAGTGTCCGGCCCGGTGGCCCAGCAGCTCAAGGAGCTGACCGCCCAGGTCACGGATACGAAAGTGTTGGCCAGCGGCAAAAACGCCGTTTATTACGCCGCCGCCGCGCCGTCCGCCGACGACTACACCCTCAGCGTCAACGACCTGTGGTTCGATACCAGCGGCGGTGACTACGCCATGTACTACTGGGGCGGGGAGCAGTGGGTGGCTGCGCCCTTTGGGACAAGCGCCCTGGGGGACGGTGTCGTCACCGCCGCGAAAATCGTAGCCGGGGCGGTGACGGCGGAAAAGCTGAATGTGTCGGAGCTGTCTGCCATTGCCGCCGATTTGGGAACCATCACCGGCGGATCCATCAATATCAACGATTTGTTTATCGTTGATTCTGATGGAAACCTAACCGCCGTTAGTGGAATCATAGGCGGCTTAACGATTGCGCGAACCTACCTTTTGATGGAAAACACACAAGAGGAATACACCGGAGACGCAAGCGGCGCATTGATTGACGAGGGCAGCGCGATTGTATCCGCCTTTGGTGAAAATGAGGAAGATGAAGTTGAAGAAGGTACGTATAACATCATCAACTCAAATAACAGCAGCAGCGAAAGCGCGTTTTTGGCTGTAAACGTACCCATATCTGAAAACACCTATTTTTTGTACAAGGCGGCTGCGTACATTCTCCACGACGGGCGGGCAAAGTTTGCGTCAGTGGCCGCGAACACCGCCTATTTGGGGGACACCACCGTTGACGGCGCCTTGAATGTGACTGGAAGCGGCGCCGTCGGAGGCACACTGGATGTGACGGGAGACACCACTGTCAACGGCTTTCCCGTCCCGGAGATCCAGCAAGGATACGTGAGTATCACGCCGTCCGAGGCGAACAAGCCCACCGGGACAGAAATCACCTTTGACAGGGAATTTTCCGGCACCCCGAGGGTTTACACCCAGGCGAGAACAAGCGTCCCCGGTACAGGCGTATTGGGAACCGGCGTGTCGGATGTGACCTCTACCGGCGCGACTATCTATGTCACCCGCACCAGCACCACAACCACCGGTGTCAACTGGCTGGCTGTTTATCTGCCCGAATAAAAGAAAGGACAAAACCATGAGTTACGACACAAAAAAGTACATTGTCACCGGCGCCGCCGCCAACATCCGCAAGTTCCCGGACAGCAGCTCCGGGGCCATCGTGACCACTCTGGAGAAGGGAACCATCGTTGAGGTGGATTCCAGCGGCACATACATCAACACCCGGGGCGGGACAAGCACCGTCTATCTGCCCGTTGTGATTGACGGGGTGCGCCGCTGGGCAGCGGCGGGGAATTTTGCGGAGTATACCGAAACGCCGCTGAAGTTGGCGGCGGCGAATCTGGAGGAAGTGTACAACGCCTGTATCGGCTGCAAGCACGTCTCCGGGTCCTACAGTTGGGACACGGCCATGGCAGATAAAAAGGTCAACTGCGCCATTCCTGCCAGCCGTGTGGCAACGTTGGCGGGCATCCTGCCGGACGGGAAACGCCTGTCCCACAAGTCCGCCGTCGGGTCTGGGGCGACGTCCACCAAGAACACCGCCGCAAAAGCCATCACCGGGTACAGTGACCTCGACCTGACAAAGTGCGAGGTTGTCAAAATCGGCAAGAAGTATTCTGCCATGTCCAGCGCTTACAAAAAGCCGGGCGTCTTTTACATCTACGATTCCAATATCGGCGTCAGCGGCGAGAAGGGCCACATCTTCGCCTGCCACAACTGGGCGGCACAAATGACCAGCGGCAAGGGGAAGTATACGAAGGTGGACCTGACCAGCGGCTACTGCTTCTCGTCCGACATTCTGTTTGCCGTCGTACCCAACGACTGAAAGGACTGATTTTATGACCTATCTTATCACCTGCGCGTTTATCGCGCTGGACTTCATCACCGGCCTGGTGCAGGCTCTGGCGACCAAGACGTTTTCGTCCTCCATCATGCGGGAGGGCCTGTTCCACAAGGTCGGGCTGATTTTGTGCATGATTCTGGGAATTTTGGTGGACTATGCTCAGAATTTCGTGGATTTGGGCGTGACCGTCCCCGTGGCCGGGGCAATCTGCGCCTACATCTGCGTCATGGAGGTGGGCAGCATCATCGAGAATGTGTGCAAAATCGACCCGGAGATTATGCCGGAGAAGCTGACCGGGTTTTTTGCCAGCTTGAAGGGCGGGACGGACGATGAGTGACACCATCAACGCCGCCGGTCTGGCCCTCATCAAAAAATTTGAGGGTTGCAAACTGACTGCCTATCAGGACAGCGCGGGGGTTTGGACCATCGGCTACGGCCACACCGGGAAGGTGGACGGCAAGAGCGTAGCAAAGGGCATGACCATCACCCAGAGCAAGGCCAACAGTCTGCTGGAGAGTGACGTGGCGAAGTTCTGGGTCTACGCCAACAACAGCTCCTACGTTCCCCTGACCGCCCAGATGAACGAAAACCAGCTCTCCGCGCTGACCAGCTTCGCCTTCAACTGCGGTCAGTCGAACCTGAAAACCCTGTGCAAAGACCGCACCATCGCGGAGATCGCGGAGGCGCTGCTGCTGTACAACAAGGCGGGCGGCAAGGTACTGTCCGGGCTGACCAGCCGCCG
>JAJQBR010000064.1 GCA_021203185.1 Clostridiales bacterium
TGTTATACACCCATTGTCAAGTGTGTCACCTTTTTTGACAATTGCTATAATAGCTAAAATGATTATAAGACTGAGTAAAAGGGATAACCAGCATTTTTTATTTGCACTTTTCCCTTATCAGGCGTATACTGACTTTATCACCTTGGAAAGAGGCAAAACAATGCTGCTGAATATCCTCGCCGTAGGGGACGTGGTGTCCCAATCCGGCGTCGCCTGTCTGCGCCGCCACCTCCCCACGCTGAAACGGCTCAATCAGATCCACTTCACCGTGGTCAACGGCGAAAACGCCGCCGGGGTGGGCCTGACCGCCGACAACGCGGAGGACATCTTCTCTGCCGGTGCGGATGTCATCACCCTGGGCAACCACACCTGGAGCAAAATCAAAATCACCCAGTTTTTGGAGGACAACCGGTATATTCTCCGGCCTGCCAACTTTCCCCAACGGCTCCCCGGTCGGGGCTGGGCCGTCTACGAGGGGCCGATGGGTCTGCACATTGGGGTGGTCAACCTGATCGGTCGGGTGGAAATGGACCCTAACGTGGACAACCCCTTTACGGTGGCCGATTCCATCCTGGCGAAGATGGACGCGGACCTCGTCCTGGTGGACTTCCACGCCGAGGCCACCAGCGAAAAGCTGGCTTTGGGGTGGTATCTGGACGGGCGGGCCGCCGCCGTCTGGGGAACCCATACCCATGTCCCCACCGCTGACAACCGGGTGCTGCTCAAAGGAACCGGCTATGTGACAGATTTGGGCATGACCGGCCCCAAGAACTCTGTTATCGGCATCCAGCCGCAAATCTCCATCAACAAATTCCTGGGCGGGCTGCCCCGCCGGTACGAACCGGCCCCAGGCCCCTGCCAGCTGAACGCCGTCCTCTTTACGGTGGACAGCGACAAGCGCGTCTGCCTGGGCGCGGAGCGCATCGACATCACCGACTGACGGCATGAGGTAGATACAGAACTATGAGTCAGCAAATTCCCGAAAACCAGGCCGAACAGGACGCCGCCAGCCGGGGCTGGCGCAGAGACGTCTATGACTGGCTGCAAACTCTGGCCCTGGTGCTGGTGTTCATCACCGTTTTCTTTACGTTTTTTGGCATGGTGTTCGGCGTGTCCGGCTCCTCCATGTACCCCACCCTTCACGACGGCGACGCCATGCTCATCCAGCGCATCGGTTACACCCCCCAGCAGGGAGATGTCGTAGTGCTGAAAAAGGACGGGTTCCCCTACGAGAACGATTCCGAGGCCATTGTCAAGCGAGTCATCGCCGTGGCAGGCCAGCAGGTGGAAATTGATTACGCTGCCAACACCGTCTATGTGGACGGCGTGGCCCTGGAGGAGGATTATCTGAACTTCGCCAACGAGGGAACCGAGCAGTACGGGGACGACTATATGGTGGAGCGGGACGGCATGGTGTACAGCAGCTTTCAGGTGCCGGAGGGGTGCATCTTCGTCATGGGCGACAACCGCAACGGTTCCACCGACAGCCGCTATGCCGCCCTGGGCATGGTGGACGAGCGCTATGTGCTGGGCAAGGCTGTCTGCGTCTTTTTCCCCTTCTCCGACGCCAGGTGGCTGAGCTGAACAGCGGACGCCGCGAAAAAACGGCGTTCCAACAAGGTCAAAACCAGAGGACGGACTCTGCACGGGGTCCGTCCTTTGTTGTCGCTTGGGGGTGGAACGGCTGCGCTGGTTTTGTTTCGCAATTTTCACAATTTTTGTGCAGCAATCCACATTTAATCGGTTTTATAGGAATGAAAACTGTGGGATTTGCACTGGAATTTCAGAGGGGAAAATGCTAAAATATTTCGTAGCGTCGATTTGAAGATTGTGTGTGCAGAAAACACCTGTGCGCGCAGCAGGAACGCGCAGAAAGGAAGTGAAAAAATTGGGAAATCTGGCTGAAACGATCATAGAGGAAATGCAGTGCGAAACGGTCTTTTCCATCGGCCCGCTGGCCTTTTCCGAGGGCGTTGTGGTCTCGTGGATTGTCATCGCGGTGCTGGTCATCCTCTCTGCGTGTCTGACCCGAAATCTGAAGGTGGATCACATCTCCAAGCGCCAGGCGGCGGTGGAATATGCCGTGGTGAAGCTGGAGGGCCTGGTGGAAGGCATGGTCGGCGAAAAAGGCCGCAGCTACGTTCCCTATCTGGTGACCATCCTCCTCTACATCAGCCTGGCCAACATCTTCGGCATTTTCGGGTTCAAGCCCCCCACCAAAGAGCTGAACGTCCCCCTGTGTCTGGCCATTTTCAGCATCGTTCTGGTGCAGGTGGCCGGTATTCGGGAAAAGGGCGTCAAGGGCTGGCTCAAGGCGTTCACCCATCCGGTGTCCATCGTCACCCCTTTCAACATCCTGGATCTGGTCACGCGGCCTCTGTCCCTGTGTATGCGTCTGTTCGGCAACGTGCTGGGCGCTTTCGTCATCATGGAGCTGATCGAGGCCATGGTGCCGATGGTGGTGCCGATGGTGTTTAGTCTCTACTTTGACTTCTTCGATGGGATTCTGCAAGCCTATGTGTTTGTGTTCCTGACCAGCATTTACATTAAGGAAGCGTTGGAGTGAGCTGTTAGCTATTAGCCGTTAGCTGTTAGCCGGGTACTGCCAGTCAAAAGCAAACAGCTAAGAATATGGCCAAGAGCAAAATCAGCCGCTTGTACAGCGCTGTCAGTAACAAGTTAGAACTGCCAAGCTAATAGCTAAAAGCTAGGAGCTAAGAGCTAAAACAAAGGAGCGTAATAATATGGGTACTCTTCAAGCAATCGGCGCCGCCATCGCCGTTCTCTGCGGCCTGGGCGCCGGCGTTGGCATCGGTATCGCCACCGCCCACGCCATGGACGCCATCGCCCGCCAGCCTGAGGCCAGCGGCAAAATTCAGTCCTCTCTGATCCTGGGCTGCGCCCTGGCCGAGGCCACCGCCATTTACGGTTTTGTCATCGCGCTGCTCATCATCCTGCTGCTGTGACGGAAAAAAGGAGGAAACGACATTGCTTCGAGTAGATATTGGGCTGCTCTGGACAGCGATCAACCTGGTCGTCCTCTATGTGTTAATGCAGAGATTTCTGTTCAAGCCCGTCCATAAGATTTTAGAGCAGCGTCAGGCCCAGGTAGATCAGAGCCTGGCGGACGCGGAAGCGGCCAAGGCCCAGGCGCTGGCCCTGGAACAGCAGCACAGCGACTCCCTGACTGGTATAGAAGAGGAGAAGCAGCGCATCCTCCAGGAAGCCCGTCAACAGGCCAACCAGGAGTATGCCCGCATTGTGGCCGACGCCAACACCACCGCCGAGGGGATTGTTCAGACCGCACAGACCCAGGCCAAAGCCCAGAAGCGGGACATCCTGCAAAAGGCCCAGGGCGAAATCACCGAGATCGTCGTGGCGGCTACGGCCAAGGTTGCCTATGCAAGCGCCGAACACGACAGCGACCTCTACGATGAGTTTTTGAAGAAGGCGGCGGAAGAAGATGACTGAGCGGACCAAAGGAACACTCCAGGCGGTTCTGTCGTATGTCACAGCGCCCAGTCCCCGGCAGTTGGAGGGCATCCGCGCCTTTTTGCAGAAAAAGTACGCCTGCCAGCAGGTAGAACTGACTCTCCTGGAGGATAAGAGCCTTGTCAGCGGCTTCAAGCTCCGGGCCGGGTCGGACGAATACGACTGGTCGGCCCAGGGCCGTGTGGAGCAGCTCCGGGAGGCGCTGAAAACAGTCCACGCCGTGGGCAGCCTGGAGGATATCATCCCCCTCCTCAAAGCAGAGATTAAGGACTTCGACCTGGAAGCCAAAAACCAGGAGGTGGGCGTCGTCCGGTACGTGGGCGACGGCATTGCCACCATCGAAGGCATCGACCACGCCATGTACGGCGAGATCGTCCAGTTCGACTCCGGCGACAAGGGTATGGTGCAGGACATCCGCCGGGAGGAAATCGGCTGCATCCTGTTCAGCAACGGTGCGGACATCCACCAGGGCAGCCGGGTCATGCGCACCGGCAGAATGGCCGGTATCCCCGTGGGGGATGCGTTCCTGGGCCGGGTGGTGGACGCGCTGGGTGCGCCCATCGACGGGGGCGGACCCATCGACGCCGCAGGTTACCGCCCCATCGAAAGCCCCGCCCCCAGCATTGTGGACCGGCGCAGCGTGGGCGTTCCCCTGGAGACGGGAATCCTCGCCATCGACTCCATGTTCCCCATTGGCCGGGGCCAGCGGGAACTGATCATCGGCGACCGGCAGACCGGAAAGACCTCCATCGCCATCGACGCCATTCTGAACCAGAAGGGCAAGAATGTGGTGTGCATCTACGTGGCCGTAGGCCAGAAGGCCAGCGCCGTGGCGAAAATCGTCAACACCCTGAAAAAATACGGCGCGCTGGAGTACACCATCGTGGTCAACGCCACCGCCAGCGACGCCGCCCCTTGCAATACATCGCGCCCTACTCCGGTACCGCCCTGGGCGAATACTTCATGTACCGGGGGCAGGACGTACTCATCGTCTACGACGACCTTTCCAAGCACGCGGTGGCCTACCGCGCCCTGTCCCTGCTGCTGGAACGCAGCCCCGGACGGGAAGCCTATCCCGGCGACGTGTTCTATCTCCACTCCCGTCTGCTGGAGCGTTCGGCGCGGCTCAGCGACAAGCTGGGCGGCGGTTCTATCACCGCCCTGCCTATCATTGAGACTCAGGCGGGGGATGTCTCCGCCTATATCCCCACCAACGTCATTTCCATCACCGATGGCCAGATTTTCCTGGAAAGCGACCTGTTCTTCTCCGGCCAGCGGCCCGCCGTCAACGTGGGCCTCTCTGTCTCCCGGGTGGGCGGCGCGGCCCAGAGCAAGGCCATGAAGTCCGCCGCAGGCTCCATCCGTATCGACCTGGCCCAGTACCGGGAGATGGAAGTGTTCACTCAGTTCTCCTCCGACCTGGACGAGGCGACGAAAGAGCAGTTGGCTTACGGCGCGGGGGTGATGGAGCTGCTCAAGCAGAGCCTGTGCCAGCCCCTGACCATGCCGGAGCAGGTCATCTCCCTGGTGGCGGTGACGGCCCGGGTGATGCTGAACATCCCCGTGGGCAAACTGCGCTCCTTCCGCAGCTCTATGCTGGACTACTTCGCGGCGGAGCAGCAGAACATCATCCGCGACCTGGAGACCGGCCAGGTGCTGACCGACAGCCTGCGGCAGCGCATTGTCGCCGCCGCCCTGGAGTTCAAGCGGTCCCAGTACCCGGAACTGGTTTAAGCGGGTGAGTGTATGGCAAACACCAGAGAAATCAAGGGACGCATCAAAAGCATCCAGGACACCCGGAAAATCACCAACGCCATGTACCTGATTTCCTCCACCAAGCTGCGGAAGGTGAAAAAGGAGCTGGACGCCACCCGTCCCTACTTTTCCACGCTGCAAAGAGCCATCGTCCGCATGGCGCAGCACTCGCCGGAGGGGGAGAGCAAGTATTTCATCAACCATGAGCGGGAGCTGCCCACTTCCTTGCACCGTGGGTTCCTGGTTATCACCGCCGACAAAGGATTGGCCGGGGCTTATAACCACAACGTATTGAAGCTGGCCATGCAGCAGATGGAGGGGCAAACCAAACCGAGCCTGTTCGTGGTGGGGGAGTACGGCCATCAGTTCTTCAAAGAGCGGCACATCCCCATCGAGCAGAGCTTTCTTTACACCGCCCAGAACCCCACCTTGGATCGGGCGCGTCGCATCGCCTTTGAACTGCTGGATCGCTACGACCGGGGCGAGTTGGACGGCATCCACATCATCTACACCAACGTAAAAAACGCCGTCGCCAACGACACGGTGATGACCCGCCTGTTGCCCCTGGACCGGGAGGCGATGATTGCAGACGAACAGGCGTCGGACCGCAGCCTGGAGATGACGGACATCCACACCAACTACGAGTTCAATCCCTCTCTGGACGAGGTGCTGGACCATCTGATCCCCAACTATCTGGTGGGGTATGTGTACAGCGCTTTGGTGGATTCCTTCTGCGCCGAGCAGAACGCCCGGATGATGGCCATGGACGCGGCCAACCGCAACGCAGACGCGATGCTCCACGACCTGAATATCCAGTACAATCGTGCCAGACAGGCCATGATTACCCAGGAAATCACCGAGGTCGCCGCCGGAGCCAAGGCCCAGCGGAAGAAAAAATCTGTTTGAGGAAAGGAGAACTGTACCCTTGAACACAGGTAACATTGTTCAAATCTCCGGTCCCGTGGTGGACGTGGAGTTTTCAGACGGTTCTCTGCCGAGAATCAAAGAGGCGCTGGAAATCCAGGGCCTGGAGCGGCGCTGCGTGATGGAGGTCGCCCAGCACATCGGCGGCAATGTGGTGCGCTGCATCATGCTCAGCCCCAGCGAGGGCCTTTGCCGCGGCATGACCGTGACTGCCACCGGCGACAGCATCCAGGTTCCTGTGGGAGAGGCCACTCTGGGCCGCCTGTTCAACGTACTGGGAGACCCCATCGACGGCGAAGGAGCGGTCAACGCCCAGCAGAAGTGGGGCATCCACCGCAAGCCCCCCGCCTTCGACCAGCAAAGCCCTGTGGTGGAAATGCTGGAGACCGGCATCAAGGTCATCGACCTGCTGGCCCCCTACGCCAAGGGCGGCAAGGTAGGTCTGTTCGGTGGCGCCGGCGTAGGCAAGACCGTCCTGATTCAGGAATTGATTCACAACGTGGCCACCGAACACGGCGGCTACTCCATCTTCACCGGCGTCGGTGAGCGGTCCCGGGAAGGCAACGACCTGTGGACCGAAATGCGGGAGAGCGGCGTGCTGAACAAGACCTCTCTGGTCTTTGGGCAGATGAACGAGGCCCCCGGTGTGCGTATGCGGGTGGCGGAGACCGGCCTGACCATGGCCGAATACTTCCGGGACGTGGAACACAAGGACGTTCTGCTGTTCATTGATAACATCTTCCGGTTTGTCCAGGCCGGCAGCGAGGTCTCCGCCCTGCTGGGGCGCATCCCCTCCGCCGTGGGCTACCAGCCCACCCTGGCTACGGAGATGGGCGAGCTGCAGGAGCGCATCGCCTCCACGAAGGACGGCTCTGTCACCTCGGTGCAGGCGGTCTATGTGCCGGCGGACGACCTGACCGACCCGGCTCCGTCTACCACCTTCACCCATCTGGACGCCACCACCGTCCTGAGCCGGAAAATCGTGGAGAAGGGCATTTACCCTGCTGTGGATCCGCTGGAGTCCACCTCCCGTATCCTGGAGCCGGAGGTGGTGGGGCTGGAGCATTATACCACCGCCCGGAAAGTGCAGGAAATGCTGCAAAAGTACCGGGAGTTGCAGGACATCATCGCCATTTTGGGCATGGAGGAGTTGGGCGAGGACGACCGGCTGACCGTCTACCGGGCCAGAAAGATCGAGCGGTTCCTGTCCCAGCCCTTCCACGTGGCCGAGGCGTTTACCGACGTACCCGGCTGCTACGTCCCCGTCAGCGAGACCATTCGCGGCTTCAAGGCCATCATTGAGGGCCGGATGGACGCCTACCCGGAGGCGGCGTTCTTCAACGTGGGCACCATCGACCAGGTGGTGGAAAAGGCCAAGCGCATGGAGGCCCAGAATGGAGGAATTTAAGCTGCTGCTCATCAGCGCGGAGCGGCTGTTTTACAACGGTCCCTGCGTCAGCCTGATTATACCCGCCTTCGATGGCTCCTGGGGCATTATGGCCCACCACGCCGAGATGGTGACGGCGCTGAACCCCGGCGAGCTGCGGTACACGGTAGGTTACAATACGAAGTGCAACACCTTCAAATTCTTCAAATAAAGAAAGA
>JAJQBR010000015.1 GCA_021203185.1 Clostridiales bacterium
GGCAGCGGCTATTGTCGGCACGGTTGGAATCATAAAGCTGATACAGCATTTTTTCCCTGACGCCGGCAAAACAATGGATAAGACGGACGAGTGGATTAAAAAGCACAAATAATTTTCCGCTAGAAAAGAAGCAGCGAGGGAGGTGATCGATTGCGGAAACGCGATTCCATGCTGGAAACGATTGCCGAAGCAACAGCACAGACGATTACCGAAGTAAGTAAACTGTATCGTGACATGGAACGGGGAGAAACTTCTCACGACGATGACAGCAATCAGGCAGATTCTTCTGAAAAAAGAACCAGGAAAACAGAGGAAAACCGCTCATATCCGTTTGGAACTCCATTTTCGGATATTGTCCGCTTTACAAGTGAGGTTGAAGTGTTTACTCGTCATATAGACTCGTTCACACGGGAGCATTTCTCACATCGTGGGGATGGAAAACAATCTGCGAAAAGCGACGGAAGGAGGGAAAAAGATTGAGATACATATTCCAGATTTGCCTGGGGCTGATCCGGCTGGCAGCGGCGGTTGCTGTCATAGCGGCAGTTACAACAGCTTCTGTTATCGGCATTAAGACCTTGTATCAGCATCTGTATCCGGCAGCTGAAACGGCATATTCATCTGAATTTCAGATAGGCGATACAATAGAGGATGTTGCTGGCTTTACGAGCCAGGTACAGGAATTTACAAAGCAGATCGGCAGATAAGTATGAAAGAGAGGTATCATGATGTCAGCAGCATTATTAACAGCAACAGGAGAAGTGCAGAACCTGGACACGGGAATCCCTGTCTATGTGCTTGTTCCATTGATTATGGTGATTACGATTGTTTCGGTAGTGGTGATACGTTGGATATACAATAAGATGAATAAGTAGGTTTATGAGCCAAACATATTTAGCCCATCAGAGAGACTCGGTTTCTTTGATGGGCTTTTTTTCTGGGAAAATACTAAAAAACTATTGACATTCAGTCTCAGGCAAGACGGCGAAAAGCATCCTCGTGAGCTGCGGCGCACGGCTTGCCCCCTTTGATATTCAGGAGCTGCGGGAGATCACCGCCTACGATGAGCTGGAGCTGGACACCCTGGGAGACCGGAAAACGGCGCTGTTTCTTATCATGTCAGATACGGACGGCACCTTCAATTTCCTGATCTCCATGATCTACTCCCAGCTATTCAATCTTTTGTGTGAGAAAGCGGATGATGAGTATGGCGGGCGGCTGCCGGTTCATGTACGGTGCCTTATTGATGAGGCTGCGAACATCGGCCAGATACCCAACCTGGAGAAGCTGGTGGCGACCATCCGAAGCCGTGAGATTTCCGCCTGCCTGGTGTTGCAGGCCAGAAGCCAGCTCAAGGCCATCTACAAGGACAACGCCGACACCATCATCGGAAACATGGACAGTCAGATATTCCTGGGTGGCTCCGAGCCGACCACGCTGAAGGAGCTGAACGCTGCTCTCGGCAAAGAGACCATTGATATGTTCAACACGTCGGACACCCGTGGCAACAGCCCATCCTACGGCACAAATTATCAAAAAACCGGCCATGAACTTATGAGCCAGGATGAGCTTGCCGTGATGGACGGCGGCAAATGTATCTTGCAGTTGCGGGGCGTCAGACCATTCCTCTCAGACAAGTACGACCTGACCCAGCATCCCAACTACAAGTACACGTCCGATGCCGACCCAAAGAACGCCTTCAATATTGAATCGTTTCTTCACCGCAGGATGCACCTGCGTCCCACCGATGAGTTTGAGGTCATTGATGTGGACGCTGCACAGGAGACCTCTGTGGCCTCCGCAAAATCATGAAGGGCTATCGCCCGGAAAGGAGTTCCCTATGGCTGATAATGAACGCACAGCAACGGGCGGCGCTGACCGCCCGGAAGTGACCATTAAATTCGGTAAAGGACTGGTGGGTGAACCGTTTACCTCGAAAGCCGGTAAGCAGCTGGTGGAGGTGAGTATTCCCAATCAGGCCGCAGATGACCATCGCCCCTGGCAGACCTTCGTGGTCGCCCCCGGCATGATCCACGACAACAAATTCGGCAAAGGCGTCTGGATGAAGCTGCCGGAGGACGGTGAGACCAAGGTCTCTCGCCCCGTCTTGCAGGGACAGGACGAGACCGGCAGGAACGTCTGGAGCCGGGAAAGCCGGATGGTTCCCAACACGGAACTGAAATCCATGCTGGAGGCATACAAGGATAAGAGCCGGGATTCCGTGCTTTCCGACCTCTCCAGCAAGCAGACAGCGGCGGCACACGCTGCACCCACAGCGCCCAAACGTGCCGCCCACAGCAAGGACGCCTCCCGATAAGGCGCTCAGCAATCAAGCCCTCCCCGCCCGTGGATGAACGGGATAGCGGGGAGGGCTTCTTTTTTTGCCCAAAACAGGCTCTTACCGCTTCAAAATGGCGGTTTTCGCTGAAGGAGGTGGCTTTATGAAGCGGATTCGCAGTCCCACCCCATGACACACAGGAAACAGAAAGCGTATCAAAATATTAAAATGGAAAGGAGTGGAGACCGGATTTGGGCCTCGGACATCGTGGCTTGCTTTCCTGCTTCCTGCACAAAATGAGCTTTCTATCAAAACAATTCTGGTTTCCGATTTATGATTTATGGATTTCTTCAATAGTGCGGTAGACGTGTTGCAGACCCTCGTTGTCGCCCTCGGCGCTGGCCTCGGTATCTGGGGTGCCATCAACCTGCTGGAAGGTTACGGCAACGACAACCCCGGTGCCAATGCGCATGGTTGGTAAAGAAGCAACAAAGGTGTAAAAAAATTCTCTATCTATTCAATCTTACATTGGATAACGTGGGGGGTTAAGTCTTTGGAAGATCAATTTTCCCCACAAAGCTGTAATAAATCTCAATACTTTGTCTGCGGGTGCCGTCCTCATCATAGCTGCGTTCATGTACAACGATTTTTTCAACCATTTCCCGTAAAAGAGTGGGCGTGAGTTCCTCAAAGGCTAAATTCTTATGAACAATCCCCATGAATTTCTCGGCGTTCACAGCAGCGGATTGTGATTTGTCCAATTCGGACTGTAAATCGACAGCTTGGTCTTTCAACTTCCGCTGTTCCTGCTCATAGTCTGCCAGCAGTTCCGAAAAGCGCTCATCGCTGATTTTTCCGCTTACATTATCCTCATACAAACGCTTTATGATACGACTGATTTCTGCAACGCGCTCTTGGGCTTGGCTCAACTGCTTTCGCGTGGTTGCGCTTTTACGTTTACCCCCGATTTCGTTCTGCTGAATCAGCAGCTTCAAAAAACGGTTTTCATGCTTGGAGGCGTACTCCGTTACTTGGCGAAGATTTGAAAGGACGCCAGCCGTTAATAAATCGGTGCGGATAAAATGCGCTGTGCAGTCGGCGGTACGCTTCTTGTAGCTGCCGCAGATGTAACAATCCTGTTTCCGCTTGTCTGTCTGGTAGCGCTGCTGGTAAAGAACGCTGCCACAGTCGGCACAGAACAGCAAACCAGAAAACAAAGCGACTTCATCATAGCGGTTTGGACGTTTTCGCTGTTTTCGCAATATTTGTACGCGCTCCCATGTCTCACGGTCAATGATCGGCTCGTGCATATCCTCAAATACTGCCTGTTCGTCCTCCGGGTTGTAGATGATTTTATGCACCTTGTAGGACTGCATGGTGGTTTTGAAGTTCACAAGGCATCCGGTATACTCGCGGTTTTCCAGGATATGAACCACGGTGTTAGTTGCCCACTTGTACTCATAGCCGGGATGGTAACGGTGGGTGTTCCCCGTCCGGCGGTAGTCCAGTGTTCCCGGTGTGGGAATCTGCTGCTCTGTGAGCATCCGTGCGATCTTGGTCGGGCCGTTCCCTGCAAGACAGAGGCTGTAAATCTGTTTCACAACCGGGGCGGCTTCCTCGTCAATGACAAAACGCTCATCCTCACCCATAAGGTAGCCATATACCGGACGGCTCGTGACGGGCTTACCACTCAGACCTTTTGCTTTCTTAACTGCCCGGACTTTCAAGCTGGTATCTTTCACCATCCACTCGTTGAGTAGATTCTTAAGCGGGGTAAAGTCATTTTCAATGCCGCCGTTGTCGCTATCCACATTGTCATTGACCGCAATAAAACGAACTCCTTTTTGAGGAAAGAGTATTTCCGTGTAAAATCCCACTTGCAGGTAGTTACGGCCTAAACGGGACATGTCTTTG
This sequence comes from Clostridiales bacterium, assembly GCA_021203185.1. GTDB lineage: Bacteria > Bacillota > Clostridia > Oscillospirales > Oscillospiraceae > Onthomonas. Next base: position 4,193 of record JAJQBR010000015.1, read on the forward strand.
ACACACAGAATACCCACTTTCCCGGCCTCGATGTCTGAAAGCAAGTTCTGAAAACCGGGCCTCTGGAAATTAGCACCGCTGTAACCATCATCCGTATACCAATGAAGGTTGGTAAATCCGCTTTGTTTGGCGTAGCTCTCCAAAATTCGTTTTTGATTGGAAATCGAATTACTTTCGCCTTGCAGATCGTCCTCATGGGACAGCCTTGCATACAGAGCGGTAATAAGGTGGTTTCGGCTGGCTTGTCTAACCATATCATCCTCCTTTATCTGACAGCCAGCTCCACTATTCCACATACATTGTACCATAGTTGGAGCTGACTGTACAGTAGGTGCTTTTACCTAACCTGTCAGATTACCTTTTCCTGTGTAACTGATTCTAATTCCATTACATGCACCAGCTTGTCTGTTGCGGTGGCCTTTGTATCTGCCTTAAAAAAACCAGACACAAGAAGGACAGAGTTTCCCCGGCGTATCTCGGTCACACAGTCTGGTTGACGGTTGGAACCGTCGTTTTTCTGAGTGTTCAAATATGCCCCTCCTTAAAGTTTGCGCTCGTCGAAGAGATACGCCTGAAATACTGTGCCATCACCTGTAATAAATCGTCCCTGTGCGTCTTTCGGTATTTGATCGGCTGCGCTGGTGTTGTCTAACACAATTTGGGAAAGCACGTTATCCGCCCTGCCGCATACACGAAAATCCATATTATTCTTAATTTGCCCAGGAATTACCATTGCATCTGGACGTTGGGTGGCCAAAATGAGATGTAACCCAAAGGCACGACCTTGCCGAGCTATCGTGGACAGAAAACTCGAAATCTTTGCCAACAGTTCTTTTTCCTCTTTGTTTCTCCCATTTTTATCCAGCAGTTCTCCTGCTTCATCGCACGCAAGGATGAGCCGATGAAGATTATTTCCTGTTTTCTTGTTGTACTCGCTCAGGTTTGCACAACCTGCTGCAACAAGGCACTTCTTCCGGCGCTCCAATTCCGTTACAATTTCTTCCAAAACTGTAAGCAAGTCAGTTTCGGTGAGGCAAATTCTTCGACATTTTTGGTGCCAGACTGGATGAAAGTCCACTCCACCTTTAAGGTCTACAATGTACACCTCTGCCCCCTTCCGAAGGCACTGCATTAACAGCAATTTCAACAGAACACTCTTGCCGCTGCCAGTGCTGCCGCCAAGAAGCAGGTGTGCTGTCAAAGCGATATTTACTGTTTGACGGCCTCCCAAACTTTCACCGAGAACCAGTACAAAGTCCTCCTGTGACAGATAATTCTCTTGCCAGAGCAGCATAGAAGGGAGGTCGCATGTCGCAGGTGCGCCAGAGACAAGGATAGTATTTCGCCCGTTTCCATACTTAATCTGGTCAATGATGATTCCAAGCGCTGCCTCTATTACGTCGCGTTTATCATCATTCCACACTTTGAGAGGGATTCCAACGGGATCGAACTCATAAACCGTCATACGGAAATTGCTGCCCTTTTTGCGCTTGCCGTTGTTTGTCGGTCTGTCTACAGAAAGAAGAATAGGGGCTTCTCCAGCGTGATTATACAGTCCACCTCTGAGCAGATTGTCCCGTATCTTCCAACTGCCCCAGGGGGTGCCGATTGCTATGACAATGAAAGACAGTGCAACGACACCGATAAATACTAATGATATTTGACAGCATAAATCCGCTAAAGGAAATAAGGCAGCGAAATACTCATTTGTCTGGAGATAATCGTATGAAAACACAATAGTTCGATACCGCCATACAATTATTAAAGCAGCAACAGCAAGGAACAAAAAGATGCTCTTAGGAGACCTGTGTTTAATTGTCTTCAGTCCAGCGCAGAAGCGGCGCCAGAGAAGGAAGCGGTGGTTTCGGTTGTTAATTCTATCTCGATCATCTGTGTTCATATGTAAAACCCTTTCTATTTATGAATAATCTTAGAGCCATCTGGTTTGTATTCGATGATATGGTGGATACGGCGAAGGAAAGCGCGGAAAGTTTCGGGGCTGTTGTACTGCACTTGTGGGTACTGCTGATCCAGTGGAGTGTTGGACGTTATCACAACATGTGTGTAACACGCCACCCGATCATTGTAGCGGGCGGGAAGTGTGAGAGGGTAAATATCCAAGTAGTTCAACATATCGGAAATGGGAATTTGGCTGTAAAACTCCTCAAAAACCAAGACATCTTGACAGGTGTAGGCATCAAAATTGACACTACTGTGGCCCCTGTAATTTGTGATTCGGCAAATCTCTTTAGCTGGGAAATGGTCAAAAATATACCTGGTTTTTCCTGTTCCGGTGGCCCCGTACAGGTAAGTAACATCTAATTGACGTGTTTCTTTAGCATATCTCCCTGTAAGCAGAGTTTGACGGAGTGCATCAATATCTTTCACGCGGAAACCAAAACGCGGGTTCTCTGTGATAATGTCGTGGTTGTCTTTGCCCTCCTGAATGTCTTTGATTAGTTGAGCCATGACAGGAGCTTTTTCCTCTTTCGGGGAGGGCAGCGTTCCCCATTCAAGGATTGAATTGGGTACAGATGTATCAGATTTTGCTGTATTTTCCCATTTTCCGGATTTCCTCAAGTAGTCTCGATTGGACTCGCAGGACCCATATGCCTTCTCGATGTGGGCGGTGGGAAATCGGTTTTTGATGGTAGAGAATCGGATGGGAGATTCCGACAGGATAAAGATGTGAGTGTGGTAGGTGCCATTCTCGCCCACTTCATCACAGAGGCAGTAGTAGATGAGGACAAAACGCGCCAAAATGTTGACGATAGCTTTGTGGTCTAGCCCGATTGACAGTGGGTTGTTGATAACGAGTGTCCATTTTCTGGACTGCGCATTATTACTCTCCATTGCGTAACTTCCTTTATTTTCGATCTGCTACATGCTACAGGTTTTTCATAGAGGGTAATACTTGCCCTCTATGAAAAGCGGCGCTGCGCTGCCGCTGGGAGGGCAATCCCTTAAGGGGCTTGCTTCCGTCCCATCAGCCTCCCAGCGCCGCCCATTGTCAGATGTCGAGTGTTAGCACTGGATGAATACCGGTGGCTCGTGCGCCGACTGAATACTGGCCCTGTGCCCAGTAGATGAACAGTTCCAAGTCGCTGAATTCGACGTTCATATAACTGCCTTCCTCTGGCTCGTCCATGAGTTGTCGTCCCTCGATTCTGACACTGATGGTTTTGAATGACCGACTTGGCAGCGCAACAACATAATTGTAACCTGTTATGGTTTCTGTCCGCTGACCGTTCTGGTACTCAAAACGAGGTCGAACCTCCACGAGAAGCATAGAACTCCCGACAGTTGCTGGTGTATCGACTTTTAAATCGGTGATTTTTAACACTTGCGTTACTCCTTTCCGCCTAAGGTCACACTTGGCCAGTGCGTAACCGAAAGGCTATTGCAAAGCCTTGCTTCATGCTGCTATTGTAGCACTGCTATCCCTACTTTTGGATAGCAGTGCTGCACTATTTTCTAAAGTCGGTTCCCTAAAAGGGGCAGTTGTGTTTGCTACAATAAAACTACAGCATAGGGCGCCGTAAAAATACAGCACTTG
>JAJQBR010000096.1 GCA_021203185.1 Clostridiales bacterium
AGCTAACGGCTAATAGCTTATCACAGCGCGGCTGATTCAAAGGGATAGTCAGATAGACCATTTTCAGCCTGAACCGTTTTTCAGCTTGATTTCAGCAAGGAGGCGTATCCTGATGAGTATTATTTTAGCTTCTCAGTCTCCCCGGCGCAAAGCGCTGCTAGAACAGATGGGTATCACAGATTTTCAGGTTATCCCCGCCCAGGGAGAGGAGAAAATGGACCATTCCCTGCCCAAAGAACAGCTGGCCCAGGAGCTGGCCCGGCAAAAGGCCGCTCAGGTGGCGGCCAAAGTCGGCCCGGAGGACATCGTCATCGGCGCGGACACCATCGTGGTGCTGGACGGCAAGGTGCTGGGCAAACCGGAGAACCAGGCCAGCGCTTTTCGGATGCTCTCCTCCCTGTCCAGTCGGCGGCACACGGTTTACACCGGCGTAGCCGTCCGCCAGGGCGAGCGGGAACTGACCGCCTGCGAAGCCACCAGCGTCCGCTTCTGCAACCTGACAGAGCGGGAAATTCTGGACTACATCGCCACCGGAGAACCCATGGACAAGGCCGGGGCCTACGGCATCCAGGGTCGGGGTGCGCTTTTGGTTGACAGCATCCAGGGAGACTTTTATAATGTGGTGGGGCTTCCCATCTGTCGGCTGGGCAGAATGTTGGCGGGCTTCGGCGTGTACTGTCTCTGACGATACCGCGTACCAGAAGGAGAAAGGGTCCTTAGATTGAAAAAGTTTTTCCACGATAACGGCCTCTGGGTGCTGATCGCTGCGCTGCTGCTGACAGCGGTGGTGACCATGGCCTCGGCGCTGTTCCCCAACGTGACCTCCCCCCTGTCCAACGTGATTGGGGTGGTTTCCTCCCCCTTCCAGCGGGTGGCCTCCTCGTTTACCGGCTGGGTGGAGGGAGTGTATGACTACGCCTTCCGCTATGAACAACTGGTGGAGGAGAACGAAGCCTTGCAGCAGGAGCTTTCTGAGGTCCGCAGCGAGCTGCGGGAAGCCCAGGACGCCCAGGCAGAAAACGAGGACCTCCGCAACGCCCTAGGGCTGGTGGAGGAAAAGACCGACCTGACGCTGATGGATGTGACCGTCACCGAGGGCAAAGCCAGCAGCTGGGAGTCCACCCTGACCATCAGCAAAGGCTCCAACGCGGGCATCGCCGTCAACGATGTGGTCATCACCGGCACCGGTTACCTAGTGGGCGTGGTGCAGGAGGTGGGTACCAACTGGGCCACTCTCATCACCATCCTTGACCCCAGCATTTCCGTCAGCGCCACGGTCTACCGCACGGGAGACAGTCTGATGCTGGAGAGCGACCTGAGCCTGATGACCGAGGGCAAGTGCAAGCTGACCTACCTCAGCGCCGACGCGGTGTTCATCTCCGGCGACGAGGTGCTGACCTCCGGCGCGAACGGCACCTATCCCTCCGGCCTGGTTATCGGCTACATCGAGTCGGTGGAGACGGAACCCTCCGGTCTGGAGCGGTACGCCGTCGTCACCCCCGCTGCGGATTTCGACAACCTGAGTACCCTGTTTGTGGTTACGGACTTCAACAACGACTGAGGGGGCCGGGTATGGGACGAAACAACGGCAGCCAGGTCAAGTGGGGCATCTATGCCCTGAGCTACCTGGTGATGTATTTCATCAAAATCTGCATCCTGAACCGCATCCCCATCTATGGCGCGCTGCCGGAGCTGGCCCCTCTGGTGGTGGCGGCGGTGGGTTGCTACGAAGGCTCGCTGGGCGGCGCGCTTTACGGGCTGGGCGTGGGCTTTTTTTGCAGCGCGGTGTACTTCCGGGGCGGCACCATGATGATCCCCATCTGCACCGTCACCGGGGTGTTGGCCGGGCTGACCACCCGGCGGCAAATCGGCAAGAACTTCCTGGGCGTCGTCCTCTGCGGCGCCATGGGCGTTTTGGTGCTGGAGGGAGCGCGGGTGTTTTACTACTACACCTTCGGCGGCAACGACATGGAGACCCTGCTGCGCATCGCCGTGCCGGAGGGACTGTATTCCCTGGTGTTTGTCATTCCCATCTACTTTGTCTATGCCGCCATTTATCAGCGGTATCGCACGGATACGGAGCTGTAATTGAGCTGTTAGCTTTTAGCTATTAGCTATTCGCTTTGTAGTGCCTGGCATTACGTGCTGCGCTTACCGTTTACATGACTTTACAAACGGGTGGGTCTGCGCTCAGCTTCCTTTTTGCTGCTTGCTTTAAACTGGCAGAGCCAGGCTAATGGCTAACAGCTAACGGCTAATAGCTAAAAACAGCAGACGTTTCCCTTTGAGATGAACGAGAGAGATTATCAAATAACGCATTTCCCCAACCCCGGAAGGAGCAGTCATGGGCAAAAGATCACTTTACTTCCGCGCCGCTGTTGTGGCGCTGCTGCTGGTGGCCATGAGCGGCTACTACGGCTGGGCGGCCTACGACGCCATCGTCAACCAGGCCATCGACCCCCAGGAGTCCAACGAAATCAACACCTACACCACCTCCAAGACCGTCCAGGCCGCCCGTGGCGACATCACCGACCGGTACGGCAATGTGCTTGTCACCAACCGGGCGGAGTATGTGGTCACGCTGGACGTGGATGCCATGGGCAGCGAAGAAAACCAGGCGGCGGTGGTGCAGCGGCTCATTGAAATCTGCAAGGAACTGGGCGTGGAGTGGAACGACGAGGAATTGCCCGTTTCCGACAGCACCCCCTACTCCTACACCACCGACGGCAACGCCTATCTCACCCGGGACGACGACGGCAACCTGACCCAAACCCGGCTCTATCTGCTGTGCCAGGCGGTGCGGGGAACCTCGGACTCCATTTTCTGGGGGGACAACACCACCTCCGCCGACGAGCTGCTGAGCAATATGGCGGAATACTTCCAGCTGGACCAGCTGGGGGATCTGTCCTCCTCTGAGCAGCGGGAGATTTTGGGCGTGTTGTACTCCGCCTACCTGCGGTCTGAGGAAGTCACCTACTCCAGCTATTACTTTGCAGAGGACGTGGACATCGACTTCATCACCATGGTGGAGGAAGAGGGCCTCGCCGGGGTCAACATCGAGGCCCTGTCCGTTCGGGAGTACCAAACCTCTTACGCTGCCCACCTGCTGGGCCAGGTGGGGGCCATCACCGCCGAAAAGTGGGCGGAGCTGAGCGCCGACGAGGAAAACACCTATAATATGAACGACAGCATCGGCCTCTCCGGTGTGGAGTCGGCTTTTGAGGAGTATTTGAAGGGCGTGGACGGCACCTTACAGCTGACCTACGACAACGACGGCGTGCTGGTGGACGAGACTTACACCACCGAACCCCAGTCGGGCAACACCGTGGCCCTGACCCTGGACAGCGGCCTCCAGGAGGTGGCGGAGAACGCCCTGGCCGAGTACACCGAGCAAATCAACAGTCTGAACGGCGGCAGCGCTGTGGTGGTTATCAGCGTGGAGGACAGCAGCGTACTGGCTATGGCCTCCTACCCCACCTACGACCCGGCCACCTACAACGAGGACTATGAAGAACTGGCGGACGATGACCTGCTGCCCCTGTACAACCGGGCGCTGCTGGGCACCTACGCCCCCGGCTCCACCTACAAAATCTGCACCGCCACGGCTGCGGTGAACGCCGGTGTTACCGACACCACCCGCACCGTCAACTGCACCGGCACCTACAACAACAGCGGCACCATCCAGACCTGCTGGCGCAAATCCGGCCACGGCCTGGAGAACCTCTCCGCCGCCATCCGGGACTCCTGCAACATCTATTTCTATACGATGGGGACTGAGATAGGCATTTCCTACCTGACGGAGACCGCCCAGGCTTACGGCCTGGGGGTGGCCAGCGGCATCGAGCTGACCGAAAGCACCGGCGTCAACGCCGGGCCGGATTACTCCGAGTCGGTGGGGGCCATCTGGTATCAGGGCAACGTCACCTCTGCCGCCATCGGCCAGTCGGATAACCAGTTCACCCTGCTGCAAATCGCAAACTATATCGCCACCTTCGTCCGGGGCGGGGACCGCTACGACGCGCACCTGCTCAGCAGCGTCAAGTCCAGCGACAACACCGAGATCCTCTATGAGCACGAGACGGAAATTCTCAGCACCGTGGAACTGAGCGACGCGGCCCGGGAGGCCATCATCGAGGGCATGGGCGAGGTTATCGAGGCCGACGACATCACCGACTTTGAGGAACTGGAGGCCAGCGGCGTCAAGGTGGGCTGTAAGACTGGTACCGCCCAGATCAACAACAACAGCGCCACCAACGGCCTGTTCGTGGCCTTCGCCCCCATCGACGACCCGGAGATCGTGGTCTGCTCCGTGGTGGAAAAGGCCGACGCCGGCGCGGACACCGTCGCCATCGCCGCCGCCATCATGAACTACTATTTCAGCGATGAGGCCACCCTGGAGCGGGTGGAGGCGGAGAACCAGCTGTTGCAATAAATTGAGCTATTAGCCATTAGCTATTGGCTGTTAGCTTGGCGGTTCTTGCCTGTTCGCGCTACGCTGTACGCTGGCAGTGCCAGACAAACGACAAACGGCTTTGCCAGGCTTTTAGCTCTACGCTATCTGCTGGCAGCACCTGACTAACGGCTAAAAGCTAACAGCTAATAGCTTATATCATCCCCCAAAACTAAAACGAAACGGACTGATTTTATGCCCGATTTGACCATTTACGATTCCCGCGACCTGCGCTGTAAGCAGCCTTACGGCGCGGTCCCCACGGGGACCCAGGTGCGCTTCACCCTCCGTCCGGCCAGGGCAGAGGGCTTTTCCCATGCGTCTCTGACTGCCTATTTCGAGTTTGAAAACAACCGGATGGTCACGCTGCCCATGCCATGGACGGGGACCGACCTGGGCGTGGACGAGTTCACCTGCACCCTGGACACTGGGGACTATGTGGGCCTGGTGTGGTACACCTTCCAGCTGGAGGGGCTGGATGGGCGGAAGAAGCAGCTGCGCACCTATCAACTCACCGTCTACGACGGCGAGGACCAGGTGCCGGACTGGTTTGGCAAGGGGATGTGTTATCAAATCTTCCCGGACCGGTTCTTCCGCACGGAGATCCCCGACCCCACCGGCCTGGTGGGGAACCGGAGCGTCCACCAGAGCTGGGACGAGGAACCCCTCTACAAGCCCATCGGCAAGACCGAGCGGGGCATGGACATCTGCAACCGGGACTTCTTCGGCGGCAGCCTTAAGGGCGTAGAGGCCAAGCTGGACTATCTGGCCGGGCTGGGGGTGGAGACGATTTACTTCTGCCCCATCTTTGAGGCGTCGGAAAACCACCGCTACGGCACCGCCGACTACAGTCGGGTGGATCCCATGCTGGGTACCAACGAGGATTTCACCCACCTGTGTGACGAGGCCCACAAGCGGGGCATCAAAATCATCCTGGACGGCGTGTTCAACCACACCGGCTATGTGTCCCGGTACTTCAACGGGGACGGGTTCTACCCGGAGCCGGGGGCGGTGCAGTCCAAAGACTCCCCCTATTACGACTGGTTCGACTGGAAGGAGTGGCCCGACAAGTACGAGAGCTGGTGGGGCATTTACTCCCTCCCCGCTGTGCGGGAGGACTGTCAGAGCTATCGGGACTTCATCTTCGCCGGAGAGAACTCGGTGGTGCGGCGTTGGCTCCGGGCCGGGGCCGACGGCTGGCGGCTGGACGTGGCGGACGAGCTGCCCGACGACTTTGTCAACGGCATCCACCAGGCGGCGCGGGAGGAAAACCCCAACGCCATTGTCATTGGAGAGGTCTGGGAGGACGGCTCCACCAAAATCGCCTACGGCGTCCGCCGCCGCCACCTGCTGGGCTACCACTTGGACGGCCTGATGAATTACCCCTTCCGCACCGCGCTCTTAAACTTCCTGCTCCACGGCGACGGGGCGGGGTTCCAGTATAGCATGGAGGATCTGCGGGAAAACTATCCTCCCTCCGCCTTCTACTCCGCCATGAACGCTCTTGGCACCCACGACACCCTGCGGATTTTGACCTACCTGGGGGTGGGCGGCGAGCGGAACGACCAGAGCAAGGATTGGCGGGCCGCCTACGAGATGTCCCCCAGAGAGCGGGCTGGGGGCATGGAACTGCTGCGGCTGGGACTGCTGGTGCTGTTCGCCTTCCCCGGCGCGCCTACGGTGTTTTATGGAGACGAGGCGGGCATGACCGGCTTCGAGGATCCCTTCAACCGGCGGCCCTACCCCTGGGGCCGGGAGGATCAGGAGCTGGTGGTCTATTGTTCCAGGCTGGGCAACTACCGCAAGACCAGCCGCCCCCTCCGGGAGGGGGACATCCGCTGGGGAACCTGCGGGGAGTGCCTGGTGTCCTTCGTCCGCCGGGCGGCGGGGGAGAGCGTGGCCGTGGCGGTGAGCAACGCCCGGACACGAACCATCGTGGAGCTGCCCTGGGGCCACGTCCAGGCGGTGGACGTGTTCACCGGCAGGCGATATCTGGCCATGAACGGCAAGCTGCGGCTGACCCTGCCGCCCAGAGGGGGGATTTTGTTGGAGAGCGCGCCGGAGGGCGAAAAAATCGGCAAAATCACCAAAAAAATCTTTTGAAATTTTGCTTTACAAAGAGGCGCAGGTCTGCTATAATACGCTTATCAGGAATAATTCTTAATTGCGCCGCCTGATGCGCGACATCAATTAACAATGGAGGAAATTACTATGGCAAAGTTTGTATGTCAGGTCTGCGGTTACGTCTACGAGGGCGAGGCTCTCCCCGAAGGGTTCCGCTGCCCCATCTGCAAGGCTCCCGCTTCCAAGTTCACCAAGATGGAGGGCGAGATGAACTGGGCTGCCGAACACGTCATCGGCGTGGCCTCTGATGCCCCAGAAGAGATCAAGGAGGGTCTGCGGGAGAACTTCAACGGCGAATGCACCGAGGTCGGTATGTATCTGGCCATGGCCCGCGCCGCCCACCGGGAGGGCTATCCTGAGATCGGCCTGTACTGGGAGAAGGCCGCCTATGAGGAGGCCGAGCACGCCGCCAAGTTCGCCGAGCTGCTGGGCGAAGTGGTCTCCCCGTCCACCAAGGAGAACCTAACCGTCCGCGTGGAGGCCGAGAACGGCGCCACCGCCGGCAAGACCGAGCTGGCGAAGAAGGCCAAGGAGCTGGGTCTGGACGCCATCCACGACACCGTCCACGAGATGGCCCGGGACGAGGCCCGCCACGGCAGGGCGTTCGCCGGTCTGCTGGAGCGGTACTTCGGCTGATTCATCGAACCATCCTCTTAATCATCCGGCAAAGGAGGAGCCTGTTATGAAGTATGTTTGCCCCTGTGGATATGAATACGACCCCGCCCTGGGTGATCCCGATAACGGCGTCGCCCCTGGCACCGCCTGGGAGGATCTGCCTGAGGATTGGGTCTGCCCCATCTGCGGTCTGGACAAGGACAATTTTGAGGCTCAGTAATTGAATTAAGCGTAAGCGAAGGGGCTGGCCATGCGGCCAGCCCCGTTTTTTCGTTATATGGTTATCCCTTTGAATTAGCCGCATTATTTTAGTTGTTAGTTGCTAAAAGAGGACTTTTCTGTGGAAAGTCTCGCATTTGCCAAACAAAAGTGACAACAGACGACAAGCACTATCCCCTCTCGCCTCCCCTGAAAGGGGAGGGGGGTAGGTTACAATACGAAGTGCAAC
>JAJQBR010000107.1 GCA_021203185.1 Clostridiales bacterium
GCGGATACGCTGGCCGCAGCGGTACAAAATCTCTCCATACTGGAGGACTTCGGTATCGTATGCAGCATAAAAGCCTTCTTGATTGGATTATATTTGCTGCGGCTGCTCGCACTGTTTGCCTGCGCCATGTTGACTATGCTGGTTTCCGCATTTATGAAGCGAATGGATATTTCTTATATTGCCGCCTGTGGGGTAATTCTTCTGCCTTCAGCGCTCTATCTCTATATGGGGCTGGAGCCGCTTCGGTATCTGGCGCTTGTACTGCCGGTAGAAGCCATGCCGATGCTGACTGACAGCAAAGGAAGCGGCTCTATGGTCATAGTTGTATATCTGTCGCTGGTTATGTTGCTGGTCATAGAAGAAATATCAAGACCGATTTTCATGTCCACGCCCTTCTGCTGCACATCAAGTTTGAAATCATCCATTGTCAGCTGATTTACGGAGACAGCGCCTGAACACAATTTCTTTACAGAACTATATTTCAGCGTATAAGTCGCGTTCTGCACGTCCAGAACGCCAAAAGGAACGGATGAGGGAAGTATATCCCGAATACGCCCGGTTACTTACCAAGGAGGTGAACAGCAATGGCTGATAAGATGCTGGAATACGCTCCGGAGCAGTTGGAGCGGGTGGAAACCTTGTCTGCCCAAGTTGCTGAGCGGCCCAAGGAGACTATAGCTCTGGCGCAGGCACTGTTCGAGGTGTTCAATGCCGGTAAGCTCCTCGGCATGAATCTTGCCGCCGCCGAGAAGGAGGGCAAGAGCGCATGACAACCGAGAGCAACGGCCTCGCCCTGGCCCGGCAGATGGACGAAGTCCTGAACCGGGAGGGTGAGGCCACCGCCGAAAAGCCGGTGAAGGAGATGGAGGAGCCGGAAGGTTCTGACAACGAAACTTAACGTTGTGTGGTTCAACTCATTGGTTTTATACAGCCATTCCGGTATGATTTTACAAGAATCATACGGAAGCAGGCGAAACCATGAAGGACGAATGCAGCAACGCATTGAGGAAAGCGGAAGAATGAAAGAATCCCCCGCCCTGACGGGTGGGGGATGGAGGAACCTTAAGAGGCTTTTGTGACCGATACGGAGGCTCCCAGAGCAGAAGCAATGCGGCAGAAGGTGGTGACAGTGGGTGTGGTTCGCTTGCTCTCGAATCGGGCCACAACGGACTGCGTAAGCCCACAAGCTGCGGCGAGCTGTTTTTGCGTAAGCCCCTGGTCCTTTCGCATCTGAATGAGCTGGTCAATGAGCGCAGAGCAATCTTCAGGCACCGATCTCACCACCCATCTGAATTCCATTCTCCCACAGTTCGTTGCAGGAAAGGTCAAGATCGTCGTTCCAGGAAACGCCGTAGCCGCCTGCATCGACCTTGACTTGCTCAAACAGGCCCTGGACTTGGTTCAACGTCTGGAATACCTCCCAGCGGGAGAAAAGCTGGCTGACATCGTAATATCTGCGCGTACCGTCTTGGAAGCAAACATCCAAAATGTAGCCCGGACGGGGCTGAACGGATGAAACTCTATGAAACATTGCTGACCCTCCTTTGCGGCGTGAGCCGCCCCCCGCTTAATCCAGCGGGGGCAGCTTCACGAAGTTTTGCGTTTCCCAGATTCGGAGGAGTTCTTCCTGGTGCTGAGAACCCCACTCCCTGACGAGTGCCTGCGCCCTGTTGGGTAGGTCTCCCTCTATCATCTGGAGCGTCCGGATGTCGAATGCACCCATGTAATCCTGATAGAGGACGTTAAAGTGCGGGGGATTGTGTTCGGACTGTTGGAAGTACATTTTTATCACCAGTCCGTAGAATCTACTGATCACCGGCATTTGCTTCATCTCCTTTTTGATAATCAAATTATAGCACGAACGCTATATTATGTCAATAGCAAAAATGCTATTTTTCACGCTTTTTTGAAAAACCGAGGGATGTGAATATGAAGAAAACGAAGATAGAGTGGTGCGATGTAGAGTGGTTCCCGATTCCGGGCCAAGATGGATATTATGCTTCGCGTGAAGGAGAGATACGAGGGCGGCTGGGCTGACTACCCGCTAGAGACGCTGAAACTGCTGCCCCAGGAGCAGCTTGCAGAGTTGTTCGGGATATCCGTGACCGAAACGGCGGAAGAACCGTCGCTTGAAAAACCGTTGACGGTAAATCAAACCACGGAGGAACCGGAGGCAGCGGACACCTCCGACCTGAATGAAGCCGGAGAAGATCTTGACGAGGCCATCGGCAAGGCGGAGCATGACAACGCAACCGAGCAGACGCTCTTTGTCCTCCGGGAGACCCGGAACCTCCTGCGCCAACTGGCAAAGGAGCGGAAGGAGGCGGAGTAGATGGCCAACTACACGCCGCTTCTCAAAGCGATTGAAAAAGCCCTTGCAAAGGCTGACGCCGACCTGGAGGCGTTTCTGGAGGAGCAGGGGTATCCTAACCCATCCGGGCTTGTCGAAGCCATAGACAGCGTCCAGGACGTTCTGGAGGAACTGCTGGACGACTACCTGGAGCGCATTGCCACAGCCTTGATAGACTGCGCAGACAAGTTTGAACTGATGGACGCCTGGAACGAGGCGAAAGAGGACGCAGAGCTAAAGCGAACCGCTTCTGACGCGGTGGCCGAGGCTCTGTTTGCTTATGCGCTGCCTTTCTTGGACGAACACATCAAGAACGACGATGAGGAGTTGGACGCCTCTGAACTGTCTCTGAAAGCCATAGCCGAGGTGCTGACACTGGCCGACCAAATGACAGAGGGCAAAATCGACAGCTTGAATGACCGCATCGAAGCTGGCCTGCAGAACTACAAAGAGCCGGAGGACAGCGGAGCGGACAAGGCTGAAAAGGCCGCTGTGGAGAAGGGCGTCCTCGATGACCTCAAATCCAAGCTGCGCGGCCTCGGCTCGAAAATCAAATCCTTTGGCCAGCGGGCCATCGAGTATGTGTTTGGTTCCAGCAAGCTGGACCGGGCGCGGGACTGCCGGGGTACAGCCACCCAAACGGTGCTGATGTACGAGAGCGTAGTCCAGCAGGAGGCCATCATGCAGAATCCCGTGGTGGAGCGGAAAATCTGGCGGCACAATCCCAGCGACCACCCCCGCGAGAACCACGTTGCAATGGACGGCGTTATGGCCGATGCGGACGGTTTCTTTGAACTGACCGGGCGGGACGGCACGGTGTATCACATCGAGGGGCCATGAGCCAGCAGCCTGCCGCCCAGCAAATCGTATAACTGCCACTGCACGGTGGAGACGGTGACCAACGCCGAAATCCTCAACTCAGACGTTGAGATGAAAAACACCCTCCAGGATGAGGCTGTGGCCAACGCCAACGAGGTGTTCAAGACCGGCGCAGATAAAGACTTGTACGAGCGGGCAATGGATTGGGCCGAGAAATTTACAAATGGCTCAAATTCTGCTACACTGAACGAAACAGACACGCGAGCAATTCTTGATTATATGTCTTCCGGAGTGGCTTACTCGCTGAACGCTGCCCTGAGAACAGGACAAGAACTGACCGAAGCACAAAAGACTATTGTGAAAAATCTGGACACCGCACTGGAAAAACTGCCAGATTACGCGGGGACAGTTTATCGGTCTGTGAGTACAGAAATGATAGAAGACCCGGTGGCATTCTTAGCGCAATACCAAAAGGACAATATCGTTCGCTCGTTGGCGTATACGTCCACAGGAAAAGATGTTTATGACCCGGATATGAAAATCCAGTATGTAATCACTGCCAAGCACGGGAAAGACATTTCTGACCTCAACAAGAACGAGCAGGAAGCGGAGCGGAAGGAGGCGATGCCGCTGTGGAAACGAGCAACCCGGAGATTAAGAGCGAGGAGAAGCGCGGCCTGATGGCCCGGCTTGCGAAAGCTCTCGGCTTTGCTGACGAGGCAGCGTACATCGAGAAGGGCGCAGTCATGGACCGGTTTGCTGAGCAGACCAAATCGGAGTGCTTCTGGAACGCATTCCATCAGCTCCAAGTACAAGACCGACAAGCTGCGCTGGATCATCAGCCCCAACATGAAGCTGCTCTGGCGGAAGTTCTGCGAGGAGAAGGCCCTGTCTGGCGGCCACACCAATCTCTACAACTCCGACGCCCCCTGTGGCATCGACATCATCACCTCCGCCAAGATGAGCGATGATGAGATTTGGCTGACCGACCCCAAGAACCTGATCACCGTCAGCACCTACGACATGAAGCTGCGCCGCACCACCGAGGGCAAGGACGCCATCCAGAAGGACGAGCGTTACTACGCCATCCACGGCAATGTGGACTACATCATCGAGGAGACCGAGGCGGCTGCTATCGCTACCGGCATCACCACCAGCGACAGCACCGACAGCGAAACCACCGAGGAAGAGGCTGCGTAACGTCGGAACAGGAGGATGACAACCGATGAGAACCATTGAACTGAAAAGTGGGAACCCATCTTATCGCTACGGCGGCGTCCTCCTCACCCAGAAAAAGCCCAGGGCCACGGTCTCTGACGCATTGGCGGAGGCCATGCTTGCCCTGGGCAAGGTGAGCGAAGTGACGGAGGCGACTGCGGGAACACCCCGGCGGTTGCTGCCGCCAGCGATACCGGAGACACGGTTTCCGCTGCTTCCTCTGCTGTCTCTGTGGCGGCGGAGGAAGATACGACTACGGCGGATGAAACGCTGAAAAAAGTCCTCGCGGAGATTCAGACCGCGAAAACCAAAGACGCGCTGGTGACGCTGGCCAAGAAATACGGCGTGGATGTGTCCGACTGCAAGAGCAACGAGAGCCGGAGAGCGGCGATTCTGGCCGCCTTTGAGTAATGGACCGGCCCTTCATCACGCCTGACGACCTGATTGCCTACACGTCCTATACCGTCGTTTTCGAGAGAGACACCACCAAGCTCGCCGCGGACATCGCACGAGCGGAGATTTTCGCCATGTATTACTGCAACCGGGACTTTTCCGATGTGGAAGAGGACACCGATGAGGCGGAGAGCCTTACCCTTGCGGTCACGCTGCTGGCGGAGATGTGCACCTACAACGCGGCGGTCAAAGTATCTGCCGCCAACAGCGGGAGCGGTGGCCGGGCCGTCAAGAGCGAAAGTGAAAAGAACTACTCGTACCAGTTCGCTGACATCGAGGAAAGCCTGCTGACGCTGGAGGACATCGGCGTTCTAATTATCCTGGATTCTCTCAAATCCGGCGGCCACCAGTTTATGAAGGTCACTCTGCTGTGACCCTCTCCCCATATCGAGGGAAGGAAGGAGGCGGATATCATGCCAACGGCGAAAATGTGTCAGGACACGGTCACCCTGTTCAACTACACCGGGGAAGTGGACCTGCAGGCCACTTACTCTGTGACCATCCTGGAAAATGTCTATGTAACCTACGGCGAGAGCGTTTCTGCGTTGGGCCTTGCCACCAAGACGGCCTATGTCTCCATCTACGACCAGCGTGTCACTGCCACCAGCCTATAAAAACCGCGACCACATGGGGCAAAAACCTCACTTCGCAGTTCAAGTCTGCATCCACAACGGCCTTGAGCACGGTTTCGACGCAGTTTGCAAAGCTGCCCACACAGATGGCCAAACAACTCACGAGCGCCATCAATAAGGTCACCTCGTTTGCATCAAGTCTTAACTCCAAGATGAAGAGCGCGGGTGCCTCGGCGGTCAGCGCGATTTACAGCGGCCTGTCTGGGCTGACAAGCAAGGTCTCGTCCCAACTGTCCGCCGTGACAAGCAAGGTTTCCAGCTGGGGCAGCAGTCTGAAAAGCTCGTTTACCTCTATCGGCAAGAATGTCATTTCCGGTATGATTTCCGGCATCAGCAGCATGGTGTCGAGCTTGTACAGCAGCATCAAGAGCGCCCTGTCTGGCCTGGTGAGCAAGGCGAAATCCGCCCTGGGCATCCACTCCCCATCCACTGAGATGAGGGATGAGGTCGGTGTCCAGATTCTCCCCGGCGTTGGTGAAGGCATCGAAGAGACCACAGGCGACCTCTACGACACGATGGGTGATGCGATGAACGGCCTGGTGGCCGCAGCCGAGGAAACCGAGCTGACACCGGAACTGACCGCCACCGTCGCGCTGGAGCCGGATACAACCGCCATTGAGGAGAAGCTGGCCGACCTTTCCGCAGCGATAGAATTGCACCTGCCGGACATCGCGCCATACCTCGACCAGATGGAGGCGGCGGTTGAGCTGAGAATCGCTGAAATCACCGCCAGAGTGGACGCGAGAGCGAACACGGGGAGCGGCGTTGTGTCCGCACTGGACAGCGAAAAAATCGACTATTACTTCGTTGGTTCTTCGGCAAATCTGGCCTCCGAATGGTCGTGGTCGCTGAAAAAGTTCGACACCTATTCGAGCATAGATGACGCCCTCGGAAATCTCACATCAAAAGTCACATCCGGTTACTGGATTCCGCCAAAGGCGGGATTTTTTGTTGCGAATTTCCTCGTGAGGTTCGCCTCGAACAGCAAGGGCAACCGGGGAGCACAGATATGCATCTATGACAGCAGCAGCAATCAGGTGCAGACCCTCTCAAGACTGGTTGCTCCGGCAGCGTCTCAGCAGCAAACGCTTACCGTTACCGCCGCAGGATATTTAAACCCAAGCAGTACAGCTTACAAACTGGGGCTGGAAGTAGCGCAGAACAGCGGCAGCACGCTTTCTGTCTACGCAACGGCCCGTGTCCTATTCATCCCGAATCTGTAACCGGGGGTGAAAACAAATGTCTTACAAAGAAGGTTTAACGTTCTCATCTGACGAAATCGTTGCTATATATTCCGGTTCTTCCTCGGAGGAATATGTGCTTGTCGCCGCTGACAGGGAAATGACAGTGGAATCGGAAAGCTATCTCGCCGGTGTCGTGGGCGACCACAACTCCAACCCCGTGCGGTTCCGCATTGACCGGTATGTGGATGGCGGCGACCTTGCGGAATGCACGAGCTTTTACATCGTCTGGCAGAACAAGACAGCTGGAACCAGCGGCAAAGCGGACATGACAATGGCCATCGATGAGGACAACACAAAGAAGCTGATCGGCGTCTGGCTGGTGGACTACGAGACCTGCGCCGCCGCCGGTACGCTGGACATCGTGTTCCGCGCAGTCCAGGAAGATTCTAGCGGGAACATCGTCTACGAATGGCAGACGCTTTTGAACAGCAATATGTACATCAACGAAGGCATCGATGAGGCCGAGACAGATGAGGGAGATTCAACCGTTTCTTCGAGCAGCAGTGACAACGATGATACAGTGGATTATTACATCGATTCCGATGAACTTACGGAAATGTTAGAGGAGGTGTCGGGATAAATGGCAAATCTGAGCATTTTAGAAGTACTTGAGCAAACCACCCTCGCCATAAAAACGTATGTGGATGCATTAGGTGAGACCAAGCTAGATGCGGTGACATTGACCCGGAGGAAATAGCAACACAAATTACGGCACTCTCCGCCCGAATTGACACCATTGTTGCGGCAGCGGGAGATGATTCCTCGTCTTCCTCCGAAATTGTAGACGCCAGAGTCTCCAACGGAGCCACTACAAGAGGGGCCGCGGTAGGTTACAATACGAAGTGCAACACCTTCAAATTCTTCAAATAAAGAAAGA
>JAJQBR010000009.1 GCA_021203185.1 Clostridiales bacterium
TCGTATATTTGGGGCCAGGTGCTTTACCTGACCCCAACAATTATTATAGAACCGATAAAAATAAATACCATTTAAAAAGTGCGGAAATCAGCGCTTCCCTCAACGAAACGGCCCGACAGGCCGCCACAAATCTCTGTGACGACCTGCCGGGTTCCTTTTGTCTGCTATCCGGTTTTCAGCCAATGTTCGATTGGATATCCGCTCCTTTCACAGAAGCGCAAGGATCAGTTTCACAAGCATGGCGATGAAAAACCACCCCGCCAACACCGCTGACAATCCCATAAATCTTTCTCGACTCCGGGTCTTTCCACTCCCTGACCAGGTAGTACAGACCGAACGCTGCAATCAAAGCCCCTATGATTGCGCCAATCACACTCACGACCATTCCTTTTTCCTCCATTTCAACAACAGTGATGAATTGATTATCACTAAAACCGAGCCGGTGTTGTGTACCAGCGCACCGACGACCGGATTTAATGTTCCGATGATGGCAAGCACGATTGCGATAAAATTCAGCGTCAGGGAAAACGTCATGTTCAGCTTGATTGTCGCCATCATACGCTTGGAAAGGGCAATCAGATGGGGCAGTTCCTTTACCTCATCGTCCACCAGGGCGATGTCCGCCGCATCCACTGCAATGTCGCTTCCTACGCCGCCCATCGCAATGCCCACATTCGCCTTCTTCAGTGCCGGAGCGTCGTTCACACCGTCGCCAATCATGCAGACGGCTTCGCCGTCCTTTTGATAAGCGTCGATCCAGTTCAGTTTGTCCTCCGGCAGGCAGTCTGCGTGGACTTCCTCAACGTGAAGCTGCCCGGCAATGGCGGAGGCGGCTCTCTCGTTGTCCCCCGTCAAAAGGACGGGTTGAACCTTCAAGCCTTTCAGCGCATCAATCATACCGACACTTTCCGCCCGCACCGTATCTGACAGGACGATATATCCGCAAAGCCGTTCGGATACCGCAAGATAGGTAACGGTACAGCCCTGCGACAGATAGTTGTCTGCCTGTTCAAGCACTGCATCTGTCACGTCAATCTTTTTTTCCACGAGCAGTTCCAAATTGCCCGCAAGGAGTTCCTGCCCGCCAACTTCGGCGCAAACGCCGCGCCCCGGCAG
Source organism: Clostridiales bacterium (assembly GCA_021203185.1). Classification (GTDB taxonomy): domain Bacteria; phylum Bacillota; class Clostridia; order Oscillospirales; family Oscillospiraceae; genus Onthomonas. Next base: position 1,117 of record JAJQBR010000009.1, read on the forward strand.
CATCTGAAAGGCTTCACAGGGGAGGAGGTCGGCGCCGTTTTCCTGCCTGTAAGAACGCACAATTGCCTTCCCCAGGGGATGCTCCGAAAGCTGCTCCACCGCCGCGCAAAGACGATATAGCTCGGTGTCGGAAAGGTCGTCCGCAATGCTTGAAACTTCAATGACCTGCGGCGTTCCGTAAGTCAGCGTTCCCGTCTTATCAAAGGTAATTTTGCTGACAGAAGCCAGCCGCTCCAGGGCGTCCCCTTCCCGCACCAGAAAACCGTGTTTTGTGGCGTTGCCAATCGCCGCCATAATTGCCGTGGGCGTGGCCAGCACCAACGCACACGGGCAGAACACCACCAGTATCGTTACCGAGCGGATGATCTCGCCGCTGATGAGCCACGTTAATGCGGCGGCAGACAGGGCGATTATAACGATCCAGGTTGCCCAGCGGTCGGCTATGCCAACGATTTTCGCTTTTCCCGCGTCTGCCGACTGCACCAGCCGAATCATCCGCTGAATGGAGCTGTCCTCACCGACCTTTGTCGCCCGCATTTCAAAGGCTCCGAACTGGTTGACCGTGCCGCTGGACACCTCATCACCCACCGTTTTGTCCACCGGCAGCGATTCGCCGGTCATAACGGCCTGATTGACAGAGGTTTGGCCGGAGATAATCACGCCGTCCACGGGAACCGTTTCCCCCGGAAGGACGCGGAGCAGAGCGTCCACAGGAACATCTTCTGCGGGGACAATCTTTTCTGTTCCGTCCGCAATAAGACGTGCCGTCTGTGGGGTCAGATGCACCAGCTTTTCAATGCCTGCCCTCGCCCTTGCAACCGTCAGGTCCTCCAGCAGTCCGCCCAGCTGCATGATGAACGCAACCTCACCGGCGGCAAAGTCCTCGCCAATGCAGACCGAGGCAATCAGAGCGATAGACACCAGCACATCTGCTTTGATGTCAAACGCAGTGACCAGCCCTATGATTGCTTCCAAAATAATGGGGACGCCGCAGAGGATAATCGAAATCCATGCCAGGTTGAACGGAAAGGGGTCCCATCCGGTCAGGCTGAGAATCAGGGAGATGCCGGAAATCACGAGCAGCGTAATATCCTTTTTGGCGCCGCCTATCTCCAAAAGGGCTTCCAATTTTTCCATCAGTTGTTTCATAACCACACTCCAATCATATACCGGTAGGGGTATATGTATTATTATACATAAGGGGGTATTGGTTGTCAAGGGGCAAAACGAAAAGCAGCCAGGGTAGTTTGGCTGCCTTTCGTTTGTAAACGTATTAGGTTATCCCATGTTGGCGAAGCGTTCCACTGCTTTTGTAAAATCTTCGATGGTTTTGTCTGCATCGCCGTGTTCGATACCATCCTTCACACAATGTTTGATATGTCCTTCCAGAACAACCTTTCCGCAGCTGTGAAGGGCGGATTTTGCCGCATTGATTTGGGCCAGAATATCCTCGCAGGGAACGTCCTCATCTATCATCCGGTCAATCGCCTGTACCTGACCGATAATTTTTTTTAGTCTGCGGTGCAGGTTGTCCGCGTCCATACACTGTCTCATACTGTATTCCTCCAATACGTCAAGGGGTATATGTACAGTATAATCAGTTTCTGTTTTTGTGTCAAGCCGCACTTCTGCTGTGCCACGCTCTCTGAAGGGGGAGGCGGAATGGCGTAAGCCAGGGCGGAGGGGGTTCTGCATTTTACTTCCGGTACAAGTCCACCAGCTTCTGGAACACCGGCAGTGCCTTTTGAATCCGCTCGGTGGGGACGCAGTGGGCGATGCGCACATGACCGGGGCAGCCGAAGCCGCTGCCGGGAACTACCAGCAGATCCAGAGACTTGGCCTTTTCAGAGAAGGCCACATCGTCCGGCTCCAGGGACTGGGGGAAGATATAGAAGGTGCCGCCGGGGGCCACGCAGGGAATGCCCATCTCTTTGAAGCCCTCCAGCAGCAGGCGGCGGTTTTCGGCGTAGACGGACATATCCGCCGTCTCCTCACAGCAGGCGGCCACCGCCAGCTGCATCATGCTGGGGGCGCAAACGTAGCCCAGAGCGCGGGCGGCTCCGGCGCAGGCGGCAAAGACCAGCTTGCTGTCGGCACATTCATCGGGGACGACGATGTAGCCAATGCGCTCGCCGGGGAGGGACAGGGACTTGGAATAGGAGTAGCAAACCAGGGTGTCGTCGTAGTATTTGGTCAGGTAGGGGACGGTGACGCCGTCAAAGACGATCTCCCGGTAAGGCTCGTCGGCAATGAGATAGATAGGGTGGCCGTATTCCGCCTCTTTTAGCTGCAGCAGCTGGGCCAGCTTTTCCACCGTGGCCTCGGAATACACCGCGCCGGAGGGATTGTTGGGGGAGTTGACGATGAGGGCCTTGGTCTTGGGGGTCAGCCGGGCCTCCAGCTCATCGAAGGGAATCTGAAACGCCTCCACGTCGGCGGGGACCAGCACCATCTCCGCGCCGGTGTGTTCGATGAACACTTGGTATTCCGGGAAGTAGGGGGCGAACACCACCACCTCGTCGCCGGGGTTGCACAGGCCGTTCAAGGTGCTGGTCAGGGAAGCCGCCGCGCCGCAGGTGATGTACAGGTTTTCTCCGGTGAAGTGGGTCCCCTGGCGGCGGTTGATGGACTGGGCGATGGTCTCCCGCACGGCGGGCGCGCCGGGGGCGCTGGTGTAGCCGTGGAGCTGCACCGGATCCAAGGTCTTGCACAGGTCGATGATGGTGTCGTTGACACTGGGCGGGGCGGGGACGCTGGGGTTGCCCAGGGAGAAGTCAAAGACGTTTTCCCGGCCCACGATGGCGGAGCGCTGGTTGCCGTACTCGAACAGCTCCCGGATGACGGAGCGTGCGGTACCCAGGCCGATCATTTTTTCGTTTAACATGGCGTATGTCCTCCTCAATGCGCGGCTAGGCGCAGTTTTTCGCTGGAAATAAGTATATCATGTCGGAGGGGGAAAGGAAAGGGGGAATCAGGGGAAATCATCCTGTTTTAGGAGGGTGGACCAGTCCCGTCGGCTGTGCAGAAAGCGGAGGATGTAGACGGTTTGGGTGGACTCTGAAACGGTGTAAAAAGCGAGATAGTTGTTGACGGTCACAAAGCGAATACCCCACGAAGCGAGAACCGGGTCATCTGCCAGCTGATACCGCAGGGGAAAGACAGAGAGAGAGAGGAAAGAACCTCCCGCGTCTGCACTAGCAGAGCGTGGGCGGCAGCGGGGTTCAAGAGCGTGGAACGGATACAGTCGGCGGTATGGTTCATGTCGCGCTCCGCCTGTTCGGTGATGAGGATGTTGTACTTCATACGCTGTATTTTTCCGTAAGCTGGTCCATTGTCTCGTTAAACGGGCGGGCGCGTCCTGTGGCCACATCGTCCATCCCCTCCTGGAGCAGGCCGTACAGCTCCAGCCGTCCAGTAAGCTGTTCATAGGTTTCGATGCTCATGACAGCCAGATCGCCCCGGCCATTTTTGGTGATGAACACAGGCTCCCGATAGGTGTGACAAAAGGTCGAAATTTCGTTGTAATTGTTGCGCAAATCAGTGCTGGACTTGATGGCGGGCATAACAGCGCCTCCCTTATTTGATTCTGCAGAAATAATAGCATAATTTCTGTAGAATATCAAGGCTGTCATAGCGTACCCGGCAAAAAACCGCCCGCGCCCCTTCCCAGAGACGCAGGCGGTTTGATTCACTTACCCATCCCATCCGCAGCGCGGGGAAACGGGAGCGGAACGCCTCAGCAGACCTCCACGGTCCAGCCCTTGGTGTCCTCGATCTTGCCCCACTGGATACCGGTCAGGGTGTCGTAGAGCTTCTGGGTCAAGGGGCCGATCTTGCCGTCGGAGATATAGGCCACCTCGTCCTTCCAGCGCAGCTCCTTGACGGGGGAGACCACGGCGGCGGTGCCGGTGCCAAAGACCTCCTCCAGCTTGCCCTCCTTAGCGGAAGCCATGATGTCCGCGATGGCCAGCTTGCCCTCGATGACCTCATAGCCCCAGTCCTTGCACAGCTCGATGCAGCTGCGGCGGGTGACGCCGGGCAGCACGGTGCCTACGGTGGCAGCGGTGTAGATTTTGCCGTCGATTTTGAACATGATGTTCATGGAGCCGACTTCTTCCACATACTTCTTCTCCACGCCGTCCAGCCACAGCACCTGGGCGAAGCCCTGCTCCTCGGCCAGCTCGCCGGCCTTGATGGAGGCGGCGTAGTTGCCGCCGCACTTGGTGAAGCCGGTCAGACCGGGCGCGGCGCGGATGAACTCGTCCTCCACGTAGATGCGGACGGGGTCGATGCCCTCGGCGTAGTAAGCGCCGGAGGGGGCGCAGATGATGGCGAAAGTGTAGTGCTTGGAGGCGTGGACGCCCAGGCCCACGTCGGTGGCGAAGGTATAGGGGCGGATATAGAGGGAAGCGCCGTCGCTGTGGGGGACCCAGTCCTTCTCCACTTCCACCAGCGCCTTGACAGCCTGGATGTAGTCCTCGGTGGGGATGCGGGGGATGCACAGCCGGTCGGCGGAGTCGTTCATCCGCTGGGCGTTGCAGTCCGGGCGGAAGAGCTGGATTTTGCCCTCGGCGGTGCGGTAAGCTTTCATGCCCTCAAAAATCTCCTGGGCGTAGTGGAAAACCACTGTGGCCGGATCCAGCATGAAGGGCTGGTAGGGGATGATGCGGGGGTCATGCCAGCCCTGGCCCTCGGTGTAGTCCATCACAAACATATGATCGGAAAAAATTTTGCCGAAGCCCAGCTTGCTCTCGTCGGCGGGTTTGGCCTTCGGGGTCTTGGTCAGTTCGACCTTGATGTTCAACATAGGATTCCCTCCCAATAAAAATTCTCATTTCGTATCCAAAAGCGTATGTCAAAAAATCGCTTCCTGTTTATTATAGCAACCTGGCTTCCCAACTGCAAGGGGGAAAGGGGAACAAATACGGGATTTTCTCCGTTTTTTTGCGAAGCGGATGCAACAAATCCTGCAAAAACAAGAGAAAACGGTTGCAGGAATGACGAAATCGTGGCATAATTTAGTCTGGAAGAAGATGGACACGCCGCAGCGAAAAAGAACAAAGGACAGCGCGGTGAAAAAATCACCAAAGGACGGGCAGCAGCAGAGGGGGAAAAGCGGCGAAAAAAAGAAATTTTTATAAATTTACGTTTTTCCAGTTGTTTTTTCCCTTCGCTTCATTATAATATTCTCTACTGAAAGAGAAAGTTTACAGAAGCATGACACGCCGCTTGCGGCTTTTGGAAACAGGCGGTATAATACAATGTGCAATGTGCAATGAGCAATTTGCAATTATGGAGAGAATCAAACGCTGGCGGTTCTCTGCTGAACGTATTGTTTTTCGGTTGCGTTCTCATCATACGACTATCGCTGAAAACCTGACCATTGCACATTGCTCATTGCTAATTGCAAATTGAACCCAGGCACATACCGGAGGAACACGCATTGAAAACCCTGCTTTTTATCTACAACCCCCACTCCGGAAAGGCGAAGATGGCCGCCCGCCTCCACGAAATTACAGAAGTATTCCAAAACGAGGGCTATTTGGTGACCGCCTACGCCACCACCGGCCCCCAGGACGCCACCCGTGCCGCCAAAGAACTGGCAAACAGCTACGACCACGTGGTCTGCGCCGGAGGGGACGGCACCCTGAACGAGGTGGTGTCCGGACTGATGGACGGAGGCTATCAGGGGGTGCTGGGCTACCTGCCCGCAGGCAGCACCAACGATTTCTCCCGGACGCTGCGCCTGCCCACCGACCCGGTGGAGGCGGCGAAGGTGGCCGTCACCGGTCAGCCGATTCCCTGCGACGTGGGACGGTTCAACCAGCACAGGTTCGTCTATGTGGCGGCCTTCGGGCTGTTCACCGCCGTCTCCTACGAGACGCCCCAGGAGTTTAAAAACCTCTTCGGCCACACTGCCTATGTGCTGGCGGGCATCCGCAGTCTGACGGACGTTACCCCCTACCACCTGCGCCTGCGCTGGGACGGCGGCGAGGTGGAGGACGACTTTATCTATGGCGCGGTGTCCAACTCCACGCGGGTGGGCGGCTTCCGGGGGATGCTGTCCGACCAGGTGGTGCTGGACGACGGACTGTTTGAGGTCATGCTGGTCAAAAAGCCCACCTCTCTGCCCCAGCTCAACGCCATTGCCGCCGCTCTGCTGAAAAACCAGCCCGACGACAACGTGATCGCCTTCCAGACAGGGGAGATGGAGGTTCAGTCCGCCGACGAGATTCCCTGGACGCTGGACGGGGAGAACGGCGGGCGGCACTGCCTGGTACACATCGGCACATACCCCGGCGCGGTGCGGCTGATGACCCAGTGACAAATTTGCAATGTGCAATTAGCAATGAAGTGGGAAACCGGCCATTGCACATTGCTAAATTGGCTATCCCTTTTACTCAGCCATGTGCCAGAAACCCCTCCGCCGTCAAGCGGCACTTCCGGGGCTTCGCCCCTCCCTGCCCTTTCAGG
>JAJQBR010000111.1 GCA_021203185.1 Clostridiales bacterium
CAAATGAGGTATTTTTCCAAGAAAATAGTGTTGCACTTGATTGACAACCTGCCGAAACCGCGCCGGACCGGGGCAGTCTGTTGTTCCTGACGGCGGCGCTGGCCGTCTGCCTGGCCCGAATCAGCCCCCTGGCGGGGAACGCCAGTGCAGCGCTGGCGGTGCTGTTTGCCAGCCGGGCGGGAGCAGGCTCCGCTGCCGTCACCGGCGGAGCCGTGGGACTGGCGGTGGGACTGACCGAGGGAGGAACGCCGCTGCTGGGAGCGGTACTGGCCTTCTCCGGGGCGATGACCGGCGGCCCCTCCGCCCGACAGAAGCGGCTGGGAACGGTGCTGCTCTTCGCCGCCTGCGGTTTGCTGGCGACAGCCTGGGTTCAGGGCGAAATGGAACTGGCGGCGGCGCTGGTGCTGGCCGCCGTTCTCTATTCCCTGCTGCCGGAGCAGCTTCTGCGCCGGGCGGACCGCTACACCTGTCCGCCTGCCGCCCCACTATCCGCACCGGTGGAGGCCGCTGTACCCCCCAGTCTGGCACGAACCCAGTTCCGGCTGGAGGAGCAGGCCACCGCCTTCCGCACCCTCTATGAGCATATCCACGAGAGCGCCCTCCGGGGGGAGCCGCCGGAGAGCAGCGCCGTGATTTTCGACCGGGTGGCGGAGCGGGTCTGCGCCAAATGCTCCCACCATCCCGTCTGCTGGCAGCGTCACCACACTGCCACCTGTCAGTCGCTGACCCAGGCCCTCAGCGCCATGCTGGACCGGGGCAATGGGTTGATGGAGGACTTCCCCGGCCCCTTCCGCAGCCGGTGTATGCGGATGGAGGAGTTTTTGCGGGTCTCCAACGAGGAATTGTACCGGTATTTCAACCGGCAGCAGTACCGCTCCCGGCTGAAAAACAACCGTCTGGCGGTGTGCCGCCAGTATGCCCAGCTATCCGCTCTGCTCTCCGCCGCCGCCACCCAGTTGGGGGACGAGCCGGAACGGGACCCCTCCGGTTCCGCCGCCGCAGAGCGGGCTGTGGCCCAGCTGGGGCTGGAAGTCCGGTGCGACCTGCGGCTGGACCGGCGGGGACGGCGGACGCTGGAAGTGTGGGGCAAGCGGCTGGCCCCGCTGTGCGGCGACCAGGGGGGCGAACTGCTCTCCCAGGCGCTGGGGGTGCGGATGGAACCCGCCGACGTGTACCGGGTGCGGCAGGGACAGCGGCTGGTCTTTCGTCAGTGTCCGCCCCTGGGGGCGACAGTGGCCGCTGCCGCAAAAGAGAAGGAGAACGGTCAGCCCAATGGCGACAACGGCCTATGGTTCCGGGACGAGGACGGGGTGCTGTGGGTGGTACTCTGCGACGGAATGGGCAGCGGGACCGGAGCCGCCAAGGAGAGCAAGCTGCTGATGACACTGCTGAAAGACTTCCTCCACGCTGGGGTAGAGCCTGCCGCCGCCCTGACCACCCTGACCGGGGCGCTGAGCCTCCGGGGTGAGGTCAACGGCGGCTTTACCACGGTGGACCTGCTGCAAGTGGATTTGTTCAATGGCAGCGCCGCCCTGTACAAGCTGGGAGGCGCGCCCGCCTACCTACGGAAGGGAGGCTCGCTGATTCGCCTCACCAGCTCCGCCCTGCCCGCCGGGTTGGAGACGGACCGGGAGAGCGCCCCGGACGTGAGCCGGTTCCGGCTGGCGGCGGGGGATTTCTTGCTGCTGGTGACGGACGGCGTCACCGATGGCGAGGGGGACGACTGGCTGCGGTCCATGATCGCCCAGTACCGGGGCGAAAGCCCCCGGGAACTGGCCCAGGCCATTCTCGCCAGCCCCGGCGCGGGGCGGGAGGACGACCGGACGGTGGTGGCGGTGCGGTTTTCCAATCGGACATGACGGGTTTCTTTTGCCAGCGGTGCATAAATCTCCCAGCGGCGGACATACTGGTACTATCCCAACGCAGAAAGAAGGCTTTCCCATGGTAAAAGGGATTTCCCGCCGGGTCATTGTGGTGCGCTCCCCCGACCCGCGCTTTTTCGAGCAGGCGATTTTTTTGATGAAAGAGGACGCCCTCCACGCCCAGGGCGTCACGGCGGAACAGGTGGTCAACGAGGCCCGGCAGGCAGCGGCGGGCTATCTCCGCCGAACCAGCGACCCGAAAGGTTGGCGGCAGCCGTCAGCCCGGCTGCCCTGGTGGGTGTGGTTCGCTTTGGGGGCCTGCGCCGTGGGGCTGGTGTGGCTGATTTTTAGCCTTTAGCTTTTAGCTCTTAGCTTTTAGCTTGCTGTTTCCATGCAAGCTGCGAATATCTGCTCCGAGCCGCTGGCTTTTAACACCCAGCTTTTGTCTAGTAACACCTGGCTAACAGCTGTGGAACACAACCCTTGCGATTTCCTCCTTCGGATGGTAGAATAAGAAAAAACGCAAGGGAGGAATCGCCATGCCTCTGCAAATCGTCCGAAATGACATCACCACCATGCAGGTGGACGCCATTGTCAACGCGGCCAAGCGCTCTCTGCTGGGGGGCGGCGGCGTAGACGGGGCCATCCACCGGGCGGCAGGGCCGGAGCTGCTGGAGGAATGCCGGACACTGGGCGGCTGTGAAACCGGCCAGGCCAAGCTGACAAAGGGCTACCGGCTCCCCGCCAGGTACATCATCCACACCGTCGGTCCCATGTACTGGGACGGGCAGCAAGGCGAGGAAAAGCTGTTGCGCAGCTGCTACCGGAACTGTCTGGCGCTGGCGGAAGAACAGGGCTTCGAGACGGTGGCTTTCCCGCTGATTTCCGCCGGGGCCTATGGCTACCCCAAAGACCAGGCGCTGCAAGTCGCCGTGGGCGAAATCAGTTGGTTCGTGATGAACCACGATATGCTGGTCTATCTGGTGGTCTATGACCGCCAGAGCTTCCAGCTCAGCAAACAGCTCCTGCAAGACGTGACCGAGTTCATCGAGGAGCGTTATGTGCGGGAGGAGGATGCCAGCGTCTCCGCCAGCCGTCTTGCCCAGGAGACGGAGGAGGAGCAGCCTCCCTGTTACTCCATCCGCCACGGCGTTTTCCCGAAGAAGAACCAGCCCGCTCCCCCACCCTCCGCTCCCGCGCCGCTTGCGGCTCCTGCCCCCGATTCTGAGGGGATCGCGCCCAATCTGGACGCCATGCTGAAGCAGTTGGACGAGAGCTTTTCCCAGTCGCTGCTGCGGCAAATCGATGAGAAGGGCATGACCGACGCCCAGTGCTACAAGCGGGCCAACGTGGACCGGAAGCTGTTCTCGAAAATCCGCAGCAACCCCCAGTACAAGCCCAGCAAGCCCACCGCCGTGGCCTTCGCCGTCGCTCTGGAGCTGAACTGGGCGGAAACCAACGATTTTTTGCGCAAGGCGGGGTATGCGCTGTCCCACAGCAGCAAGTTTGACATCATCATCGAGTATTTTATCCAGTCCGGCAACTACAACATCTTTGAAATCAACGAGACGCTGTTCGCCTTCGACCAGAGTTTGCTGGGCAGCCACTAAACACTCATTTGTCGCTTGTCAGGCGACCTCTCGGCGGCAAAAATCCTGTATTCTATGGATGTAAATTAGCTCGTAGCTTTTAGCTATTAGCTATTAGTTTGGCAATTCTTAACTCGTCGTTTTTGGCTTGCTGCGTCTGAATAGCAGCGAACAGCGAATGGATTCGCCGGGCTAATAAGCTCTTAGGATTTCGTCAGCAGTACCTGACTAACAGCTAATAGCTAACGGCTAACAGCTCATATGAATACAGGAGGTAATGAATATGAAGAACAACATCACGGAACTGGTTTTCATTCTGGATCGCAGCGGCTCCATGTGTGGGCGGGAGGCGGACACCATCGGCGGCTTTAACAGCCTGATCGAAAAGCAGAAGAAGGAGGACGGCGTGTGCTACGTCTCCACCGTCCTCTTTGACAACGTCAGCGAAGTGCTTCACGACCGGGTGACCCTGGCCGACATCCAGCCCATGACTGACCGGGACTACACCGTCCGGGGCTGCACCGCCCTGCTGGACGCCATCGGCGGAGCCATTCACCACATCGGCAACATCCACAAGTATGCCCGAACCGAGGACGTGCCGGAACACACCCTGTTCATCATCACCACCGATGGCATGGAGAACGCCAGCCGCCGCTACACCTCCGACCAGGTCAAGGGGATGATCGAACGCCAAAAGACCCGGTACGGCTGGGAGTTCCTGTTCCTGGGAGCCAACATCGATGCGGTGGAGACCGCCGGGCGCATCGGCATCACCCCGGACCGGGCCGCCAACTACCACAACGATGAGCAGGGCATCCACGCCGTCTTTGAATCCGCCTGCTGCGCCGTGAGCCAAATGCGCTCCAGCCGCCCTGTCGCCGCCAACTGGAGCCGCGACATCGACAAGGATTATCAGCACCGCGGCGGGAAGAAGCGGGAGCGGAAGTGAGCTGTCGGGTGAGGCAGAGCAAACCGATAAACAGGAAAGCCCTCTGGGGCGGCATTGCATCCTGGGATGCGGCGACGCCCCAGAGGGGTAAAAAGCGGGGTTTGCGCAGGGAGTGCCTTCCTGCGTTGTGAGCGGATTCCCTTCAAAACCCAATAATCAAAACAAAAACGCCTGCGATTGCAACAATCGTAGGCGTTTCTTGTGGTGGAGACTGGGAGACTCGAACTCTCGACCTCTTGCGTGTGAAGCAAGCGCTCTAACCTGCTGAGCTAAGCCTCCAGGGGAATGAGAAGGGGGAAAGACACTTCTCATTCGTGGTGACCCGTACGGGAATCGAACCCATGTTACAGCCGTGAAAGGGCCGTGTCTTAACCTCTTGACCAACGGGCCAACTTGGAAGATGTTGCCCCTCCGGAACGGAAACCGTCCCGGAGGGAAATGGTAGCGGCGACTGGATTTGAACCGGTGACACTCCGGGTATGAACCGAATGCTCTAGCCAACTGAGCTACGCCGCCATAGGTGCGCAGGGGAAAGCGCCACTCACAACAACGATTATTATAACGGCTGACCGCTGGAATGTCAACTATTTTTTTTCGGTTTCTCAAAAAATTTCGAGAAAAATGCGGGGATATCATTGACAAAAAGGGCGGGATAGCGGATACTAAGTAACGTGAGATATTATGGGCGGCGGCGCTTTGACCCGCCCAGATGGGAGACCGAACAAGTTCTGCTATGAGTTATATTTTCTTTGACCTGGAATGGAACCAGGGGTACCCCCGGAGCGAGGCGGACAAGCTGGACGAAATCATTCAAATCGGTGCCTGGCGGCTGGACAGCTGGGAGGACTGGGGGACGGCCTTTTCCGCCTATGTGCGCCCCAGCATCCACAAGCGGCTGCACCATCGGGTGCGGAAGATCCTTCCGCTGGACCAAAACGAGCTGAAAACCGCCGCGCCCTTCCGCAAGGTCGTCCGCGACTTCTTCCGCTGGTGCGGGAAAGACCCGGTGTTCTTCACCTGGGGCGGCTGCGACGCAAGGGTGCTGGACATGAACCTGTGCTGGTACGGCATGGAGGAGTACCTGGACCTGGAGATCTGCGACCTTCAGCGAGCCTATGACCTGATGGTGGCCCACACCGACCAGCAGACGGCGCTGAAAGACGCGGTGGCAACCTTGGGGCTGGAGGCCCAGCTGGGGTACCACGACGCCGGGAACGACGCCTTCTACACTGCCAGAATCGGCGCGGAGATGATCCGCCGGTTCCACACTCTGCCCACCGAGGAAGAACTGTGCGCAGGCGAGGAGGCGTTCCGCCAGGAGAAGCGGCGGCAGGCCGCGCAGTTGGCGCTGACCTCTCTGGAGGCGGCGCTGCCGGAATTGGAACCGGTGGTGCAGCGGGACTGTGGACGGTTCCGCACCCCGGAGGACTGCCTGAAAAGCCGCAGCGCGCGGGTCTACCGCTGCCCCGAATGTGAGGAGAGCCTGTGCAGCGGCACCTGGTATCAGGTGGGGAACCGCTACGTGGCCCGCAGCCGCTGCGTGGAACACGGGCGCTATTACTCCTGCCTGACGGTAGAGCAGACCCCGGAGGGGCCGTACACGGGCACGCTGGTCGTCTACGGGCAATCCTTCGGCCAGGAGCTGTTCCACCTGTGCAAGGTGGGCGGCGTAGCCACGGTGATGACCAAAACGCCCCACAAGCGCAGACGCCGCCGGAAACAGAAACCGGCAAAACAGGCGTAATTGCATGACAAACCCCGCCGGAATCGCAGCCTTTTGGCTGGATTCGGGCGGGATTTTGTCATATAAAGTTCTGTAACGGCGCAGTTTTCCTCATTTCCCGGCGGTGATAACCCCCAGCCGGAGGAACACCGGGTAGAGATAGGACGCGCCGAACACCCCCAGCTTTTTGGGGCCGGAGACTTCCCCCAGGGCCAGCGCCCGCCGAAAGGCCATTTCCACGCTGCTGCGGGTGATGGACTTCTCCTTGCGGCTGACGAACAGCTCTCCGCCCTTGATGGTGTAGGAAAACTCCAGCCCTTTGGCGGTGTGAAAGGGGCAGGACTGGAACAGCAGCAGGGCCTCCCACAGGTTTTCCATTGTGGGTTGTTCCGCCAGGCGGCGAATCGCGGCTTCCCGCGCCCGTTCCGCCGACTCTGTTCCCACAGAACGTGGCCCTCTGGTGTAGGGCAGGTAGGTATAGACCGACACCCGGGAAAGACCGGTGCGCTCCATGATTTCCTCCACCGTTTTGCCCTCCCGGTAGAGGCCCAGCACCAGCTCCGCCTTGACGGACTGGTACACCCCGGCGGTGATGAGCAGCTTGCGCACCTGGAGGGGATTCAGGCCCAGCTGGTCGCCAATGGCCTGAAGGGAGGGGTGACGGCTCTTTTCCGGGCCGTAGGCCGTCACCGCCCGCTCCAACAGGGACATGGCATGGGCCGGTGTTTGTCTGGGGTTTGCCATAGATTATCCCCTCCAGGGGTCGCGTTTTGCTGAGTTCTTCTCGTTGGCTCTACCTGAAACCCCTCCACCATGCTTCGCATGGTCCCCCTCCGCCGTCAAGCGGCACTTCCGCTTCGCTCCCTGCCCTTTCAGGGGAGGCGAGCGGGAAAGTGCTTGTCGGCTGTTCTACGTTTTACCCAGCACAGTATAATTTTTTCACAAGACGACAATTAAGCAACCTTTTTCTTTCTTTTTTAGCAGTTGCACGGGGGAATTTTTGCTTCAAACTGTACAACCTTTCCGCAAAGAAGTGTCATTCCACAACCGACCACCCCTCTTGCTGCCCCTGAAAGGGGAGGTGGCGCGGCGTAAGCCGCGACGGAGGGGTTTCACACTGGAATCACTGACACAGTTGATTCAAACGAATCACTAAACCGCCGCAGGCTGTTCCTGCTGCTGTTTCTTTTTCTTCGCCATGGCTTTGCCGTTGGCGAGCATCAGCTTGATTCGGTTCTCCTGATTGATTTTGGTGGCCGAGGGATCGTAGTCGATGGCCACGATATTGGACTCCGGGTAATTGTCCTTCAAGGCCCGAACCATGCCCTTGCCCACGATGTGGTTGGGCAGGCAGCCGAAGGGCTGAGTGCAGACGATGTTATTGGTGCCGGAGTGAATCAGCTCCAGCATCTCGGCGGTGAGCAGCCAGCCCTCGC
>JAJQBR010000097.1 GCA_021203185.1 Clostridiales bacterium
CCACCTCCCCTTTCAGGGGAGGCGAGAGGGGTGGTCAATCACAGAAAGATACTTCTTAATGGGTAAAGTCCTTTTGTTGATTAAATTACATTACAAAATCCATCTTGTTTGAGAAAAACGGCAAGCAAACGATAAGCACTAGCCCCCTTGCCTCCCCTGAAAGGGCAGGGAGGGGCGAAGCCCCGGAAGTGCCGCTTGACGGTGGTGGAGGGGTTTTCCCGTCACATCCGAAATCGCAGCAGCAGCCCCAGCAACATCACAATTCCCCCTCCAATGCGGGCCGCCGTCCGGTTGTTCACGTTAGAGGGACAGACCGGGTGAACCACAAACAGCAATCCAGCGGCGCCCCAGCCAATGTTGGAAAAAATTCCGTAATTCGTCAGCACCGCCAGTAGAAATCCGCAGAGGACAAGGACAGCGCAGAGCAGAAATTGCCGCTGAAACGTTAGTTTATTCATTGCAAACCGCCTCTCACGCCTCCCCGCCGGTCAGTTCCCCCTTGGGGGCCATCACTGCGGCGAAGTCCTCGGCGGACATGGTCTCATGCTCCAGCAGGTACTGGGCCACCTCCTCCAGCTGTTCCCGGCGGCTTTGCAGCAGGCGGGTGCAGTGGGCATAGGCCCGGTCGATGAGGGCCTTTACCTCTGCGTCGATGTCGGCGGCCACCTTCTCGGAGTAGGGCTTGGCCTCGGCCATGGAGCGGCCAATAAAGACCTCCCCCTTCTGGTTGTCGTAGACCACCGCGCCCAGCTTGTCGCTCATGCCCAGCCGGGCCACCATGCTGTGGGCGATGGAGGTGGCCCGCTCCAGGTCGTTAGACGCGCCGGAGGAGATGTCGTGCAGCACCAGTTCCTCCGCCACCCGGCCTCCCAGCAGGGCCACGATGTCCTCATACAGCTCGGTGCGGCTGCGGAAGGATTTGTCCTCCTGGGGCAGGGAGACGGTCATGCCGCCCGCCTGTCCTCGGGGTACGATGGTGATTTGATGCACCGGGTCGTGGGTGGGCAGCAGTTCCATGGCCACGGCGTGGCCCGCCTCGTGGTAGGCGGTGAGCTTCCGGGCGTAGGGGGTGACCACCTGGCTCTTCTTCTCCGGCCCGGCGATGACCTTGATGATGGAGCTTTCCAAATCCTGCATATTGATGTAGGGGCGGTTCTCCCGCGCAGCCATCAGCGCGCCCTCGTTCATCAGGTTCTCCAAATCCGCGCCGGTGAAGCCGCCGGTAGCTTTTGCCAGATCCCGGAGGACCACATCGTCGGCCAGGGGCTTGCTGCGGGAGTGAACCCGCAAAATTTCCTCCCGGCCCTGGATGTCGGGCAGGCCCACATAGATCTGCCGGTCAAACCGGCCCGGACGCAGCAGGGCGGGGTCGAGAATGTCCACCCGGTTGGTCGCCGCCATGACGATGACGCCGGAGTTGCCCTCGAAGCCGTCCATCTCCACCAGCAGCTGGTTCAGGGTCTGCTCCCGCTCGTCGTGTCCGCCACCGACACCGGTGCCGCGCTGGCGGCCCACCGCGTCGATCTCGTCGATAAAGACGATAGAGGGGGCGTTGCTCTTGGCCTGTTCAAAGAGATCCCGGACGCGGCTGGCGCCCACGCCAACGTACATCTCCACAAAGTCGGAGCCGGAAATGGACAAAAACGGCACGTCCGCCTCTCCCGCCACGGCCTTCGCCAACAGGGTCTTGCCGGTACCCGGCGGGCCGACGAGAATGATGCCCTTGGGGATGCGCGCCCCCAGAGCGGTGTACTTGGCGGGGTCCTTCAGGAAGTCCACCACCTCCATCAGCTCGGCCTTTTCCTCCTGCGCCCCGGCCACGTCCCGGAAGGTGACTTTGTGTTTCATGTCTCCGGCGTTGACGGTGCGGGCCTTGCCGAAGCTGCTCAGGCCCCCGGCCCCGCTGCCGCCGTTCTGCCGCACCATGAAGATGTACAGCACCAGCAGCACCGGCAGGGTGGTCAGCAGCGCCGTCCCCAGGGTCTGGAGCCAGGTGGTTTCGGTGTCTTTATCGTAGTGGTAGCCGGTGATGATGCCCGCCGCCTCCTGCGCCTGCACCAGCTCGTTCATGTCGGCGTAGAAAATCTCCGGGCTGGTGATGTCACAGACGACCTCGGTGCTGCCCTCGTACTCGGTGTTCAGCTCCAGGGTGACGGTGTTGTCCTTCACCACAAAGGAGGTGACCTGCTCCTCCTGGAACAGCTGCACCATCTCGCTGTAGGCCACGGAGACGGTGCTGCTGCCGCTCTGGAAGGAGCGGACGGCAAAGAGCAGCACCAAAATGCCGACCAGATAAATCATCATATCTCTGCTATGGTTTCGTTTCAAATGCTCACATCCTTATCATCCCCCGCAGGAGCGGGGGATCAGCTGTTAGCTATTAGTCATTAGCTGTTAGTCAGGCTGTGCTTGTCGTTTCGTCAGCGTTATTACTCAGCACAGTGCAAGTTTTTCACAGAGAACTGCTGCTGGACAACTGTCCACACCTCTTGCCTCCCCTGTGAAGCGCTGGCCGAATGGCCAATTCCTCTTTAGCGCAAATGCAGGGAGCTATGGCCCTTTAGGGTCATGCGAATCGCAAAGGGGAGGAGGGCCGCCGCCGCAGGCGGTGGCGGAGGGGTTAGGAGCGTTTCAGTTTTTTACAACGTACTCTCAGAACAACTGTGGCTGCGAACCCGCTTACTAACAGCTAACAGCTAACGGCTAAAAGCTCATTTTCCGCCGTAAACCTCCGGCTTCAAAATGCCCACATAGGGCAGGTTGCGGTAGCGCTGGTCGTAGTCCAGGCCGTAGCCCACCACGAAGGCATCGGGAATCTCAAAGCCCACATAGTCCGCCTTGATGGGTCGCACCCGCCGGTCGGGTTTGTCCATCAGGGTACAGATGCGGATGGAGGCCGCCTTGCGCAGCTTCAAAATTTTCATCAGGTAATAGAGGGTGTTGCCAGAGTCCAGAATGTCCTCCACGATGATGACGTGATACCCCTCCAGGTTCATGGAGATGTCCTTCTTGATCTCCACCTGGCCGCTGGACTGGGTGTCGGACCCGTAGGAGGACACCACCATGAAGTCCACCAGACAGGGCAGGTCGATAGCCCGGCTCAGGTCGGCCATGAAGATGTAGGACCCCCGCAGTACGCTGACCAGCAGGATTTTCTCCTTGCCCTGGTAGTCCCGGGTGATGTCCGCGCCCATTTTGGCGACCCGCGCCTTGAGCTGTTCCTCGCTGTACAGGACGGATTCGATGTCGTTTGCCATTCCCATGATGATTGCTCCTCTCTCTGTGTATGAGCTGTTGGCGTGTGAGCTGTTAGCTGTTGGCTATTAGCTGTTAGCTTGGTACTGCTGGTTTGTAGGTGGGTGGGTTATGAGGAACGCTGTATTGATTGTTTTGTCGTAGGAACCCCTCCACCATGCTTCGCATGGTCCCCCTCCGCCGTCAAGCGGCACTTCCGGGGCTTTGCCCCTCCCTGCCCTTTCAGGGGAGGCAAGAGGGGTGGTCGGTTGTGGAGCGTCTGTTCTCCATGGAAAATTTATACTATGCCGGGCAAAAGTGCTGTCGAAACTGCAAGCACTATCTTGACTAATGGCTAACAGCTAATAGCTAATAGCTTATTTCGGCAAAGCCGAAATCTTCCAGCATTTCTCCCCCGGCTTGGGCAAAAACGCCCGGTCCGCGCCGAAGCCATCCAGCGCCGCCACCTGACCGCCCACGTCAAAGACGGCGATTTTGTCCCGGACTGCGCGGGGGATTTTACTGTCGATGAGCAGCTTTTTCACCGTTTTCCGGTCCCTGGCGGGCAAGGTGATGGCGTCCCCGGTGCGGCGGGGGCGGAGCATCAGCCCCGGACAGGGGACGAGATAAAACTCATCGGGCTGGTTGAACTTTCCTTCAGGACAAGTCGCCCACTGACACCGCAGTTTTCGGTTTCCGACGGTCACGCAGTCCCCCGGCGACAGGGACACCGGCTCAAAGGAGCCGCTCTGTGTGTCCCATTCCAGCACCAGCAGGTCATATTCCCGCCGGGCGACCAGCCCACCGGTGAGGGAACACTGCCGACTGGGGTCATCCCTCCGGCACAGGGCCAGCACCGCCTCCCGCTGGGCGGCGGTGAGAACCACGTTAGAATCCAGCCGCGCTACAAGACATTGCATCACCCGATTGGCCAGGGCGGGGTGCAGCTTCGCCAGTTCCCCGGCGGAGCAGGAAAGCCCGCCCGCTGTAGGGACGGCATTCTCCGCCATCGCCGCCGCCTGCCCCTCCAGATAGTCGTTATCCTGCCGGAGACTCCGCATGGTGCGGTTCAGCCCTTCCAGCAAATTGGGGTTCTGTGCTTTCAGCAAAGGCAGTACCTGATGGCGCAGGTAGTTCCGGCGGTAAGTGGTGTCGGCGTTGGTGCTGTCCTCCACGTGGGGGATGTTCCAGTGTTCCAGATAGGCGTCAATTTCGTCCCGGCTGACAGTCAGCAGGGGACGAATCAGGTTCCCCCGAACGGGAGGGATGCCCCCCAGCCCGTTCAGGCCGCTGCCGCGAAGCAGATGCAGCAGCAGCGTCTCGGCGTTGTCGTCGGCGTTGTGGGCGGTGGCGATTTTCGCCGCGTCTGCGGTTTTTGCGGTCTCCTGCAAAAAGGCATAGCGCATGGTTCTTGCGGCTTCCTCCAGCCCCAAACCGTGTTCCAGCGCCCAGCGGGGGACGTCCCCCCGCCCCACATGGCAGGGGATGTCATGCTCCCGGCACCACTGTTCCACAAAGGCAGCGTCCTGAGCCGACTGGGACCGGATGCCGTGGTCGTAGGTGGCGGCCTGGACCGCGTACCCCTCCTGCCAGAGCAGGTGGAGCAGACACATGGAGTCCCCGCCGCCGGAGACGGCCACCAGCACCGGTTCCCCCGGCGTGAGCATTTGATGTTCCCGTACCAGCGCCCGGACGGATTCTGTCACCAAGGCGGCTCCTCCCGCCGGTTCTCCAGGTTGGAGAAGGTGGTGTACTCCGGCAGCCACTGGAGGTAGACCTTGCCGGTCTCGCCGTGGCGGTTTTTGGCGATGATCAGCTCGGCCTGGTTGTGGGCCTCGCTGTCCTCATTATAATAGTCGTCCCGGTAGATGAACAGAACGATGTCCGCGTCCTGCTCGATGGCGCCGGACTCCCGCAGGTCGGAAAGCAGGGGGCGCTTGTCCTGGCGGCTCTCGTTTGCGCGGGAGAGCTGGCTCAGGCAGAGGATGGGGACGTTCAGCTCCTTCGCCATGATTTTCAGGCTCCGGGAGATGTCGGAGACCACCTGCTGGCGGTTTTCTCCGGAATAGGTTCGCCCTCCGGCGGACTGCATCAGCTGGAGGTAGTCGATGCAGACCAGCCCCAAGTTGTCCACCCGGCGGCACTTGGCCAGCATATCCGCCACCGTCAGGGTGGGGTTGTCGTCCAACAGGATGTTGGTCTGGTTCAGGGCAGCGCTGGCGAGAGCGATGCTGCCCCAGTCCTCCGGATCCAGCTGGCCGGTGGTGAGTTTTTTGTTGTCGATAAACGCCTCGTTGGACAGCAGCCGCATGGCCAGCTGCTCCCGGCTCATCTCCAGGGAAAAGAACACCACCGACTTGCCGCAGTGCTTGCCCGCGTGGAGCAGGATGTTCAGGGCCAGGGAGGTTTTTCCCATGCCGGGCCGGGCGGCCAGCAAAATCAGATCGGAGTTGTTCAGACCGGAGATGGCCTTGTCCAGCACAGTCAGGCCGGTGGAGATGCCCGGCACCGCCTGGTCGCTGGCGGAGAGTTCCTCCAGCCGGGCGAACACGTCCTGCATGACCGCAGAGATGTGAATCAGCCCCCGGCTGCCCCGGCCCTGGCGGATGGCGTAAATGCGCTGCTCCGCCGCCTCCAGAATGTCCTGTCCGCTGCCCTCGCTGCGCTGAATCATGCCGGTGATGTCCCCGGCGGTCTGGGCAATCTGCCGCAGCAGGGAGCGATCCTTGACGATGGAGACGTACTCCATCACGTTGGCGGAGGTAGGGGTCACGTCGATGATTTGCAGCACATAGCCCCGGGTGTTGTTCTCGTCATAAGTGCCGGTCTCCCGCATCCGGTTCAGGACGGTGACGGCGTCTATGGGCTGGGAGAGGACGAACATGGAGTAAATGGCCTCGTAGATGTCCCTGTTCTGCTGCATATAGAAGTCGCCCGCCTCCAGCGCCTCGATGACGTCTGGAATGCAACGGCTGTCAATGAGCATACTGCCCAGCACCGACTGCTCCGCCTCCAGCGAGTGGGGCATTTGGCGGCTCATCAGTTCTTCATCCGGCATAACCTTCCCCCCTTCTAAGCTGTTAGCTTTTAGCCTTTAGCTGTTAGCCCGTTGGTCTGATTGGTTGTCCCTTTGCATCAAACGCATTGCTATTTTCAGTAGAAAACCTGCCCTGCGCTAGGTAAAACCGCTGACCAAACAGCAAGCACTACCCAAACTAACGGCTAATAGCTAACAGCTAACGACTCAATTACCCTTCCTTCACCACCACATTGATGGCGCCGCTGATCTCATACCCCAGCTTACACTTGACCTCGTAGGTGCCAAAGGCTTTGATTGGCTCGCAGACCAGCTTCTTGCTGCCGATGTCGTAGCCCAACTGCTCCTTGATGGCGGCAGAAATCTCCTTGGTGGTGACGGCGCCGAACAGCTTGCCGCCCGCCCCGGCCTTGGCGGAGACCTTGACGGTGCTGCTCTTGAGCTTTTGGGACAGCTCCAGCGCGGCCTCCTTCTCGGCGGCCTCCCGCTCCTTGCGGGCTTTCTCCTGGAGCTTCATGGTGTTGATGTTGTCCGCCGTGGCGGCGACCGCCAGCTTGCGGGGCAGGAGGAAGTTCCGGGCGTAGCCGTCGGAAACATCCACCAGCTGGCCTTTCTTGCCCTGGCCTCTGACGTCCTGCTGTAAAATCACTTTCATGGTGGTATCGTCCTTTCCCGCCGGGGCGCGCCCGGCGCTTTCGATGCTATAACAACACTATCCTACCAGTGTATCGGAAAAAAAGCAAGTAAAACGAGGCTTTTTTTCGTTTTTCCGGCGGTGGGGAGAGAAAAGGCAGGGGCCGAAGCCCCTGCCTGTGGTTGTCGGGTGGTGTGAGTTGCCTGCTG
>JAJQBR010000099.1 GCA_021203185.1 Clostridiales bacterium
CTTTCTTTATTTGAAGAATTTGAAGGTGTTGCACTTCGTATTGTAACCTACCGTCTTGCCCAGCCCCGGCGGGGAGAGCAGCAGCGTGGACACGGTTCCCTCCGCCCGAAACACCTGCTCCGCCGCCTCCCAGCCGATGCCCTGGACCGGGTGGGCAATGCGGAGGCACAGGGAGGACAGCGCCCGGTAGCCGTGAATTTTGCCATTCCGCAGGTCCACCGTGCCGGTGACCCCCAGCCGGTGGCCCCCTTTCAGGGGCAAAAAACCCTGACAGAGCTTTTCCACCGCCGCGTGGTAACTGGCGCAGGTGGCAATCTCCAGGGTCAGCCGCAAATCGTCCGCCGTCAGCTCCACGGGCTTTCCCATCAAGAGCACCGGCGTTTCCCGCCCGTCCGCGCCGCAGAGGGCGAATTGCCGCCCCGCCCGCAGCCGCAGTTCCTCCGGGTCCTGCCCGGAGGAGAGTGCTGCCAGACGCAGCTCCCGCGGCAGAAACGCCGCCGCCTGTTCCAAAGGCGTCGCCAATGTGACCCCCTCCTCGTTGTGGTATGGGACAATCTATGTTTGTGGGCGCAAAAAAAGAACGCGCCGCAGCCTCGCAGCGCATTCTTTTTAAAAAAGATATTTTCTGACTATCCCCTGTTCCGCACCCTTGTACCAGAAACCCCTCCGCCGTCAAGCGGCACTTCCGGGGCTTTGCCCCTCCCTGCCCTTTCAGGGGAGGCAAGAGGGGTGGTCAGTTACAAGATGGAAGCATTTTGCAAAAAGCCTGTGCTATACTGGGTAAAGATGCAGGCTAAATAAAAAATACTGCCACTGACTACTAGCCACTAATCACCAAAAGATGCAGCTGATTCAACAGGACAATCAGATAAAGTTTTATCGGACAGGGGTGTAGTCGATTTGAGACGGTTCCCCGGTGGCCTCCAGCTTGAAGATCACCGGGCGCAGCCCGTCGTTGCAGCAGCAAATCGCCACGCCGGGCTTGCGAATCCAATCCCCATAATAAAACAGCTCGTTCCCGGCTCCGTGGGCCAGGGCGAACACATATTAGTAGATGGCCTTCCACGCCTCGTCACACAGGCCCTCCGGCTTGGCGTAGTCCGCGTAAAAGACCTGGCCCTCCCGCAGCATGGGGCAGGCGGTCAGCCCCTCCGCGCCGTATTCTTCCGCCAGCTCTTTGTTCAGCGTGGTTTTCAGCACTGTGATTTTGACCTTCTGCATTCTTATTCCTCCTCCGGGTCGGGGACAAACCCGTTCAAATAGTACGATCCCATGGTAAACCGCTTGTCGTAGGTCAGCTCTTTGCCCAGGCAGGGCAGCGGCTCCCAGGCGTTGGCCGCCTCCTCGCTCTCGAATTCCACCTCCGCGTAGGAAAAGGCCCCGTGGTCTACCTCAGAACACTCCAGCACATGGCCGTCGGGCAGGCGGTAGGCGTGGTAGTTTTTGTGAACCATAGGCCGGTCCAGCATCCCGGCCAGCTCATTGAACTGCTCAGGCTCAATGGGGGTCTCTACCTCGTGGCGGGACAGGGTGCCTTTGCTCTTGATGCAGAGGATGTAGGTGCAGTCCCCGGTGGCGCAGTTGCGGCTGCGGCGGATGCGGACGGTGACGGGAACCGTGGCCAGATAGCCCTGGTCGGTCTCCAGGTGGACGATTTCCGGGTAGTCGGTGGGAAAGGCGGTCAGCCAGAATTTGCGTTCGATTTCCATAATGCGCTCCTCGCTTGCAGTTTTTTTCATTGTAGCGAATCTTCCCCTTCCCGTCAAGGGGTTGACCGTCGTTTCGTTTGACCTTATAATAGTTTTTGATTCCAACGCATTTTATCAGGTCAAGGAGGCTTCCCCATGCTCACTCCATCTTTAGACAACAGCGCAAAAGAACCCCTCTACGAGCAGCTCTACTGGTTCCTCCGCCAGGAAATTGAGACGGGGCGCATCCCCGCCGGAGAGCGGCTTCCCTCCAAGCGAAAACTTGCCAGCGACGCCCATCTCAGCGTGGTGACAGTGGAGACCGCCTACAGCCAGCTTGTGGCGGAGGGCTACCTCCGCAGCGAGGACCGGCGGGGGTTTTTCGTCCAGCAGGCAGCCTCCCGCCCGGAGCAGGCACAGCCCCTGTCTCCGCCGCTGCCCGCTTCTCCCGCGAGACCCAGTTGCCCCTACGACTTCGCCACCAACGCGGTGGACGCGGAGTTTTTCCCCTTCTCCACCTGGGCCAAGCTGACACGGGAGGTTCTCTCCAGCCGGGACAGCGCGCTGCTTTCCGCAGCCCACCCCCAGGGGGCGCCAGAGCTGCGGCAGGCCATCGTCAGCCACCTCTATCACTTCCGGGGCATCCAGGTGCAGCCGGAGCAGATTGTGGTGGGGGCCGGGTCGGAGTATTTACTCTCTCTGCTGGTCCAGCTGCTGGGCCGAGAGGGGGGCTACGCCGTGGAGGATCCTGGCTATCAGAAAACCGAGCAGATCCTCTCCCACAGCGGCGCGCAGGTGTACCCCATTCCCGTGGATGAGCAGGGGCTGCGGGTGGACCTGCTGGAGCGGTCCGATGCGCGGGTGGTTCACGTGACGCCATCCCATCACTTCCCGCTGAGCCTGGTCATGCCGGTGACCCGGCGGCGGGCGCTGCTGGACTGGGCCGCCGCCCAACCGGACCGGTACATCATCGAGGACGACTACGACAGCGAGTTCCGCCTCTCTGGGCGGCCCATCCCCGCCCTCCAGGGCCTGGATCGGGACGAGCGAGTGGTCTATTTGAATACGTTTACAAAAAGCCTGGCTCCCTCCATGCGCATCAGTTATATGGTGCTGCCAGCACAATTGGCCCGGCGCTACCAGCAGGAGTTCTTCTTCTACTCCTCCACGGTTCCCTCCTTTGAGCAGTACACTCTGGCGCTGTTCATGGAGCGAGGCCACCTGGAGCGGCACATCTGGCGCACACGAAAAAATTATAAACTGCGCCGAGATACCCTTTTAAGTGCCGCAAAAGACAGCGGTTTGACCGAATTTTCGACCTTTTCCGGTGGCGAAGCGGGTCTGCACCTGCTGCTGAAGGTGCGCACGGCGCGGACAGAGCAGCAGCTTGTGGAAGCCGCAGAGAACGTCGGTGTCCGGGTCTATCCGCTGCGCCAGTTTTACCGGCTGCCGGTTCCCGCATCGTATATCCCTACCTTCGTCATGGGCTACGCCAGAATGAGCGAGGAGGAGATTCAAGAGGCAGTTCACCGTTTGGTGACAGCCTGGAAACCAGCCTGAATTTTCGCCCCAAACTTTTGACCCTTCACTTTCCATAAGTTGCGACGCACCGTCGGAGCTTATGGAAAGTGAAATTATTTTTCACTTTCAACTGTAACATTTTGTTACTAAATTTCTGTTACTTTCCCGAATTTCTGCGGAAAATTCTCATTTTTTTAGGCATTTTATCTTGTCTAATTTTCCCATTCGTTCAATTTTGTTCAAGTTTTGCTTGACAAAAGCCGTTTTTGGGTATATACTGCAAGAGCGTTAAGAATTGTAACAAAAATTACAAAGCGTAACCAAATCACAATAGATTTTTTTCTGCTCTTTTTCTGTGGAGGTCTATGTATGATTCAACCGAATACTGCAGCGGCGGCAAAACGCCTGACGGCTCTTGCTTTGCGTCTTGTCGCCGTCCTTGCCCTCGTGCTGGCGCTGGTTCTTGTGCTGGTCAACCCCGCGAAGGCCAAAAACGTCTATAACATCCAGGCGGACTCCGACACCTACACCATCGAGACCACGGCGGAAGAGGTGGACGAGGTGCTGGACGAGGCCGGGATTGCTGTCAGCGCAACCGACACCATCGACACTCAGGAATCTGAGGACGCGGTGGACGTATCCATTACCCGCGCCGAATACGCCACTCTGACGGTGGATAAAACCCTCTCCACCGTCCTCCTCCAGGAGGGCGACACGGTGCAGGATGTCCTCTCCCGTTTGAATGTGGAACTGGGCGAAAACGATATCGTGTCCATGGATCTGGATGAGACCGTCAGCGGCGGCGACTCCATCGTGGTCAACCGGGTGGAAATCACGTATTATGACGAGACGGAGACTTCCGCCTATGACACCGCCCGCGTGGCCGACCCCGACAGCTATATCGGCACCGAATACATCAAGCAGGCCGGTGTGGCCGGAACCGTCACCTATACTTATGAGAAGAAAATCATCGACGGCGGCGAACCGATCATCACTCTGGTGAACACCGAAACCACCGACATGGTCACCGAAATCACCGCCTACGGCACCAAGGTCTATTTCTCCGGTCTCAGCTCTCTGAGTGCCTCCAGCGTCTACATGACCAACAAGGACGAGGAACAGGGTACCGTCACCATGTCCGACGGCAGCACCTACAGCTACAGCGAGGTGGAGACTTTCACCGCTACCGCCTACACCTCCAAGTCCGGCAAGCACACCTCTACCGGGCGTACCGCCCAGGTGGGCGTGGTCGCGGTGGATCCCTCTGTCATCCCCTACGGGACCCGGATGTATATTTCCAGCGGCAGCATCGTCTATGGCGTCTGCGTGGCCGGGGACTGCGGGGTCAAGGGTAAGACCATCGACCTGTACTTTGATTCCAAATCCCAATGCTACTCCTTCGGCCGCCGGAGCTGCACCGTCTACTTCCTGAACTGAAAACGTCCCCTCTCCCCTCCCCTGCTGTGACACGTTTCCGGCGGGGGAGGGTTTTCTGTTCCGGCTTTGCAGCCGCAGAAAAATATTTGACAAAAGTGGTATTCTATCGTATTATCATGTTATAAACCACAGGCAAGGAGGTCTCTGCCATGAAAATTGAAACCACTCTCCCCATCAACAACGGAACGGAGCTTTATCTGGTCAAGGACACCGTCACCCGCCCCAGAGCGGTGGTGGTCATCGTCCACGGGCTGTGCGAACATCAGGGCCGGTATGACTATGTGGCCGCCCGGCTCAACGCCCAGCAACTCAACGTCTACCGCTTCGACCACCGAGGACACGGACGCTCCGGCGGCAAGCGAGTCTATTACGACAGCTGGACGGAAATCAGCGACGATGTGAACTCCGCCGTGGAACTGGCGACCCAGGAGAACCCCGGCCTGCCCGTCTGCGTGGTGGGCCACAGCATGGGCGGCTATGCCGTGGCCTGCTTTGCCACCCGGTTCCCCGGCAAGGCGGCGGGCATCGTTCTCTCCGGCGCCCTGACCCGGTACAACAACCCGCTGATGGGAGAATTGCCCATCGCGGCCCCGGCGGATGCCTACGTTCCCAACGCCCTGGGAGACGGCGTCTGCTCCGACCCGGCGGTGGGCGAAGCCTACACTGCGGACCCCTATGTGGAGAAGGAAATTTCCGTGGGCCTGATGAACAGTCTCAGCGGTGGAATCGACTACTTAAAGAAGAACCCCACCCGGTTCACCGACCCGGTCTTGATTATGCACGGGCAAAACGACGGCTTAGTCAGTCCGTTGGACTCCCTCCAGCTCTACGCGGAAATCGCGTCTCAGGACAAGGCCCTGCGGGTCTACGCCGGGATGTGCCACGAGATTTTCAACGAGTTCGACAAGGACGAACCCATCGGGGACATGATCGCCTGGCTGAACAAGCATATCTGACCCTCTCCCCTCCCCCGCTGAGATTGGAATTTTTCCAAGCTGGCGCACCGTGTTTTTTCCACCCGATCAAGTTCCTGGCTCCTTAAAAATTTTCACCCCGGATATTGACGAAACCCCCCGAATGGTCGTATAATGAAGCGGCCTGTACTGTGGCTTTTCCCACAGCAGACCGCTTTTCCCGCAACAATCCCCTTTTTGCGGTTACAATATAGCTACAAACATCATTTTGGAGGTTTTACTGATATGAAAGGTTTCCACCGACAGCTCACTGCGCTGCTTCTGGCGTTTTCCCTCTGTCTCTCCCTACTGTCCGGCTGCGCCGGGAGCGACAGTTCCGCTTCTTCTGCGGACGCCAGCACCGGGAGCGCCTCTGCCGAGGCCAGCGCCGCCGCAGAGGTTACGGAGGGCGATACCAGCGCAGACAGCGACCCAGCCGACGCTTCCGACAGCGCGGACAGTTCCGAGGGTGCGGACGCGGAGGAGACCGGCGTGGTTCCCGGCACCTACGACTACACCGTGCAGATGGACGTGACCAACGTGGACTTCGATGCCCTCAGCGCCCTGAGCAATGAGAGCCTGTCCTACGGCTTCAGCAACGCCAACCGGGACGAGTTGAACCGGCCCGATGGCATCTACTACTATGACAGCTACTACAGCCAGTACAACGGCTACACCCACATCGACACTGAGGAAAAAATCATCTACCTGACGATGGACGAGGGATATGAAAACGGCTGCACGCCGGACATTCTGGACACCCTGAAAGAGAAGGGCGTCACCGCCGTGTTCTTCATCACCAAGCAGTTTTATGATGAGCAGCCCGCGCTGGTGCAGCGCATGATCGACGAGGGCCACATTGTGGGCAACCACACCTGCGCTCACCCCTCCGGCGGAATGCCCCAGCTGGGGGCCGAGGCCGAGTACGAGGACATTAAAACCCTGAACGACCTGGTCTATGACACCTTTGGCTATCAGATGAAGCTGTTCCGGTTCCCGGAGGGCGTGGCCAGCGAGCAGGCCGTGGCCCTGCTGAATCAAATGGGTTATAAGAGCGTGTTCTGGTCCTTCGCCTATAAGGACTACGATACCGAGAACCAGATGGACCCGGACGAGGCTCTCAACGCCTGTCTGGAGTACCTGCACCCCGGCGCGATCTACCTGCTCCACGCGGTGTCCACCACCAATTCGGAGATTCTGGGCGACTTCATCGACGGCGCACGGGAACAGGGCTATGAGTTCGGCGTGTTCCCGGTGGAGGATTGAACATCAAAATGAACAAGCGAACCCCCCACGCTTTCCCTCGCGGGACAGCGTGGGGTACTTTTGTCTCATCCTCTACGGTGGAAAATTTGGTCATTGCACATTGCTCATTGCAAATTGCTAATTGTTTACGCGTTGTCCACCTCCGCGCCTGCGTCCAGTTCAAGGCCAAACTCCCGCATGGCGTCCATAATGTGACTGGTGCTGACATCCCGGAACTCCGGCTCCCCAAACACGGAGAACAGCCACTCCACGCTCATGTCCAGCCATTTTTCCACATGAGGGCTTAGGACCTGACTGGAGCCGTTGGCGCTGGTGGGATTGGCCAGACTGTACCCGTGGGGGCCTTTCTGGAACAGGTGGAACTCACACAGCAGCCCGTGGTCGTCGTAGGCGGCGACCAGGTCTAACGCCATGCGCCGGGTCAGCGTGTCCTCGCCGGTGGTGAACACGAACAGGGGCGGCGCGTCCTCTGTCACCAGGGGCGTCAGGTCCAGCCACCGGGCCTCCTCCGGCGTGGGTTCGTCCTTGCCGGTCAGCAGGCGGCACATCAGCGTGTTGCCGTCCATGACCAATTTCGTGGCGGGGTAGCCCAGAATCAAGCCGTTGGGCTTCTCCTGCCCCAGCAGACCTCCCGCCAGGGCCAGGTGTCCCCCGGCGGAGAAGCCGCAGGCCAGAATCTTCGCCGGGTCGATGTTCCACTCCTCCGCGTGGGCGCGAATGAGGCCGATGGCCCAGTCCAGTTCCCGCAGCGGGGCGAAACCCGCCGCATCCCAGCCCAGGGAGTAGCGCAACACAAAGGCGTGGAGGCCCTTGGCGGCGTAGGCCAGGGCCACCGGCTCCGCCTCCCGCGGGGAGAGGTAAAGATAACCGCCGCCGGGACAGATCACCACCGCCGGGCGTTTGCTCTCCTGGCCCAGTTTTAGGCTGCTGTCCAGCAGGTAGCCCTCTAACATGACCTTTTCCCGCTCCGGGTGGGGAATTTGTACTGTTTTCATCTTGTTTCGCACCTCTTTTAAACGCAATTTGAACGGTTTTCGGATGGTTTTCCGTCCCGAAAAGTCCACAGGAAAGGCAAAAAAAGAGCTGACCCAAACCGTACTTACTTTCTGGTCTGGGTCAGCTCTCTGCTATTTTGAAATCAAGCACCATAACCATTTCCTCACTTTCACTGGCACGGCTGGGCAGCAAACCCATCAATGGAGCTTCTGTGAACAGGATACCTCGCAACCGCCACACCTGCGCTGGATTACCTCCCTCAGTCTCAGCAGGGGAAAGAGTTACCACGGGAATCTTGTGACTTCGCGCTGTATCAAATGGAAGGAACATCATCGGCGATCTTAGAACACAGGACAGCCGCCGGAACACCGCCCCTTAAGAGAAAGAGTACTCTCGGTTTCTCTCACTTCTTTTTGTTGAGTATAGTATAACAGCCCTCGCCTTATTTGTCAAGCACTTTTTCAAAGATTTTTTATTTTTTCTTTTACCTTGTTGAAAAGCGATACCCGGCAGAGAGGGCGCTTGTCCTCCCCACCGGGGTAGTCTCTTACATCTCCTCGTTACCAGAGAACGCCTCCGCGTCGGCGGCGGCGCTCATGGCCTTTGCCAGCTCCAGGTTGGCGTCCAGCCCGGACTGCTGGCCCATTTGAAGCTTCATCTCGCTCCAGCGTTCCTTGTTGACCAGCACCTTCCGGGGCTTGGATCCCTCGAATGGGCCGACGATGCCCGCCTCCTCCATCTGGTCCACCAGACGAGCGGCCCGGGCGTAGCCCAATTTCAGCTTCCGCTGGAGCATGGAGACCGAGGCCATCTCCGTCTCCACCACAGTGTCCACCGCGTCCACGAACAGGGGGTCTCTCCCCTGATCCTGCTCCGGCTGCTGGTCTGTGACATCGGGCATGGTCACGTTCATGGCGGACGCGCCGCCCTTGCCCTTCTTCTCGTTCTGCTTGGCGAACTCCTCCACCTGTTGAATAACTTCCTCGTCGTAGCTGGGTACGGAATGGGCCTTGATATCCTCAATGACGGCGTTGACCTCCTCCTCGGAGATAAAGCAACCCTGCACCCGGCGCTTTCCCTTGCCCAGAGGGGCAAAGAGCATATCGCCGTTGCCCACCAGGTTCTCCGCGCCGGAGCTGTCCAAAATGATGCGGGACTCCAGAGAGGAGGCCACCGCCAGAGCGATCCGGGAGGGGATGTTGGCTTTCATCAGGCCGGTGATAACATCCGTAGAGGGCCGCTGGGTGGCGATAATCAGGTGCATTCCGGCGGCGCGGCCCATCTGGGCCACCCGGCAGATGGATTCCTCCACCTCCTTGGCCGCCACCAGCATCAGGTCGGCCAGCTCATCAATGACGATAACCACGCGGGGCAGCTTCTTTGCCCCCAGATCCTGGTTGGCCTCCGCCACCGCGTTGTAGGTGTTCAGTTCCCGCACCCCCTGCCCGGCGAAGAGCTGATAGCGCTGCATCATCTCGTACACCGCCCATTGCAGCGCACCCGCCGCCTTTTTGGGGTCGGTGACCACAGGGATGCGCAGGTGGGGAATCCCGTTGTAGTTGCCCAGCTCCACCATTTTGGGGTCGATCATAATCAGGTTCACGTCCTCCGGGGAGGACTTGTAGAGCAGCGAGACGATGAGCGAATTGGTGCAGACCGACTTACCGGAGCCGGTGGTACCGGCGATGAGCATATGGGGCAGTTTGGCAATGTCGCCCACCACGTTGTTGTTAGCGATGTCCTTGCCCACGGCGAAGGCCACAGGGGACTTGGCCTCCCGGAACTCCTTAGAGTCGATGACTGAGCGGATGGTGACCTGATTGACCAGCTTGTTGGGAACCTCAATGCCCACCACCGAGTTCTGCCCCGGCACCGGGGCGATGCGGACGCTGACCACGCCCAGGCTCAGGGCGATGTCCTTTGAGAGATTGGTCAGCTTGTTGAGCCGAATCCCACGCTCCAGCTCCAGGTCGTATCGGGTGACAGAGGGGCCGCGAGTGACCTCCACGATGTTGGACTCGATGCCAAAGGACTGAATGGTTTCCTCCAACAGCGTTTTGGTCTCCTCCAGTTCCTTCCCGGCGGCGCTGCCGTTGACCCCTTCCGCCTGATGCAGCAGCGCAACAGAGGGCGCGTGATACCCCTCCTCCCGCGCTGCCGCAGGCGGCTCCTTCGCGGACGCCTTGACGGGCGCGGGACGTTTTTTCCTGCTCTTTTTCGTGGACTGTTCCGCCGGTTCCTCCTGCTCCTCCTGCTGCGTTCTGGACAGGTAGTCCTCCGGCGTACTCACAGTGGGCTTGCCGTTGGACAGCTTCTCATTTTTGCTCTGTTTTTTGGGCATTTGGCTGACAGGGATAAAGTCCTGCCCTTCCGGCACAACGATCTCCACCGTTGGCGGCGGGGCCTCCTGGGGAGCAGGCTCCGCCTCGTCTATTGGCAAATCATGTTCCCTGCGGAACCGCCGCCTGGCAGGGCGGCGGCGAGGCGGCTGCTTTTCCTCTGTTGGTTCCGGCTCCTCCGGCTCTTCTTCCTCGTCCTCTTCCGGGTCGTAGGCCGCGCCGGGCTTCAGCCGCTCCAGCAAGCCAGGGCGGGGCTGCTCCTCCACCGTCTGCCGCGCTGCCTTCTCCTCGCGGTGTTTTTCACTTCGGGCAGAGAAATAACCGGTGATTTTGTCGGCCAGCAGCTCCGGCGTAACGCAGGCCAGCGCCATAACGACGGCCGCCGTCACCAGCACCAGCAGGAAGAACGCTCCCCACCGGCTGAACACCTGAGAGAGACCCACCGCCGCCGCACCGCCCAACACGCCGCCGGTGTATCCCCCGCCCTGGAGATCCCAGAGTTGGTAGACGCCGTCTGTCGCCAGGTTCAGGTCCAGCGTACCGAGGAGAGTATGCACCTCCGCTCCCACCAACAGCGGCAGCAGCAGCGCGCAGACCGTCCGCCCCAGGACGGGCCGGTTCCGGTGGAAAAACAGCACACCGCTGGCAATCAGCAGCGCCACCGGCGCGACCCAGTAGCCGCAGCCCACCAGCCCCCGCTCCAGCCGCTCCAGCAGGGCGATGAAACTCCCCTCCACCCGGAACCAACTCAGCGCGGAAAACACCGCCAGCGCCAGCAGCACCGCCGCCCACACCGTCCGGCCGGAACCGGGCTGCGCCTTGCCGCCCCGCCGACTGGCGGACGTCGTACTTTTTGCGGAGGACGTTTTGGACGCAGCGGGCTTAGACTTTTTCGCGGCGGAGGTGGTCTTTTTGGCGGTTGTTTTTCCGGCTTGCGCGGACTTTTTCGTCTGCGTCTTTTTTGTCTGAGATTTTTTTGTCTGACTTGCAGCCATAACAAATTCTCCTTCGTACAGGAAACCGCTGACGGCGCGTCCCAGCCCTCGCGCCAGGTCCGTTTCATCAGCGGTTTCATTCGTGGATTCGGTGGGGCGAAGCCCGCCGAACAGGAAAGCAAAACTTTTTTCTGACTATCCCTTTGAATCAGCCGCGCTGTGATAAGCTATTAGCCGTTAGCTGTTAGTCAGGTACTACCAGTTTAAAGCAAAGAGCTAAAAAAGAAGCTGAGAGCAAAACCATCCGTTTGTAAAGTCATGCAAACGGTAAGCGCAGCACGTCAATGTCAAGAACCACAAAGCTAATGGCTAAGAGCTAAACTGCTCATAAGGCTGAGTAAAAGGAATAACCAGTAACTTTTTTTAAAGCACGAAGCTAAGTACCAGGGCCAGTACGCCTACGCCCCAGCAGTAATAGGCAAACGCGCCAAATTTTCCCTTGTCAGAGAGCAGATTCACCAGTCGGATGGCGAAATAGCCGGAAACCGCCGCCACCAGCACACCCACCAGGTAGACCGGAACCATGTCGGCGTCGATGCCCGCCTCCAGCGCGTCTTTCAGGCTGAGGATGTTGGCCCCGATGACCGCCGGGATGCTCATCAGGAAGGAGTACCGCACGGCGTACTCCCGCTGGTAGCCCCGCAGCAGCCCTGCCGCGATGGTGGTGCCGGAGCGGGACAGGCCGGGTACCGTTGCCAACCCCTGGGCGCAGCCCACCACCAGCGCATCCACAATGGTGGCGGTTTTCTCCGTCTTTTTGCCGTGGGCCATACGATCCGAGACAAAGAGCAGGGTTCCCGTCACCAGCAGGGCGAAGCCGATGAAGTAGGTGTTGCTGTAAAGGCTGTCCACCGCATCCTTGATGGGCAGCACCAGAAACAGTGGCAGGGTACCCACAATAATGAGCAAAATCATCCGCCGGGCAGGGGGAACCTCCTTGCCCTTGGTGCCGCCGTGGGTCAGGTCGCCGATCCACCGGAAAAACTCCAAAATCATCTCCCAGATGTCCCGCCAGTACACCACGAACACGGCGATCAGCGTCCCCAGGTGGAGCAGCACGTCGAAAAACAAACTGCTCTCTTCCGCGCTTTGCAGCCCCAGGAAGTTTTGAAACAGTGAGAGATGGCCGGAGCTGGAAATGGGCAGAAACTCGGCGATGCCCTGCACCAGGCCCAGGAATGCGGATTGCAGATAGGTCATAGGTTTGATTCCTCCAAAACAGGCGAAATGGATTCAGGTTCAGGGGTTAGTCGTTGTAGAACGCCCGCATGGCCCGGTAGGTCATATAGCAATCCAGCTTGCCGGACACCTCAAAGGGCGAGTGCATGGCCAGCAGCGGGGTGCCTGCGTCCAGCGTGGGGATGCCCCGGCGGGTCATATAATGGGCGATGGTGCCGCCGCCGCCTTCGTCCACCTTGCCCAACTCGCAAATCTGCCAGACTACGCCGTCAGCGTCCAGCACCCGGCGGGCGTAAGCCACCACCTCGGCTGGGGCGTCCGACGCGCCGCTCTTGCCCCGGCTGCCGGTGTACTTGCACAGGCCCACGCCCTTGTTCAGCCGGGCGGCGTTGTGGGTGTCGTAAACATAGGCATAATTGGGGTCGTAGGCGGCGGTCACGTCCACAGAAAGGCAGAAGGAGTTCTCGATGCAGGTGTTCAGGTCAGCCCCCTGTGCCTTGCACAGATCCGCCAGGAAAATATCGAAGTAAGCGCTGTCCATACCGGTCAGGCCGTAGGAGCCAATTTCCTCCTTGTCGGTGAGGATGCAGATGCCGGTGCGCTGGAGGGTGTATTCGCTGTCGAACAGGGCCTTGAGGACGGCGTAGCCGCAGACCCGGTCGTCCTGCCCG
Organism: Clostridiales bacterium; assembly: GCA_021203185.1. Taxonomy (GTDB): domain Bacteria; phylum Bacillota; class Clostridia; order Oscillospirales; family Oscillospiraceae; genus Onthomonas. The sequence goes on from JAJQBR010000099.1 coordinate 13,046, forward strand.
TAGCCGCCAATCATAGACCGATCCAGCCCCACGTCTGCCGGGTGGTAGGCGGGGACGGCGCACAGCTCGGCGGAAATCAGGTCAGCCTCTGTGATGCCATATTTTTCGTTCAGCAGATTCAGCACCATCCCCTTGACCCGCTCCTTTTCGTCCTTTTCCGAAACGGGGCGGCTGCCCAAAATCAGGTTCAAATCCTCCCCCTTGATGGCCTGCCACAGAGGTTCCTTGGACTGCTTATCCGCCAGATGGGGCAGCAGGTCGGGAATGGTCAGCACAGGGTCGCCGGATTCGTCCCCGATGCGGACGGTGACGGTGGTGCCGTCCGCCTTGCAAACCACGCCGTGGAGGGCCAAAGGGATGGAAACCCAGTGGTACTTGCGGATGCCGCCGTAGTAGTGGGTCTTGGCCAGGGCCAGCTCGCTGTCCTCGTAGAGGGGGGTGGGTTTCAGGTCCAGTCGGGGGCAGTCGATGTGTGCGCCGCCGATGACCGCGCCCTGCTCCATGGACTTCTGGCCGATGACAGCCAGCAGAACAGACTTGTTGCTGATAACGCGATAGACCTTGTCTCCCGCTTTGAGGGCTTCGCCCCGCACCAGTGGCCGATAGCCCCGCTCCTCCGCCATTGCCACGGTCTCGGTCACGCACTCCCGCTCGGTGCGGCCCTTGTCCAGGTACTCCTTGTACCCCTCACAGTAGGCGTCTATCTCTGCGCGCTCCGCCGCCGAAATGCGGTCATAGCCGTTGTCCCGGTTCAGTAAAAGCGTTTCCTTTTTTGTTTCTTCCATGATAATCGGCTCCTATCCAAATTCAATATTTACTAACACATTGTATCCAGTTGTTTGCGGTTTGTCAACCATCGGTAAGTTGCCCTCCGCCAATACAAAGGCCGGACCCTCACGGCTCCCTCAGCAGCCGCCGAAACATCCCCCGCGCCTCCTCCTGGAACGCCTCCCGGCTGCCGTCGTTGACCAACACGTAGTCGCATCTGGCCCGATACCATGCCTCGTCCTTCTGGGCGGCAACTCGGGCGCGGGCGTAGTCCTCGCTGATGCCCTCACGGGCCATAATACGCTGTACCCGGACCTCCGCCGGGGCGCAAATCGCTATTATTTCGTCGCAGTCCTCCCGCAGTTCGCTCTCCAGAAGAGCTACCGCGTCAATGGCCGCGCCGGACCGTCCGGCTCGTTCCGCCTGCCGCACCTGGCGGCGCACCTCCCGGACAATAAAATCGAAGGTGATGCCGTTCAAATCGGCCAGCGCCTGGGGGTCGTGGAACACGATGCCTCCCAGCTTCTTCCTGTCAATTCCCTCCGAGCCGGAGACCGGCCCAAACCGGGCGGTCAGCGCCTCTTGCAGGGGGACGCTGGTGTGCAGCAGCCGGTGGTAAATGGCATCACAGTCCAAAATCGCCGCGTTCAGTGCTTCCAGCTCCCGGAGGGCGGTGGTCTTGCCCGCGCCGGTGCCGCCGACGATACCCAGCACCTTCATCGGACTTCCACCACATGGAACCCGGCGGCTTTTTTCAGCCGGTTGCCCACGGCGAGGCCCAGCCCCTCGGAATCGGGACACTGGGCGTAAATTTCCTGTACCTGTGTGCTGTCGAAGGCCCGAAGCGCGTCGAACACCCGCCGGGCCTGCTCCGCCTTGTCCTCCACGCTGCCCAGGGACTGCACCACCTGCTCCTGATAGCGGTCCGCGAACTCGTCAAAGCAGATGACACCGGAGTACCGCCCCACGTTGGCCTGGATGAACCGGGCGCTGCGCTCCGGCTCCCCCACCACTACGGTGACGGGGGCCTTGGGCGCGTAGTGCCGGTAGGCCATGCCAGGGGCGCGGGGAACCTCGCCGGGGGCCGGTTCGCTGGTGACGGCTCCGTTGATGCGGACAGTACCAATGACCGCCTGAATGTCCTCCAGCGGCATCCCGCCGGGGCGGAGCAGCTGAGGCGGTGTGCAGGTCAGGTCGATGATGGTGGACTCCACCCCCACAGCGCAGTCTCCCCCGTCCACAATGCCGTCTATTTTGCCCGCCATGTCCTCAATGACGTGCTGGGCGGTGGTGCAGCTGGGGCGGCCGGAGGTGTTGGCGCTGGGAGCCGCCACCGGCACCCCTGCCGCCTGAATAATCGCCAGGGCCACGGGATGGGAGGGGCAGCGGACGGCTACAGTGTCCAGCCCGCCGGTGGTGCGCTTGGGCACCACGTCTTTGGCCTGCAAAATCATGGTCAACGGGCCAGGCCAAAACTTTTCCGCCAGCCGATAGGCCACCTCCGGCACGTCCCGGCAGTACTCTGCCAGCCAGTCCGCCGAAGGGACATGGATGATGAGCGGGTTGTTGGAGGGACGGCCCTTGGCCTCGTAAATGCGGCGCACCGCGTCCTCGTTCAGCGCGTCCGCCCCCAGTCCGTAGACGGTCTCCGTGGGGATGGCAACCAGCCCGCCCTCCCGGATGATATGCGCGGCCTGGTCGATTTCTTCTTGAAACCCCTCCGCCTGGGGGATGATAAACAGCTTGGTTCTCATGCTTTGCCTCTCACTGGGTTATATCGAATGTTCCGCCAGCTTTTCCGCCTGTGCGGCGGCGGCCAGCGCGTCGATCAACTCGTCCAGCGCCCCGTCCATGACGCTGTCCAGCTTGTAAAGGGTTAAACCTATACGGTGGTCTGTGACCCGCCCCTGGGGGAAGTTGTAGGTGCGGATGCGCTCGTTGCGCATCCCCGTCCCCACCTGACTGCGGCGGTCCGCCGCCACTGTCTCCTGTTGCTCCCGCAGTTTTTGCTGATAGAGCCTGGCCCGCAAAATCTCCAGCGCCCGATCCTTGTTCTGGAACTGGCTGCGCTGGTCCTGGCACTCCACCACCGTTCCCGTGGGGATATGGGTCACGCGGATAGCGGAGGAGGTCTTGTTGATATGCTGCCCTCCCGCGCCAGAGCTGCGGAACGTGTCGATGCGCAGGTCGTTCCTGTCCAGCTCGAACTCCACCTCGTCCACCTCCGGCAGCACCGCCACGGTGACAGTGGAGGTGTGGACCCGCCCGCCGGATTCGGTCTCCGGCACCCGCTGGACCCGATGAACGCCGGATTCGTACTTCATGCGGGAATAAACGTCCTCGCCGCTGACTGTGAAGGTGATTTCCTTCACACCGCCCAATTCCGTCAAACTGGCGTTGGCGACCTCCTGTTTCCAGCCCCGCCGGTCGCCGTACATACCGTACATCCGGTACAGGGAATGGGCGAACAGAGCGGCCTCCTCTCCCCCGACCCCGGCGCGAATTTCCACGATGACGTTTTTGCCGTCGTTGGGGTCTTTGGGCAGCAGCAGGATTTGCAGTTCCCGCTCCAGCCGCTGAGACTCCTCTTTGGCGGTCTGGTACTCCTCCGCCGCCAGCGCCCGCAGCTCCGGGTCCGGGTCGTGGGACAGTTCCTCGGACTGTTCCATGGTCTCCTGGCAGCGCTGCCACGCCCGGTAGGTGGTCACCAGCTCCTCCAGCTCCCGCAGTTCCCGGTTCAGTTTTGCCACCAAAGCGGCGTCGTCGTAAGTCTCCGGCTGGTTGAGCCGAGCTTGTACCAGACTGTACCGCTGCTCCAGTTGCCGCAGTTTTTCAAACATACTTATATCGTCCCTTTGTCAAACAGCCAGGATTTCACCAGCGCCGCGCCCTCTCTGGCCCGGAAGTAGGTCCTGTAAAAAATCCCGCCCGGCACCGGTGTGGAGAGGGTGCTGATGTCCAGCCCGATGCGCCGGGCCAGCATTTTGACCCGAGCCAAATGCGCCCCGTTGCTGACCACCAGCAGATTTTCCGTGGAATACCCCTGATTTTGCAGCAGCCGGGCGGCAAACAGCAGGTTTTCCAGGGTATTGGTGGCGCTTTCCTCCAATAAAATCTGTTCCCGGGGGAAGCCGCCCTCGGCTAGATAGTCCGCCATGCAGGACGCTTCAGAGACAGGCTCATCGTCCCCCATCCCACCGGTGACCACCACGGTCAAGTCCGGGTGGGTTTCCAGATAATCCAGAGCGACATTCAGCCGCGCTTTCAGCACCGGAGAGGGTTCGTGGTTCCAGAGATTTGCCCCCAAAATCACCATGATCTCCGGTTCCCCGGTGATTTGGCTGTCAGAATTGGCGTAAATCATCGCTTCCAGCCCTCCAAACACTGCGCAGGCCGCCAGCACCCCGGCGGCAGTTGCCCGGAGCAGCCATTTTCTCTGGCGGGGCGGCAGCAGCGCGGCCACCGTCAGCAGCGCCAGCAGCGCGGCAAAAGCCCACAAAACCAGCGCCCCAAAGAGCCACGGGCGTCCTCCCGTGTACAGCAAATATCCTCCCGCAGCCAGCAGGAGCAGCGCTCCTGCCCCGCCCAGGGGCCACCGCCTGGTCAAAGCGTTCACTTCTCCGCCTCCAGCTCCAGGGACAGCGTTTCCCACTCCTCGTAGAGAGCGGAAAGCTGCTCCTCCAACACCTGCTGCTCCGCTGTCAGCTCCTGGAGCCGCTGGTAGTCGGTGGCGTGGGCCTCCATCTCGCTCTCCAGGTCGGCCTGTCGGCCCTCGGGTCTGGCAAGCTCCCGCTCAATTTGACTCAGGCGCTTTGCCAACTGCTGGGTGCCGCCGGTGCGTGTGGGCTGCTCCTTTTTGGGCTTTTCCGCTTGGGGCTGGAGGACGCTGCGCAGTTCTTCCTCTCTGGCCTTCTTCGCCAGCCACGCCTCATAGCCGCCCCGGAAGTCGGTGATGTGGCCGTCCTCCAACACCCAGATGCGGGTGGCAAAGCGGTTGATGAAGTACCGGTCGTGAGAGACGAACAGCAGCGCCCCGTCGTATTCCTCCACGGCGGACTCGATCCACTCTCTGGAGGCGATATCCAGATGGTTGGTGGGTTCGTCCAGCACCAGCAAATTGATGCGCTGGTCCATGAGCATACACAGCCGCAGGCGGCTCTGCTCCCCGCCGGAGAGGGTGGAAACCTCCTTAAACACGTCGTCCCCCTGGAAGCGGAAGGCCCCCAGCCGATCCCTGGCCTCCTGCGCCGTGCAGTTCTGGGCGTAGAGCATGGTGTCCAGCAACGTCCGGTCAGGCCGGTCAAACCGGATGATTTGGGGCAGGTAGCCGGGACGCACCGAGGGGCCGAAGTGGATATTTCCCCGGTAATCCTTGTCCTCTCCCAGCAGGATTTTCAAAAAAGTGGTCTTGCCGGTGCCATTATCCCCCAACAGGGCGATGCGCTCCCCGCCGATGACCTCTAAATTCACATTGGAGAAGAGACTGCGGCTGCCGAAGGATTTGCCCAGCCCGGTCAGGGTGAACAACTCGTCTCCCCGGAAGTCCCGTGTGGCGAAGCCCATAGTCATGGCCCGCTCCTTCCCCACCGGACGATCCGTGGTGTGCAGCCGTTCCACCCGCTTCTCGATAGCGAAGGCGGTTTTGTGCATTTTCTCCGTCCCCCGCTCGTGCATCAGGGTGGCGGTGGCGGTCAGCTGGGCGATTTTGGCCTGCTCCTTCTGGTACTGCTTCAACTGCTCCTGGTAGCGTTTTTCCTTCTCCACCACGTAAAACGAGTAGTTCCCGGCGTAGAAGCTGGCCTTGCCCCGGTCAATTTCTATCACCCGCTGCACCACCCGGTCCAGAAAGTACCGGTCGTGGGAGATGGCCAAAACCGTCCCCCGGAACCCCTCCAGGTAGCGCTCCAGCCACTCCACAGCGTGGAGATCCAGGTGGTTGGTGGGTTCGTCCAGCAGGAGGATGTCTGTGTCCTCCAGAATCAGCCGCCCCAGGTTGACACGGGTTTTTTCGCCGCCGGAGAGCATCTCGAAGGGCTGCTTGCGCATCTCCGGAGAGATGCCCAGGCCGTTGCAGACCTTGCTGATTTGCACCGGGATGTCGTAGCCCCCTGCACGGGCAAATTCCGCGCTGAGGAAATCGTAGCGGTTCAGCGTCTGGGGAGAGGTATCCCCCGCCGCCATTTTTGCGGCCAATTCCTCCATCTCCCGCTCCATCTTGTGGACCCGGACAAAGGCGTCGTCCAGCACCCCCTCCACGGTGCAGCCATAGGGGTAGACGGGGATTTGGGAGATAAGGCCCAACCGCTTGCCGGGGGCGATGGTGATCACGCCCTCGTCGTAGTCGTATTCCCCGGTCAAAATCTTGAACAGGGTGGTCTTTCCGCAGCCGTTTTTGCCCAGGATACCCACACGCTCCCCCTGGTTCACCTGGAAGGAGAGGCCGTCCAGCAGGTTGTCCCCAATGGTAAAGGATTTTACCAGATTTGTCACCGATACATCGATCATTTTCTCTACTCTACCGCCGTTTTCATTCTGTAAAGTATAATCGCTTCACAGTTGTTTTTCGTTATGTTTCGCTGGTAATCCCCTTGATATACTCCACCAGCTCTTCCATTTTCATGCCGCGGCTGGCCTTGCACAGCACGGTGCAGCCGGGTTTGACCACCTGATCCAGCACGGCTTTGGCCTCCTCCTTGGTGGGACGGGCATAGCACTCCGTTTCGGGGTATTCCGCCGCGCCATTGTAGATGTTCTCCGCCAGGTCGCCCACGGCGATGAGGATGTCGATGCCGCACTGCCCCACGAAGCGTCCCACGCCCTCGTGGAGGGTGGGACCGAGAGAACCCAGCTCCAGCATATCCCCCAACACGGCGATGCGCTTGCCGCCGGAGAACTTGGACAGCACATCCACCGCCGCCCGCATGGACTGAGGGTTGGCGTTGTAGGTGTCGTTGAGGATGGTAATGCCCTCCCCCCGGTGGATGATGTCCATGCGCATCCGGGTGGGGACAAAGGCGGTAACGCCCCGGCGAATCTCCTCGGTGGTCATACCAAACCAACTGCCCACGGCGCTGGCAGAGAGGACGGAGTAAATCATATAACTGCCCAGGCCGGGGATGGTCTGCTTCCAGCTGTCCTGGGGTGCCTTGACCTCCATGACCATGTGGTCGTCATAGTTCTCATCCAGACTGAGGCAGCGGAAGGTGTTCCCCTCCCCTGCGCCGCACCACATGATCTGCTGGCGCAGCTTGCCCTCCAGGGTGCGCAGCAGCGGGTCGTCGCCGTTGAGAATGGCCGCGCCCTTGCCGGTCATGCCGTTGAAAATTTCGCTCTTGGCCCGGAGGGTGTTCTCCCGGCTGCCCAGGTTTTCGATGTGGGCGTCCCCGATGTTGGTGATAACCGCCACGTCCGGGCAGACGATTTTTGTCAGGTAGTCGATTTCTCCCAGGTGGTTCATGCCCATCTCCACCACAGCCACCTCATGCTGGCTGTCCAGCCGAAACAGGGTCTTGGGAACGCCGATGTTGTTGTTGAAGTTGCCCTCAGTTTTCAGCACCCGGAACCGCTCGCTTAGCACAGCGGCAATCATGTCTTTGGTGGTGGTCTTGCCCACGCTGCCAGTGACGCCCACCACCTTCACCTGGAACTTGTGACGGTAGTACCGGGCCAGGTTCCCAAGAGCCAGGGTGGTGTCGTCCACCTTAATATAGAACTTCTCCGGGTCATAGTGATTCAGCTCCACGGCGGTCAACGTCCCGGCGGCGCCGGATTGCAGCGCCTTTGTGATATAAGAATGGCCATCGAACCGCTCTCCCACCAGGGGGACAAACAGCGCGCCCAGGCTCATGGCCCGGCTGTCGGTGTCCACGGAGCTGACCAGCACATTCAGGTTCCGAAAGCTGCCCAGCAGCCTGCCGTGGACGGCTTCAACGATTTCCCGCAGGGTAATGGGTTCCATTTTCTCCTCCAGTCCCGGTCAGCCCCTGATGCGCAGGGACTCGTTGACGATGGTTTCGCACAGTTCACCGTAGCTGATGCCCACCACGGCGGCCTCCTGGGGTACAAGGCTGGTGGGGGTCATGCCGGGCAGGGTGTTGATCTCCAGAAACCAGGGAGTGCCTTCCTCGGTGACGATAAAATCTGCCCTGGCGTACACCGCCATACCCACGGCGCGGAACACCTTTTCCGTGTCCGAGCGCAGGCGGCGCTCCCACTCCGCCGGGATGGGGGCCGGGGTGACTTCCTCCGCCGCGCCGGGCTGGTACTTGTTCTCGTAATCGTAAAAGCCGGTCTTGGGGATAATTTCGATGGAGGGCAGCGCCCGGTCCACCAGGTAGGCCACCTGAATTTCCCGCCCGGCCACATACTGCTCCAGCACCACGCTGGCCCCCAGGGGGATACAGTTTTCCAGCGCCTGCGCCAGCTCCTCCCGGGTGCGGGCGATGGCCACGCCGATGGAGCTGCCGGAGGCCAGAGGCTTCACCACTACGGGGAGGGCGGTGCGCCGGGCAATGGCGGGGATCTCCTCCGGGGTGTAGGCGACCTTCTCCCAGGCGGGGGTCTGAACGCCGGTGGGGATGACCAGCTTTTTGGTCAGATCCTTGTCCATGGCGATGGCCGCCGCCAGAAATCCGGTGCCGGTGAAGGGGATGCCCAGGGTCTCCAGCGTGGCCTGGATGCGCCCGTCCTCGCCGCAGGCCCCATGGAGGGCCAGAAAGACGATGTCCGCCAGGCGGCACAGCTCCAACACGCCCTTTCCAAAGAGACTGTCGCTCTTCCACTTTCGGGCCGCCTTCAGTTTTTCCAAATCCGGAGCCTGGCGGGAGACCTTTTTCCAGTGTTCGGGCAGCGGGGCGTGAAACAGCGCCTCCAGAGACTGGGTTTCGTCCTCAATGCCCAGATACAGATCCACCAGAGCCACCTGATGGCCCCGGCCCCGCAGGGCCTCAGACACCAACACGCCGGAGGACAGGGAGACGTTGCGCTCGTCGCTGAGGCCCCCCGCTAAAACAACGATTTTCATAGGGTTAAAACTCCTTTTCGCGGAGATCAGGCAGCGTTTTCCCACCGTCGCGCGCAAAGCGGAACGGGACTGCGGAGCCGGAACGCCCGCCGCTGCCACAAGATTTACATACGATATTTAGTATAGCACACCGGAAAGCGTAACACAACCGAAAAATCAGGGGGAATCTTGGGTAAAAAAATTTCCGCTCACCCCAAATTTCCTCTTGCAAAAGGGCGGAGAGGGTGGTACAATATGCGATAGCTCCGGCGGGGCGAAGAGACGGTCCTGCGCAACGGCAGACCGTGAACCAGGTCAGGCGGGGAACCGAGCAGCCTTAAGCGGACCCTGTTGTGTGCCGCAGACAGCCGTTTCCAAACTCTGCCGGAGTGTTTATGTTAGCTATTAGCTATTAGCCGTTAGCTGTTAGTCAGGTACTGCCAGCTAAGAGCTAAAAGCTAATAGCTAATAGCTTATTTTGGAGGTGGGAACGGTGTACCAGGCCCTGTATCGCAAATGGCGGCCCCAGACCTTTGACGATGTGGTGGGGCAGTCCCATATTACCCGGACGCTGAAAAAACAGGTCGTCACCGGCCACCTGTCCCACGCCTACCTGTTCACCGGCACCCGCGGCACCGGCAAGACCACCTGCGCCAAACTGCTGGCCAAAGCGGTGAACTGCGAGAACCCGGTGGGGGGCAACCCCTGCGGCCAATGCGCCGCCTGCCGGGGCATTGACAGCGGTTCCATCCTGGACGTGGTGGAACTGGATGCTGCCTCCAACAACGGCGTGGACCAGGTCCGCGCCCTCCGGGACGAGGCGGTCTACGCCCCCGCCGCAGTGCGCCGCCGGGTGTACATCATCGACGAGGTGCATATGCTGTCGGTGGCCGCTTTCAACGCCCTGCTGAAAATTTTGGAGGAGCCGCCGGAACACCTGATGTTCATTCTGGCTACCACCGAGCTGCACAAGGTCCCCGCCACCATTTTGTCCCGGTGCCAGCGCTTCTCCTTTAAGCGCATCCAGCCCGCCGACATCCAAAACCGCCTGCGGTATATTGCCCAGGCGGAGGGCATCGACCTGACCGAGGACGGAGCGGCGCTGCTGGCCCGGCTGGCGGACGGCGCTCTGCGGGACGCCCTTTCACTGCTGGATCAGTGTGCGGTCTCCGGTGGACGGGTGGACAAAGATGCGGTGCTGGACGCTCTAGGCCTGGCTGGCAACACCAAAACCGCCCACATTATGAACCACATCCGCCGGGGGGAGACTGCCCAGGCCCTGACCGAGCTGGGGGAGCTGTACGCCGCCGGTAAAGACGTGGGCGCGGTACTCTCCGAACTGGCGGGGCTGACCCGCGACCTGCTGCTGCGGCAGACCACGGGCGGCAGCGCACCCGGCCTGATGGCCGGGGGATATGACGAGGCCACCATGCAGGCCCTGTCGAGGGGGCTTTCCAGCCAGCGGCTGTTGCATATGCTGACCCTGCTCCAGGACGCCCAGGCCAAATTAAAAACCAGCGCCAACCGGCGCACCGACGCAGAACTTTGCCTCATCCGGCTGTGTGACCGGACGCTGGACGGTTCGGTGCTGAGCCTCTCCGAGCGGCTCAGCCGCATCGAGGCGGCCTGGGCCACCGGGCAATTGGGCGGCGGTGGGGATCTCCTCCCTTCTTATGCTGCATCCCAGGCAGATGAGCCGGGGAAGGAGGCCATCCCCGAACCTTCCGCCTCCCAGAAGGAGGCAGCGACAGAGCCGCCGGTTCTGTCTGCGCCGCCGCCGGAGAGCGTTCCCGACCCGGAATCGACGCCGCCCCTCCCGGAAGAACCGCCCGTTTGGGAAGCGCCGCCTTTTCCCGAAGAACCATCCCTCCCCGAACCGCCTCCTGTCTCTCAGGCAGTGACTCATCCTGCCCGACCGGCGCAGTCTCCGGCCAAGAAGATACCACAGAAAAAGGCGACCCAATTGACTGGAGACCCTCGGTTCTGGCAGGAGTTGGCCCCTGCGCTGCGGGAAGTCTTGGGTCCAATGGCGTATTTGGGGTATATTTCTACGCAGATGGTGTCAGGTCTGTATGCCGACGGCGTATTGACCCTGTATTGCAACGATGAAGGAGCAAAAAAGTGGTTCTCTGGCGAGGACCTCCGGGCCAAATTGGAGCAGGCCGCCGCCGCCAAAGCCCACCGCCCGGTGCAGGTGCAGCTGGTGGTGGGAAAGCCACCAAAAGAAAATGGTTCCAAACCGGATCTGCCTCGTCGAGAGGGAAGCCCAGTTCCACAGCCCCCGCATACAGAGTCAGCGTCTGCTGTGCCAGCGCCGTCCGGGAAGGCAGAACCCGCCCCGGAGCCGTCCGCAGCTGCGGCGGATCTGATGGAAGAACTGCTGGCCTTCGCCCGGGGCGAGGGAAAAAATATCGTAACGGTGGAGTGATAAATCATGTGCAATTTGCAATGAGCAATTAGCAGGGAATGGGTTTTCAGACCTGCTCGCTGCAATGGAGTTGCCGGAAAACAAGCGGTGTTCCTCGCCGCAAGGCGATGGGAAAAGGCTGGTTGATGCTATAATTGCACATTGCTAATCGCTAATTAAACAACAGAGGAGTTTCAAACCATGGCAAAAGGATACAACAGCCGCAACCTGCGGGGCATGGGCGGCATAGACAAGAACACACTGCGTCAGGCCCAGAAGATGTCCGCCGATATGCAGAAAAGCCAGACCAACCTCCAGAACCGGGAGTATTCCGCCCAATCCGGCGGCGGCACGGTGAAGGTGGTGGTTTCAGGCCAACACCGGCTGAAATCCATCGCCATCGACCCGGAGGCCCTGTCCCCAGAGGACGCGGAGCTGCTCCAGGATATGGTACTCATCGCCGTCAACGACGCCATGGCCCAGGCGGACAAGGATGCCGCCGACACCATGAACCGCATCACCGGCGGACTGAACCTGGGTAATTTGGGGCTGTAATGATTCCCATCTGAGAGACACCCGAAGAAGAAAGGGGAAACAAACCGTGGACTGGTTTCGCAGACAGGAGAAAAAAACGCCTTCCCGCCCGATTACGGCTGATACCGTGCGGCGGCGTGTGGTGTTCCACGGCCAGGTGCAGGGGGTCGGCTTCCGCTGGCAGGCGGCAAACCTGGCCCGCCAAATGGGACTGACGGGCTGGGTGCGGAATTGTGACGACGGCACGGTGGAGATGGAAGTGCAGGGGCCAGGCGCTAACCTTGACGAGATGCTGGCGGATATCCGCCGTCTGCGCTACGTCCGGGTGGACCGGATGGAAGTGTCAGACATCGCCACGGTGCCGGAGCAGGAGTTCCGGGTCACCTACTGACTGGGACGCCGATACCCTATCATTTTGGAAGGACAGGTGACAGAAATGACCGTACTGTGGCTGCTCATTTTCCTCTGCATTGGCGCAATGCTGTGGTCGGGGGGGAAGCTCTACCGTATTCACATGAGCCAAAAGGACTCGGCGGAACAGACGGAGGAAGCAAAGGCGGCGGAAGACTACGCCCTGAAACGCTCCGGTGTACTGCTGGGGTGTATGCTGGTGCTATGCCTGATAAGGAACATTTTTTGGTGAGAAGCTGCGCCAGACGGATGAAAAAAATGACCAAAACCATAGAAAGTCACGCGGACGGAAGTTTTTCCGATGCCCGCGTGACTTTTTTGCAATAATTGGTTATCCCATTCACTCAGCCATACGCCAGAAACCCCTCCGCTACTTGAGCTGGCTGTCCAGCCGGTAAATCATTGCTCCTCCGCCCCGGAGCCGATAAAGTAGGTGAAGTTCATCTGGTTCAGCGCCACTTCAGCCAGGTTGACACAACTGTTGCCCATACGGTCGATGCAGTGCAGGATGTCCATAAAGGGGGCGGACAGCCGCTTTTCGCAGGTCCCGGCGCTGACGCGCTTCATATGCTGCTTGCGCATTTCGATGTCCAGATCCAGCACGATTTCCCGGTTCTGGATGGTCTGCTCCAGGTTCTCTAAACTGCCGCTGGCCAGGGCTTTGATGGCGTCGGCGTACATGGTCTCGATATAGCTCAGGCTCCGCTCCAGGTCGTCGATGGCCTGCTGGGAGTAGTCGTATTTTTTGTCCTTCCGCTTCTGCATGGTGGCGGACAACTCCACCGCCAGGCTGCCCATCCGGTCTACGTCGCTGAGAACGTACAGCAGCTGGGCGGTCTGAGCCGCCTGCTGTTCGGTCAGCGCGCCGGAGGAGAACAGGTCGGCCAGATATTCGTTGATTTCGTTGTGGAGGGACTCCACCGCCTCGCCGTAGTGATCCACCTCCTGCAAGCCCAGCGCATCCCGGTTTTTCACCGCGTTCATCAGCTGGAGCAGCATAGTTTTGACCATACCGCTGCAATGCAGCACCTCTTTGGCTACCAGCTGGAGGGCGGCGGCAGGCTGATTCAGCACGTTTTTGTCCAGGAACCGGGGGACGGACAGGTTCTTCCCCTCGTCCTTGCCGGTGGGGATGAGGGTGGTGACGATTTTTACCATAATACCCAGCAGGGGAATCCAAATCAGGGTCATGGTGATGTTGAAGATGGTGTGGGCATTGGCGATCTGCCGGGAAATCACATCCACCTCCGCGCCCTTGGGTGAGATATACTGGATGAAGGCCGCATAGGGCTTCACGAACCAGATAAACACCAGCGCGCCGGAGATGTTGAAGATGCTGTGGGCAATGGCGGTGCGCTTGGCGTCCTTGGACTGGCCCACGCTGGCCAGCAGCGCGGTGATGGTGGTACCAATGTTGTCGCCCAGCAGAATGGGGATGGCTCCGGCCAGGCCCAGGATGCTGGTCACGCCGTCGGACCCCGCTTGAGACGCGAAGTTTTGCAGCACCGCGATGGTGGCGCTGCTGCTCTGAACCACCAGGGTCATCAGCGTACCCACGGCCACGCCCAGCACCGGGATGTCCGCAACCTGGGCAATCATGTTGGTAAACACCGGGCTGGAAGCCAGGGGCTTCATAACGCTGCCCATGGTCTCGATGCCCAGGAACAGCAGGCCGAAGGCGAACACCGTCCCGGCGATGTTCTTTACCCGCTCGTTTTTGGAGACAAAGTTCACGATAAAGCCTGCGAACACGAACACATAGATATAATCGCTGATTTTAAAGGCGATGATCTGGGCGGTGATGGTAGTGCCGATGTTAGCGCCGAAGATGATGGAGATGGCCTGGGGCAGGCTCATCAGTCCCGCGCTGACAAAACCGATGGCCATGACGGTAGTGGCGCTGCTGCTCTGGAGTACCGCCGTCACCAGCGCGCCGGCCAGCACGCCCATGATCCGGTTCCGGGTCAGCAGGCCCAGGATCTGTTTCATCCGCTCGCCCGCCGCTTTCTGGAGGCACTCGCTCATCAGGTTCATGCCGTAGATGAAGATGGCCAAGCCGCCCAGCAGACCAAAGACGATTTCTAATGTATCGTTCATACTCTTATCCTTCTCTTTCTGCGTTGATGGAATCCCATGTGGAAAGTGTGCCAGTGAACAGGCCCTTTAATTCGTCCAGTGTCACGCTTTGCAGCGGGTTTTCCCCGTTGACGATGACGGCAATGCCGTCCTCCGCAATGATTTCATAGTCCAGCAGCTCCTCTTCGTAGTCCTCCAGCATACGGGAGGCCATGCCGAAGTCGCACCGGCCCTGCATGGCGTCGTTGAGGCCGGTGGTGGAGTCGGAGGCTGCCACCTCCACTGTGGCGTTGGGGTTCAGCGTCATGTACTCCGCCGCCAGCTCCTCCAGCAGCGGCGCGGCGGAGGTGGAACCGTGGATGGTGACGGTTCCCGTCTGCTTTCCGGACAGGAAGGTGGTGGTGTCCTCCACCGCCACATAGGACTGGCTCACAATGGCCTGTCCCCTGCCCAGCACGTAGGTCAGGAAATCCTGCTCCAACTCGCTGAGGGTTCCCGACCAGGCCAGGCAGAAGGGGCGGCTCAGGGCGTAGGCGCCGTTTTTCACGTTTTCGAGGGTTCCGTCCACGCCGTCCACCGCCAGGACGGTCTCTCCGTCCAGCGCTTCCAGCGCGCCCATGGAGATGTAGCCTACCGCCGATGGGTCATTCCGCACCGCTTCAATCACCGCTTCCGCGTCCTCCACCACCAAAGCGGCGTCGGTGGTGTCGTCCGATTTGCTCTCGTCCTCGCTGCCGTCAAAGCCCAACAGCTCCGCGAAGGCGCTGCGGGTGCCGGACCCTTCTTCGCGGGAGACCACCTGAACCTCTCCCAGCGCTTCCAGCCCGTCCACCGCCGCAAGGCCGATAGACGTCCCGCCGCAGCCGGTCAGCAGCAGCGCCGCCGCCAGCACAAGCGGGGCAATTTTCCCGATTTTTCTCATGGTACGTTCCATCCTTTTTCTGTCTTTTGGATGTTTCTTTTCACAGCGTCCTCTTGCCGCAGAATGCTGTTCGTATCTATTGTAACGAAAGCGTGTAAAGTCCGAAACCAGGGCGCGGTAAGGTTTTTGTAAAGAAACGCAAAAAAGCACCGTATCTGTCAAACAGAACAGATACGGTGCGAAAAATGCTTTGATTTTCGGTTATTTCGCTCTTTCGGAATGATTTTCAGTCCTCAGGCGGTTGGTTCGCGCCAAGCGCGCTGACAGCGCGGCCGGAGAGGAACAGCTCGTTCACCACAATGGCCAGGGGGCCGATGTAGTCCAGCTTGTCGCTGAGCCGGGAGCGGGAGAAGTCGCCCTCCCGGTAGTCGGCGCTGTACCGCTGGCAGGCGGCCAGGAACCGCTCCCGCATGGTGGGCAGCTCGAACATATTGCCGTAAAAAATGGTCTGATCCGGGGCCAAAAAGGTGACGATGTTGCACACCGCCCTTGCCAGCAGATCTACATCCGCCTCCACGATCTGCCACATTCCCCTGTCGCCGCAGGCGATCCACTCGGTGATGTTGGAGGCCGCGATGGAGGAGAGGTCTCCGTCCCGGTTCCGGTAAAGCTGCGGCATGGCCTCCTGCGTACACTGGGCGCGAACTTGGTCGGCAATGGCGTGGGTGGAAACGCGGGTCTCCAACCGACCACAGCAAATGCGGCCAGTGCCTGGATCCTCCCACCCCGTAATCATGTGGCCGATTTCGGCAGATTTGAACCGGCGGCTCTCGTAAATCTGCTTGTGAATAACGAAGGATGCACCCACGCCTGGCCCCCACTTGACAAACAGCAAATTCTCCTGCTCCTTGCCGCTGCCGTAGACCATTTCCGCCTCCGCAAAGGCTTTGACGTTGTTCTCCACAATGACGGGCAGCCCCAGCTCCCGCTGGAGGATCTCCCGCACGTTGACCTTGCCTTCCCACAGGCGATAGGACAGGCAGATGCCGTTCTCCCGCCGCACCGTGCCGGGGATGGAGACCCCTGCGCCCAGCAGATGGGCGGCGTCCACGCCGACGTCCCGGAGCAGTTCCCGGCCCGCCTCCGCCACCCGGCAGAGAAATTCCTCCGGGCTGGCGTTTTCATCGGTGGCAAGGCGCCGTTGCCCGCTGGGACGGCAGCGCATATCGCTGAGGGTGACGCAGGTGTCGGTGTCCTCGATGCTGACGGACAGTACGAAAAAGCGGCTGTAATTGATGCCCAGCAGGATTTTTTTCCGGCCCGCCCGCCGATCCTCCTTCATCTCCCCCATCTCACAGAGGATCTGCGCGGCGAGCAGCTCGGAACAAATCACCGACACTGTGGCAGGCGTCAGGCCGAGCCGGGCGGCAATGTCCTTTCGGGACATCTCCCCCTGGTCGTTCAGCAGCTTCAAAATGGCGCTGCGGTTAAAGCTCTTCACGTTTTCCAAATTGATGCCGCTGTAACCCATGCCGGTCAACCATTCCTTTAACAAGTTAAATCAAGTATAACAAGGAACTTCCAAATCGTCAAGGGAAAAGCACAATCGTTCTCTCTGGAAGGACAAATTGAGGCAGATAAGGTCACATAAGGCCCTGTTTGCTGCGCCAAATAACAGAAACGCCTGCGGGAAGCCGCAGGCGCTCTGAACCGTCACTTTGTCACGCGTGGAGTTTTCTCCCCAGGGCGAAGGCCGCAAAGAAGTACACCGCCAGCAAAAGGGTGATACAGGAGCCGGTGGAGGACCCCACATAAAAACTGAGCAGCAGCCCCCCTACACCGCAAACCACCGCCCCCAGCAGGGCAAACAGGGTGTACTGCCGCATATTCCCGGCCAGCTGGCGGGCGGCTGCGCCGGGCAGCACCAGCAGAGAGTTGATAACCAGCAGGCCCACCCAGGTCATGGACAGGGTGACCACTACCGCCACCGCGCAGTTAAACAGCGCGTCCAGCTGCCACAGCCGGATGCCCCGGCTGCTGGCCAGGGCGGGATGGACGGCGGAGAGGGTCATATTGTTCATCTGAAACACCCACAGCACCACCACCAGCGTCAAAATCACCGCCAACAGGCCGATTTTCCCCGGCGAGACCGAGAGGATGTCCCCGATGAGCAGGGAGTTGAACTTGGTGAAGCTGCCGCCGTCCAGGGTGGAGAGAAAGATGCCCAGAGCAATGGCAGTGGAGGAAAACACGCCGATAACCGTGTCGCTGGACATGGCGGTTTTCTGCACCACCCAGGTGAAGAGCAGAGAGAACACCACCGACAGGGCCACCGCCGCCCAGGTCGCGTCCGCCAGGCCGCACAACGCGCCGATGGCCAGCCCCGCAAAGGCGGAGTGGCCCAGCGCGTCGGAGAAAAAGGCCATGCCGTGTTCCACCACCAGCGTGGACAGCAGGGCGAACAGCGGCGAAATGACCAGCACCGCCAACAGCGCGTTTTTCATAAAGTACATACTGCCCGGCTCCGCCCAGGAAAAGGGCAGCAGGTCCACCAGGGCATACCACAGCTGCATACCGAAAACCTCCTATATCAATTTGCAATTAGCAATGAGCAGTTAGCAATTAAGCTGTTTTTCACGCTTATCCAAATATTTTTTTGTGTGCGTTTGTGATTGCGACCGGTGAAAACCGTGGGCGTTTGCCTTTGCTCCATTGCACATTGCTAATTGCACATTGCACATTGACTGAGCGGCTCCGTTACCGCACACGCCTTATTGCCGGTGGATGGAAAAAAGCTGTTTGAACTGCTCGGACTCCAGCACCTCCTGGGGGGCGCCGACCTTCAAAATCTGCTGCTTGAGCAGAATGACCTTGTCCACCAGCTGGAGCGTGCCAAAGTCGTGGGTGGACAGCAGAATGGACAGGTCGTACCGGGTGCGGATGTCGTCCAGCAGGGCGAAGAGCTGCTGTTCCCCCTCCATGTCCACGCCGGACATAGGCTCGTCAAGAATGAGGATGTTGGGCAGCGGCTCCAGCGCCATTGCCAGCAGCACCCGCTGCAATTCGCCGCCGGAGAGAGCGCCCACCCGCCGGTCAATCAGTTCTTCCCCGTGGACGCGGGCCAGGCAGGACAGCACCTGCTCCCGCAGCCGCCTGGGGACGGGCAGCCACACCGGCCAGTTGGAGCCGGAGCAGATGAACAGGTCCAGTACGCTGACCGGGTCGCTGGGGTCGAAGCTGGGGCTTTGGGGTACGTAGCCGATGCGGGGCTTCATGGCCCGGCCCTGGGCGGTCTGGAAGGTGATGCTGCCGGAATGGGGCATTTGCCCCAAAATGGACTTGAACAAAGAGCTTTTCCCCGCCCCGTTGGGGCCAATCAGCGCAATCAGCTCGCCACAGTGCAGGTGAAAGCTCACGTCGCTGAGGATTTGATCCCCGCCCAGGGAGACGGACAGCTTATCCACCCGGAGGCAGCAGCTCCCGGAGCAGCCGGTGGTCACGCCGATGTGCTTGGTTTTCTTCATGGGTACGCCTCCAAAATGGTTTCCACATTCTGCCGGAGAATGGCTTCGTAAGCGTCCAGGCCCTCCAGCCCCTCCGGGACGTTCGCGTCGCTCATGCCCAGGTCCAGGGCAAACACGCCGATGTCCCGCTCCTGGGCCAGCGCCCGGGCGGTGGAGTCGGAACCGTTGACCTCGGTGAAAATGGCGGGGATTTGATACTGGTCGATGAGGGCCGCCAGTTCGGTAATACGCCGGGCGGAGGCTTCGGAGCCTTCCTCCTCCTCCACAGCGGCGACGATTTCCAGGTCAAACGCCTGGGCGAAGTAGTGGAACCCGTCGTGGAAGGTGATGAGCTGGCGGCAGGAGAGGTCCGCCAGCTGCTCCGTCAACTCCGCCTGCAAGTCGGAGAGGGATTCTTGAATCGTTTCCGCATTGGACTGGTACGCCTGGGCGTTGTCCGGGTCGGCCTGGGCCAGCCCTTCCGCCAGATTCGCGGCCATCTGCGCCGCCCGCGCCGGGTCCAGCCAGATGTGGGCGTCGGTCTCCTCGTCATGGGCGTGGCCGGAGCCTTCCTCGTGGTCCTCGTCTCCCTCGTCCAGCTCGATGCCCTGGGAGCAGTCCAGGTAGTCCCGGCCCTCCAGCACATCGTCCAAAAAGTCCTCCAGCCCCGCCCCGTTGATGGCCAGCAGATCGCAGGCTTCGATGGTTTTCATGTCCCGCATGGTCAGGGTGTAGTTGTGGAGACAGCTGATTTGCTGGTTGATGACCAGCACCGGCTCCACCCCGTCCACCCCCTGGGTGACGGCCTGGGCCAGCAGATACACCGGGTAAGTGGTGCAGGCCACAGTGGTTTCCGCCTCGGTTTCGGCAGGCTGGGCCGCACAGCCGGTCAGCAGCAGCAGAGACAGCAGAAGGGAGATGAGTTTCTTCATTCCGGCTTGCCCTCTCCTTTCAGGGTCGTATTTTGCAAAGAGCCTAACATAATTGCGTCCTTTCCGTACTGGGAGCGGATGGCGTCCATCGCCTTTTCCAGCCGCTCCAGCTTTTCCCGCCTGGGGGCAGCGGCGGGGGCGAACAGGTCCATCTGCTCGGCGGCCTCCCACTCCGAAATCAGGTTCTGGCCGGTGACGGTCAGCATCTGAATGGGGGCGCGCAGGTCCCAGTTCCGCCGCACCAGCGTCAGCGCCGCCTCGGTGATCTCCCGGGCCAGATAGGTAGGGGCGGACAGCCCCATCTGGCGGGTGATGGTCTTAAAATTCGGGTCCCGGATGGTGACCTGAACGGAGGTGCATTTCAGCTCCTTCCGCCGCAGGCGGGTGGCCACGCTGTCGCTGAGCAGCTCCAGCCCGGTACGCACCTCCTCCAGTCCCATCAGGTTCCTGCGGAAGGTCAGGCCGTTGCCCACGCTCTTGGGGGGCGGCTGTTCGCTGGCGGGAACCACCCGGCTGTGATCCAGCCCCCGGGCATAGTCGGAGAGCTGTCCCCCCTGCTTGCCCATCAGCGTGACCAGCGCCTCCCGGTCGGCCCGCGCCAGGTCGCCGATGGTTTTAATGCCGTACTGATTCAGCACCTTTCGCGCCGCCTGGCCCACAAAAATCATGTCGTCCACCGGCAGGGGCCACAGGATGGCGGTGAAGTTTTCCCTTGTGATGACGGTGGTGGCGTCGGGCTTTTTGTAGTCGCTGCCCAGCTTGGCAAAGACCTTGTTAAAGCTGACCCCCACGGAGATGGTCAGTCCCAGCTCCGCGCGAACCACCGCCCGCAGCTCGTCGGCCAGGCCCTTTCCGTCCTTGCCGAACAGATGCAGGCTGCCCGTCACGTCCAGCCAGCTCTCGTCGATGGAAAACGGTTCCACCAGGTCGGTGTACCGCTGGTAAATAGCGTTAATGCGCTGAGAATAGTGGCGGTACTTGCTGTGGTGGGAGGGGAGCAGCACCAGACCGGGGCATTTCCGCTGGGCCTGCCAAATGGTCTCCGCCGTCTGAACCTTGCGGGCCTTTGCCAGCTCGTTTTTCGCCAGAATAATGCCGTGGCGGGAGGCCGGGTCGCCGCAGACCGCCACCGGCTGCTCCCGCAGCTCCGGGTGATCCAGCAGCTCCACCGAGGCAAAGAAGTTGTTCAGGTCACAGTGCAAAATCGTCCGTTCCACAGCGTCTCCCCCCTTCGGCGCACAACAGCATACCACAGGTCAGGTCAAATGTCAAACATTTGTTCGATTCATCATATGTTCCAACGTGCAGATGAGAAAATAGCGGAGAGGACGGGTATTGTCCGCCTTCTCCGCTGTAGGCTTATATGATTTGACGATTTCCTTTATTCAGCCCCGTACCAGAACCCCCCCCTCTGCCGTCAAAGAGCGGTTCCCTTCATGGCAAACGGCTGGATTCCCCCATAATTGCTAATTGCACATTGCTAATTGCTAATTTCCATTACCCCGCCTCGTGCAGCACGCCGTTCTGGTAGGCCCAGACCAGCCGCTCCAAATCGGCGATGCGGGCCTCCTCTTTTTTGCCCTCGTCGGTGTTCCGCACCAGCACCCGCTGAGGCGCGGTGTAAATGCGCTCGCTCTGGCTGTCGATGTCCTCGTCGTCCCGGATGGCCTTTTCAGTGCTTTCAAAGGGCTGGTGGGTACGCAGGGTCAACCCCCGGCTGCTGTAAATCAGCGTATATCCGGCGATGCCGGTTTTGCTGTGGTAGGCTCGGCAGAATCCGCCGTCGATGACGACCAGCTTGCCGCCGCCCTTCACGGGGCTTTCCCCCTCGATGGCCCGAACGGGAACATGGCCGTTGAAAATATGGCTGCTCTCCTCGGTGAGGCCGAACTCCGCCAAAATCTTTTCCGCAGTCTCCTCCGCGTGGGGGCCGTTGATGTGGGCATAGTAGGGGTTTTTCACCTCGGCGTGGGTGGATTTGTCCGCAATATACAGCCGCTCGAAGGTGGTCATGGCGCTGCGGCCAAAGATGGGCGACAGAGAGCCGCACCACAGATACCACAGGAAGTCCTGCCCCGCCTGCCGTTCCGGGCTGCCCTCCGGGGCGAAATAACCCTGCCGCGCCCGGCGGTCACAGTAATCGAACAGCGCCCGTCCCCGGTAGGACTGGCCTTCAAAGGTTTCGGCAGCGAAATCCCCCGCCTCGGTCATGGGTACCGCCCCATGGTAGAGCAGGTTGCCGTTGCAGCAGCTGTACACCGTCCCCTGGGCGTAGAGGAAGCGGATGTGCCGCTGGAGCTTTTCGCTCTGGCGGAAACCCCGAATCAACTCGTCCAACACCTCTGTTTCCTCATCTGTCAGGGCGCCGGGACAGGTCGGGTCCACCGTGGGGAAGTCCGTATCCCGGAGGGGATACCGCTTGCCGCCGCACAGGACGGTTCCGGCCTTGTAGTCGATTTGGTTCAGGTAATCCCTGCCCTGCATCTGAAAGTCCGGGTTTCGGGCAATGACCTGGGCCTCTACCTTAAACATCAGGATGGTAACTGCCTTGTGCATCCGGGCGGTCTCCTCCCAGCGGTCCTGATTGCCGCCGTGGGGCCGCCACAGCGTCACATCCGACCCACCGTAGACTCGCTCCGCCATCTGATCCAGAGTGCGCAGGCTGATGCCGTAACCCGTCTCCAACATCTCCAGATTATTGTAGGAAAGGGTGGTTTTCAGCACCGTCAGAATACAGATGGGGCTGCCCGCAGCGGCGCCCATCCAGACCACGTCGTGGTTACCCCACTGGATGTCCACATTGTGGTATTCCATTAGCTGGTCCAAAATCCGGTCGGGCCGGGGTCCCCGGTCAAACAAATCCCCTACGATGTGCAGCTGATCCACCGCCAGCCGCTTGATGAGCTGGCACAGCCGGACGATGTAGGCGTCCGCCCGGTTGTAGCGGATGATGCTCTGGATGATTTCATTGTAATAGAGCTGCTTGTCGTGGTCCTCAAAGTGAGCGTGGAGCAGCTCGTCCAGGATGTGGGCGCAGCTCTCCGGCAGACACTTGCGGACGTGAGCGCGGGTGTGCTTGCTGGAGACCAGACGGCACAGCTCCACCAGCCGCAGCAATGTGGTGCTGTACCACCCCTTCAGGTCGGGCTGCCCGCCCTTCAGCTCCGGCAGCTTTTCGTCGGGATAGTAAATTAAGGTGGCCAAATCCGCCCGCTCCCGTGCCGGGACGGTGTCGGAAAAGAGCAGGTCGATTTTCTCCCGAATCACGCCGGAGGCGCTGTTGAGGATGTGGACAAACGCCTCGTGTTCGCCGTGGAGGTCGCTCATAAAGTGTTCCGTCCCTTTGGGCAGGCGCAGCAGCGCCTCAATGCGGATGATTTCGCTGGCGGCTGCTGCGACGGTGGGGTATTTTTCCGAGAGCAGGGTCAGGTAGCGCAGCTGTTCCCCGGTCAGGGGCTGTTGGGAAGTCATACAATTCCTCCTCGCAATTCTGTTGTTCTGCTTCTATCATACAACAGATGGACAGTTTTGCAAAGTGCTTTTCCTGTAAAATTCTTATCCGCTCGGCCTTGCAATTGCGGTTTTCGCTTTATTATAATCTGGTTGTCCCTTTGAATCAGCCTTGTCAGTAATTCCGGCGTGAAACCCCTCCACCACCGAGGCGGTGGCGGAGGGGTTTCTGGCACATGGCTGAGTAAAAGGGACAGTCAGATATTATAATAATGCTTGCGGCTTCGTTCAGTACGCATTATAATAGGGACACACCTATTTGACCGGAGGACGCCTATGAAAACCAGCGCAATGGACCTGACCCAGGGCCGCCCCATCACCCAAATTTTGCTTTTCTCACTGCCTCTGGTGTTGGGGACGCTTTTTCAGCAGCTCTACAGCTTCGTGGACACGGTGATGGTGGGCCGCATCGTGGGGACCGAGGCGCTTGCGGCGGTGGGAGCCACCTACCCGCTGAACTTTTTGATTTTGGGCTTCGTCCAGGGGGCCTGCATCGGCTTTGCCGTCCCTTTGGGCAAGGCCACCGGCGCTCACCGGAACGATGAGTTTCAGCGAAGCTTCTGGAACGGCTGCTGGCTGGGACTGGCCACCTTCCTGGCTCTGACCGCAATCACACTGCTGCTGGCCGGGCCGTTGCTGCGGCTGATTCAGACGCCGGAGGACATCTTCTCCGACGCGACCACTTATATCCGCATCATTTTCCTGGGCCTGCCCGCTTCCGCCCTCTACAACTACCTGGCGGCGACACTGCGGGCCTCCGGGGACTCCACCCGGCCCTTCTGGTTTCTGCTTGCCTCCAGCTTTTTGAACATCGCCCTGGACTACATCTTTATGGCAGTGCTGCGCATGGGCGTGGCCGGGGCTGCCTGGGCCACCATCACCAGCCAGCTGGTCAGCGGCCTGCTGTGCCTGTGGTGGCTCGCCGCCAAAACCGCTCTGCTCCGGGGCAGCGGCCAACGGATGGGCCTCTCCCGGCGGCACCTGCGGGAACTGGCGGTCATTGGTTACCCCATGGGGTTTGAATACTCCGTCTCCGCCGTGGGCGCTGTGGTCATGCAGGGGGCGCTGAACACCTTCGGCACCGTGGCCGTGGCCGGGCAGACGGCAGGCGAAAAGGTCCGGCAGATGTTCACCCTTCCCATGGAGAGCGTGGGTATGGGCATGGTCACCTACGTCAGCCAAAACGACGGCGCGGGGCGCACCGACCGCATCTGGCAGGGCCTCCGGGCGGGTCTGACCATCCAGTGGACCTACTGCGCCGCGGCGTGGGTGGTCATCTACTTCGGCAAGCCCTGGTTCACCCATCTGGTGCTGGGGACCTCCACCAGCGCGGAGGCGACCTATTCCATCCAATATTTAGGCATTATCAGTACCCTGTTCTGCCTCCACGGGGCGCTGATGATCTTCCGCAACACCCTCCAGGGCATGGGCTACAGCGTCCACGCCATTTTCAGCGGCGCAGGCGAGCTGATCGGGCGGACCATTGGCGGCTGGCTGGCGGTGACGGCGCTGGGCTTCACCGGTATCTGTCTGGCAAACCCCATGGCCTGGGAGCTGGCCCTGTGCTACTCGGCGGGGATGGTGTTCCACTTCCTGCGGCAGCGGGAACGTTCCGGCCGTTCAAATTTGACTTGAAACCGTAAAAGCACGGCGGGTTCGCCGTGTTTTTTCCGTATGTGGTTCCATTGCTGCGAGGACAGAAAAACAGCCCGTTTCAATCGAAAACGAGCTGTTCTAACCGTGGTGGAGATAAGCGGGATCGAACCGCTGACCTCTTGAATGCCATTCAAGCGCTC
>JAJQBR010000067.1 GCA_021203185.1 Clostridiales bacterium
TCCTGAAGCGTTTTTGTCTATTCTCCTGGGCTAATTTTAAATGCTGTCGCCCTGGAGATTCCCTAAGGGAAACGCCGAGTGTCAGGAATTAATGGGCATGATTTGTGATATGCTGGGTGAAATTTCCAAAACAAAGATGCAGATTGCGGAGCTGAAGTATTTATGCGAGGTGAAATCATGAGCAGCGAAGAGTTCCGAAAAAGAAAATCCCAGATTAAAGGCCGCATGGATAATACCATCAACAGCCTGGAGGAAGGCCAACAGGAGGCGAACCGGGTCGCAACAGTGGCCCATAATACAAGGGAAATACTGGACGACTTGGATCAGGAGTTTGAAAATCAAACAGGGCTGAATGGAAAGGACATCCCATTTTTGTTCGCGTCTACAGGGTTGCAGGTCGCTAGATGGGTCATTCTGAATGAACTGACCAAACCGGAAAAGGCCGGCCAGGGAAACCAAAAGGAAGACACTCTACATAAATTCCAGGAAAAAATATTGCAGCAGTTTGGGGCCGATCCGGAAGAGGAGGAGGGGCCTTACCATGCGTCAATGGAACATATTATTACGAAACTGGGCGTTCCCTATGATGCGACAGCTCCATTGACAAAAGCACAAATCGACTACTTAAAAGGTAAAAGCAGAATGTGGGATTTCGATATAGAATCCTATATCCCTACAGAGAAGATGAATCTGTTTAAGGGTGCAAACCACCGCTACTCTACGTTGGGGCATGATCCTGTTTTGGGCCTGATTTTTGGCACAGGCAACATCATGACCAATACCATTACCTGTGTGAAAACACCGATTGCGGTAAAAGGGATTGGTATTCCGGTGCTGACGACCAATCATATCGTTTATACATCAGATTATAAGGACCCGCGGATTGCGACATATGGGTCAACTATTGTAATGCTGGAAAATGTAATAGAGCGAACGCAAGAACAGCCGAGCGCGCTTGTGGTATCGCTAATTAAGCAAATCATTCATATTGGCACAGATTTGTATACGCCTTGCGGAATCCAGATTCCGGCGGCCAATCTCATCCTTTCCAACAAGGATGTTGAACGGCTGACTAAGTACGTAAGCGCCGGCGATCTGATAAAAGTAGGAGCTTCGGCGAAACTGGCGGAACTTATTAACATCATCATTTCTATCGTCCATATGCTCATGTATAACCCTGCCGATGGAATATCAAAAGATATGTACAGCATCCGCACTAGGAAAATAATTACATATTCTAATGTCATCGCTACCTCCAGCAATGTCCTCTGGGTTGGAGGGAATGTGGCACTAGGGAATAAAACCGCTATAAAGCAGTTGGACATTGGTGGCCTGCTGGTGATGGTTCAACGACTAATCAGCGACAAGGAGTTTATCCGCGAAATCAAAAAAGAGTTTATTTTCGGCAGTTACCGAAACATGATTATGGGCTGAGCGCAGAACGGCAACTGTTGTATGTAGAAAGACAGTCTGAGCATCAGCGTATCCTAGGGCGTACCCCCAATGAGGAGAACAGATATGAATGACGAAGAGAAAAAAGAGCAGCGGAAAAGCGAGCGGGATGCCGCAATCGCTGGTGCCGCATATGAAGCAGTGCAGAGATTCGGCTCCGCAGCGAAGGAACACTATGCTGCTTACAGCAGCGTAAGCGATAAAGGGAAAAAAGAACGAGGGAAAAACGGCCTGCGGGACGCCGCGATTTCCGGTGCCGCGTATGAAACGGTGCAGAGACACGGCTCTGCGGTGAAGGAACACTTCGTTGCCTACAGCGGCGTGGACAACGAGGCCGGGAAGACGCTGACAAAGGGATTGAAGCAAATCTCTCAGGAAAAGGTCAACCCGGACTATAAATATCAAAACATCCATCAGCAGGCGGGTTTTTCGGCGGAGGTCAAATCCACCGCAAAGGACAACGCTGAGAAAATCATCAACGGTGATCCCACCCGAAAGGTGAGGACAGACGACATAGGCCGTGTGAACGATCCGATGTATGACACCGTGGTGGTAGATGCCCAGGGTAATGTGATTGAAGGCTCTGAAACGCAGATCAAGTTTGTGGGTACATCGGAAAGTGACCCCACCGGCCAGGGGGATGCGGCCAGGGCGCTCAAAAAATTTCAGTCCAAGAAGTACGACAAATATTTCGACAACGACACGAAAATCGAAGTCCCCTCTGATCAGTACGACAAGATCATCCAGGAGGCGGACAAAGAGATTGAAGCGCTGTCAAAACAGTTGGAGCGCGCAAAAGAGAGTGGCAACACCGAGCAGACAGAACAAATCCAGAAAAAGCTCGAACGGTTAAACAAAATCAAGAAGAACACGAGAAAAAGCTCTGTCAGCAGCAAAGAAGCGGTCTTTGCGCGGGAGCATCCGGGACTTTCCACTGCGGCAGACGTTGCCAAGCTGTCGCACCGGGCGGGTGTGCAGATGGCGGGAACCTCGGCCCTGATTGGCGGCAGCTTTGCAATGATCAACAGCCTGGTCGCTGTCGCCAAAGGAGAGATTGAACCGGAGGATGCAGTTCGGGACGTTGCGAAAGCGACTGCGGAGGCTGGCGCAGGAGGATACGCTACCGGCTTTGCAGGTACTGCCATCAAGGGGGCGATGCAAAATTCAAGCTCGGAGACCCTTCGCGTGGTCGCAAACAAGACAAACGCCCCAGCCGCAATCGCTATGACAGCGGTGCGTGCGTCCCAAACTCTGGCCCGGTACTTCTCAGGAGAAATCGACGGCCTGACCTGTCTGGAGACGCTGGGCGAGGAGGGCGCTGGAATGGTTTCCTCGTCGATGTTCACCGTGATTGGACAGGCGGTGATTCCAATTCCCGTTGTGAGCGGCATGATTGGCGGTATGGTCGGGTATGCGTTCTCGTCTGCGGCCTACGGCGTGCTGGTCTCCTCGTTGAAGGAGGAGCGGATGGCCCATGAGCATCGGCTCCAGGTGGAGCAGGCCTGCGAGGATTACGCCCGGATGATTCGGCAATACCGGGAAGAGATGGAAACGCTCATCAACACGTATCTGTCCGACACAATGGACTGTTTCCGGGCCTCCTTCGCGGGCATCCAGGACGCACTGGACACCGGGGACGCAGACCAGGTTATTCAGGGAGCCAACGCCATTACCCAGGCGTTCGGTGGGGAGGTGAAGTTTTCAAACGTAGAAGAATTTAAGGACCTTATGCTTTCAGACGAAATATTTGTGTTTTGAGGTGAAAATATTATGTTCGGAGTGAATTATGTTAGTTTATATTTAAGCCAAGAAAGAGAAGCCGCCTTGTATTATCTGTACATGATGGCGGACGGCAGGATCTCTTACAGTGAGGAGCGGATGTTTGGGACACTGTGCAACAGATTGAAGTTAGAGGAAAGCTGGAAAAAAGAGGTCATTGATTTCTGCAAGCTGGTAACAAGTAATAACCAGGATATGCTCAGCATAATCAAAGTTGAAAGTTCAATGGGGGAAATAAGAGATACCGGGGGCACCCAATATCACTGGTGGTTACCCTCTGGAAATCTCCCTGACCATGCGCGAATGATTTGGAACCTGGTGAATCTGGGGTATGCGGACACCGATTACTCTAAACCTGAGCAGGAAATCGTCCATTATTTGCTGGACACGTGGAAAATTCCGAAGGTGCTTTACCAAGAGATGATAGCCACCGCCGACACCATGGCCGCCCTGACCAAGCAGAGAGGGTGGGTGCTGGACACCTATACTGAGGGACCGGAACAGGATGAAAAGCTGAAACGAATCGATGAGGCGATTGACAAACTGCATCGGAGCATCAAGATCAGCATTCAAGAGTTGGCTATGTAAAGGAGGAAACAGATATGATACCATTGTTATTTATCGGGATAGCTGCCGGAACAGGTGCGCTCGGTGTCGGTAAATCCGTTAAGGCCGGAATCGACCAGAAGGACGCGAAGGATACCACTGCACGCGCACGGCGAATCGTAAACCAGGCAACTGATAAAATCAACACCTGCCGGGAGAACTGCAAGATGGCGCTCAGCGATTTGGGCGAACAGAAGGTGTATGTTCTGGACACCAGCATCAAGTCCTTTATCGAGGAGTTTGAAAAGCTGAAAAATGTAGATATGGTGGAATCCGAAGGGTTGGACGAATTGCAGAAGCTGGTTCTGGACCAAAAGAGCTTTCAGCAGTTAAAACAGGTACAGGCGATGGCGTCCTCTATGGTGGGCGGAATGGCGTCCGGCGCGGTGGCCGGTGCGCTTACTGCCTTTGGCGCTTACGGCGCGGCGGGGGCGCTGGCAACCGCCTCCACAGGGACTGCTATCGCCTCCCTCAGCGGCGCTGCTGCCACAAACGCCACCCTCGCCTTTTTTGGCGGCGGTTCGCTGGCCGCCGGTGGGCTTGGCATGGCCGGAGGAACTGCCGTGCTGGGCGGCCTTGTGGCAGGCCCGGCGCTGGCGGTGCTGGGGTTCGTCGTGGGTGCAAAAGCCTCCGCAAACAAGGATAAAGCCTATGAAAACCTGGCGCAGGCGAAGGTATTCCGGGAAGAAATGGATGCTGCAGCGGTGCTTTGCATCGGTATCCGGAAACGTTCCGCGATGTTTGAACGCTTTTTGCTCAGTTTGAACGCCGTTCTGGAGCCGCTGGCCTACGAGATGAAGCAAATCATTGCGAGCAAGGAAACGGATGCCAAGCGGAAGGTAGACGCAAGAGGTCTCTCTGCTGATGAGTGGAAGGTCATTGCGCAGGCAAGGTCCATAGCAGGCGCAGTTAAGGCAATTTTGGATACGCCCATCTTAGACGATGACGGCAACCTGACCGCCGAATCGGAACGGATTGCCAAGCAAATGCAGCAAGAAATCTGGAAGCAGTTGGAGCCTGCATCCTAGTAAGTTTTGTTGAAAGAGAGCGGCCAGACGAACGTTTTTGAGGCTACTGGAAACAGCAAGGTTTGCTCTGTGTTCAACGTTTCTGGTGTTCTTCTGTAGAAAGGTTTGGTCTGACCTAGAGTAAAATTTATGTCCGGGTTGGAACTTGGTCCCCACTCCAGACACAAGGGATTCTTCCGCCGGTAGCGGCGTAAGGAATGTGAAAATCAGTAAGCAACCTGTACCAATCATCTGTCTGACGGGTACAACAATGCCGCTATCCTGTGCGCAGGATAGCGGCGTGTTGTTTGCTAATAGAATGAACAGAGGACTTTCATTTGACAAAAATAGAGCGAAATCGCATACACAATTCCGCTCCGCAAAAATGATTCAACATTTTTTCCATGTACCCGTATTATACTCTCAGGGAAAGAAAATGTCAATGGCAGATTTTAGGAAACCAAAGCCAGACAAGATAGTAGGATTTCCCGAATAATAGTCAATATGTTGATACATTCTGGCTGTCAATTTATGAAGCGCATCCCGCTCCATTCGGTGTATCCCATCGCTTGTAACGATAACTGAGTGCGTATAGAGCAACGTAACAATTTGCCGAAGGTGTTCGTTGAGGAGCTTCCTATCTCTGGTGGATTTTGAAATACTGTCCAGTGCACGGAGCATACCATGATTGCACTTATATCGGCTGTTCTTTGAGCTTATGTCATTGATAATGCAGTTGTTGTGCGCGGCAGCGTTTCGGAGTTCTTTTGTTGTTTGAAGCAGGTAATACTGATCGATCATATCTTTACACTGAAAAGCATTTCCGCAAAACTTGTAAAAATGAACGAAGTCTCCAAACGGGATGATTTCAACAAAAGCCCATACAGGATAACAGCCATTATAGGCACTGATAATTCCGCCACAATACGAACTATTTCGGTTTCGATTCAGA
This sequence comes from Clostridiales bacterium, assembly GCA_021203185.1. Classification (GTDB taxonomy): domain Bacteria; phylum Bacillota; class Clostridia; order Oscillospirales; family Oscillospiraceae; genus Onthomonas. The sequence continues at coordinate 5,797 of JAJQBR010000067.1, forward strand.
TCCTGTTGCAGAATCTCATAAGAGTGCCGACCGGTTTTAGCATCATTGGCACGGAGCGCCTCCATATAATCGGTAACAATTTGGTATCCATCGTTTCCACTGCTTTCTACAGCTCGCATCAATCTTACCTAAGCAAAATGTTCAATGTCTAATGCCATTTGAAGTAAGGTATACCGCAAATACATATCGATGATAGACAAATCCTTGAGCATTGCAAAGTCAAGATCAATATAGGTGCCAGCATGTGGGCCACCCGGATGCTTTGGAAAGTTTTTGCGATAGGATGCAAGTTTGAAATAGTTATTGTGTAAGGTTAAGTACTCTTTTGCATTCTTTACGGACATTTTTTCAAATTTTACGCCCTTTTGCTGGAGATGCTGGATTTGCTCGTCTACGGTTAAAATGGTTTTTTGCTTTTTGTCCACGATGATTTGCCTCCGCGCTTTTTTCTTTATTATATCTCAAATATCGACAAAAAGCTACAGCAATATATAATTGTTCATAGGCCCCAAATTTACCCCAACCTAAACGCCCCTGTTTGCGGCGAATCAGGAACTGTGTATAAATGGTCTAAAAAGGCTTCCTAAACCCACAGAAATGTGCTATTATGGGAACAATTTTTGAAGAATCCAAATGTTGTCATCCTCATAACCCGGAGGTCGTTGGTTCAAATCCGGCCCCCGCAACCATAAAAAGTTCTGAAATCTGATGGTTTCAGAACTTTTTCTTTACTTTTAAGCCGCTTTTGTTCCGAAGGATGCAACAAAAAGAATGGTTCATGGCCCTAATATGGCCCTACGCGATTTTGAGAAAGCAGCGAATTATTGCTAAAAAGTGAAAAAATCAGAACTTTTTCGGGGAATTACAAAACCCAAACATAGAAAAAAATAAATAAATGTATGGCCCTGCAATGGCCCTGTGTCATGATTTTACCCCGAAATAGGACGCTATTTCGGGGTAAAAAGTTCAAAATGCCGTTGTGCCTTCTACAGTACACACTGCACCACAAATTGGCCTGGAGCAAGTTCAATTTCTGTCATCGGACTAGCATTTGGAGGAAACAGGCTTGTCGCCAACTCCTCACGAAGTCGGTCGGTCATCTGGCGAATGCCATCTTCAACAATAGACGCTGTCAGCTGTATCGAAGGAAAGTCAGGCGGCGCAAACGAATAACCTTCGGGAGTTGCTGTGACTATAGCAACTCTCAAAATTATTGGCAATAGTTAGACGCTTGGAACCATCCTAC